>CAJGDR010000043.1 GCA_904502205.1 uncultured Bacilli bacterium
ACAAGTTATTCTAATTTATCACTTTATTTAAGTTTTATACATATATTGTTTAATGTTGGATCTTGTGTTGGAGGTTTATTATTAATTAATCCTATAATTAATTTATCTTTTAAATGTACAAGAAAAAAAGACCTAATATAAATATTAGGTCTTAATTATTATTTTTTATCTTCAGATACTATTTCTTTTAAAGAAGCTGCAACACCTGCAAGTCCTTGTAAGTTTGATGGAACGATAATCTTAGTTGATTGTCCGTTTGCCATAACACCTAAAGCATCATATGCTTTTAAAGTTAGCACTCCTTCATCAACTTGAACTGCTTTAATCATTGCTAAACCTTCTGCTTGAGCTTTGTTAACTGCAAGAATAGATTGTGCTTGACCTTCTGCTTCTCTTATTAAAGCTTCTTTTTTAGCTTCTGCTTTTAAAATTTCTGATGCTTTTTGAGCTTCAGCTTTTAAAATTTCAGATTCTTTTAAACCTTCAGCTTTAAGAATAGCAGATCT
Organism: uncultured Bacilli bacterium; assembly: GCA_904502205.1. The sequence goes on from CAJGDR010000043.1 coordinate 507, forward strand.
CTTTTCCCCTTCAGCAAGTAGAATTGCTTCACGTCTTTCACGTTCAGCACGCATTTGTTTTTCCATTGCATCACGAATATCTTTTGGTGGCATAATATTTTTTACTTCAACACGAACAACCTTAATTCCCCATGGATCAGTTGCTTCATCTAGAATTGAACGCATTTTAGTGTTAACAATTTCTCTACTAGTTAGTGCTTCATCTAAATCTAATTCACCCATAATATTACGAAGAGTAGTTGCTGTTAAATTGTCTAAAGCTTTAATTGGTTTAGAAACTCCATATACATATGCTTTTGGATCTGTAATTTGGAAGTAAACAACAGCATCAATTTGCATTGTAACATTATCTTTAGTAATAACTGGTTGTGGATCAAAATCAATTACTTGTTCTTTTAAATTAACAATACCAATTTTTCTAGGTGTATCTAATTTTGATACAGGAATAACTGGAGCAGAAACATCAACTGCAATTTTATCAAAGAATGGAATCAACACATGAATACCTGTTCCCCATGTTGCATGGTGTCTTCCTAAACGTTCAACAACATATGCTTGTGTTTGAGGAACAATTTTAATATTTGAAATAATTATAATTACAACAATAACTAATAATACAGCTAAACCGATTAATACGGCTTGCCCACTTGAAATAGCTAAAAACATACTTAATCCTCCTATTTAATATCTATTTCTTCAATCAAATCAACGACTAATTTGTTGCCAACTATATCTTTAACAACAACTACTTCGCCTTCTTCAATCTTTTTATTATCAACTGAAACTGCTGTCCAGTATTGATAATCAATTTTAATTTCACCTTTTTCATCTGGTAAAATTGTTTTTGTTAATTTGCCTTTCATACCAATTAATTTATCAGCGTTTGTTTTTACTTCAGTATTTAACGTTAATTTTTTAGCAATAGGTCTTGTTGCTAAAACTAAAATGAATGTTATTACAGCAAATACAATCAATTGCCAATATATTTCCCATTTTAGAATTGCCCCAATAATACCACCTATCGCTCCAGCTGCAAACCAAATCGATACTAATTGTGCAGTTTGTTCTTCTAAAACTATTGCAAGAGCAATTACAATAACCCAAATTACTATCATTGTAATTTGAGTTGAAGAATTAATACTTAATATATTAAGCATACGTTCCCTCCTTTACATCAACGATTAACATTTTATCACCCGTATTCCATTTAGCACTAAATTTATATGCCGGTTGTTTTGTAAAATCAAACTTATATATATATTTAAGTTCATCAATCATTTTCTTTCCGGTAATACGACCATAACTTGGTTTTATGTGAATCTTATAAAGTCTGGATTTATCAATAGTATTTGATTCAGCTTCTTCTTTATTCACTTTTTTTATTACTATTTTATTTTCATCTACATCAACGCCTATAGCAATAGCATATGCATCTACAAAATAATCCGCAGCTTTTTTACTTAATCTAATATTGTTATCATAAATTGTTACTGCGCCTAAAGAATCATCTTTTGTAATCCATTGTATTTTCATAAATACCTCCTTACATATATATTATATATTATCGATAAATGTTTGTCAACAAAAAAATGTATTTTAATGTATTTAATGTATTTTTATGATTCTAATTTTATTTTGATTTTATTTTTTTTCTTGAATTATTTGAAATAAAGTGATATAATACTTAATGAAAAAAAGAGGTGTATTATGAAAATTAAAAAACTTATAATTTTGTTAATTGCCATACTTGCTCCTTTAACTATAACAACTTTAATCGGTTTATATGCTTATGGGACAATTGGTGATTGGACAGGAAACCAAGAAAAGTACATTGATGAACTTTTCTACAAAGATCAAACAAATGAAAAATCAATTAGCAACTATTTAAAATTTAACTCTGAAAAGTATAAAAATCATACAAATCAAGTTAAATTATATAAAGATTATAAATCATCAACTTTAGAAACTGTTGAACCAACTAATGGTGAATTTAGTGTTGGTGGCTTGAATTTTTCTTTATATACTATGTTAAGTCAAACAGAAGGAGCTACTTCATTCCACTATAACTTCTTCTTCCATTCAATTGATAATAACATTGTTAATCCAAATAATTTAGTTGTTATCTTTATTGAAGAAAACGATCAAAATTCAGTGGATAACTTAAAACTTGCGCTTGAACAATTTGAAAAAGAATTTATTGAAGAAAATGAACCATCTGTATTTTCAGCTGGTACATCTAAATTAAATGCGAATGTTTTGTTCACTTCTGGTACTCCACTAAATGACGTAACAGGTAAAGGTGTACAAAAATCTGATGGAACTATTTCAACTCCTTATTTATATTCATCTGATTTCTTGCAATATCAATATGCTATAACAGATGAAGCTGGTGATGAATTATCATCAGGTAAGAAATTTACTGATTTATCTTCTTGTTCTTTTGCTTTATTAGAAGTTAAATACGATAAAAACAACGAAGCTGATACAGTAAACATTCTTACTACTGGACAAATCAATGGTATTGAAGGTACTGCTGAAGAATATATTAAAGCAAACCCTGATATGTTACAAGGTTACGGTTTAGATGGAGATAAAGCTTTAACTGCTGCTGGATATTTTAATTTTATTTGGCCTACAGTTTTATGGCAAACATCTATTGCAGCTGTTATTACTGGTATATTTGGATATTTATTCTATAAAACTTGGACTTTTGAAGACCCAAACAAAAAGAAAAACGTTAGATAATTTCTAACGTTTTTTTCTTTTTCTAGAATTCACAGTTTCTTGGTGTTCTTGGGAATGGAATTACATCTCTGATGTTATCAACACCAGTAAGATACATAATTAATCTTTCAAAGCCCATTCCAAATCCTGAATGTACACATCCGCCGTATCTTCTTGTATCTAAATACCAATCAATGCCGTCTTTGTCAACATGCATTTCTTCCATTCTTGCAAGAAGTTTTTCAAGATTTTCTTCACGTTGTGATCCACCCATTAACTCACCAGCTTGTGGTACAACTAAATCTACTGCAGCAACTGTTTTTCCATCATCATTTAATTTCATATAATATGCTTTAATATCTTTTGGCCAATTTGTAATAAATACTGGTCCATTAAAATATTCTGTAATATATCTTTCGTGTTCTTTTGCGATATCATCTTCATATGATGGTTCAAATTCCCATTTAACTTTAGCTTGTTTCAAAATATCTACTACATCATGATGTGTAATTCTTACAAAGTTACTATTTAATAAGTTTTCAATTTTACTTAATAATCCTTTTTCTACAAACTTATCACAGAATTCCATTTCTTCTTTACAGTGTTCTAAAACATATTTAACAACAAATTTTAACATTTCTTCTTCAATATCCATTAGACCTGTTAAATCACAAAATGCCATTTCAGGTTCAATCATCCAGAATTCATTAGCATGGATCTTTGTATTTGAGTTTTCAGTTCTAAATGTTGGACCAAAAGTATATATATCAGCAAAAGCCATTGCAAAAGTTTCACCTTGTAATTGACCTGAACCAGTAATAAATGCTTGTTTCCCAAATAAGTCTTTTGAGTAATCAACAGCACCGTCTTCAGTATAAGGTAAATCCTTCATACTTAAAGTAGTAATTTTAAACATTTGATCACTGCCTTCACAGTCCGCACAAGTGATTAATGGTGTATGTACATATATATAACCACGTTCTTGGAAATAAGTATGAATTGCATGTGCTGCAACACTTCTAATTCTAAACACAGCTGAGAATAAATTTGTTCTAGGTCTTAAATGAGCTACTTCTCTTAAAAATTCTTTTGTGTGTCTTTTTGGCTGAATAGGGTAGTTTTCAGGGCAGTCCCCTAATAAGATTACACTTGTTGCGTGAACTTCTAATGGTTGCTTCATTTCGGGCGTTAAAACGACTTTCCCAACAACACAAACAGATACTCCAACACGATATTTTGAAATTTCTTCAAAATTAGTTAATGTGTTGTCATATACAACTTGTAAATTTTCAAAGTATGATCCATCATTAATGTTTAAAAAACCAAATTGTGCTTGAGCTCTATTTGTTCTAACCCAACCGCAAATAGTTACACTTTGTTCTTTAAAACTATCTTTTTCTTTAAATAGTTGTTTAATTCTAATTCTTTGCATAAATCCTCCTAATAAAAAAAGTCCTCTTTCTAATAGAAAAAGGACGAAATAATATCCGTGTTACCACCTTAATTCACATATTATATATATGTGCACTCATTATCTGTTAACGCCAGCTACGGATAGTTCTACTAAGTATACACTTTTCTTCTATCTCTCATAGGTGTTCTTTCTTAAACTCCTCACTTTAAGTTTCCACTATCCTTAAATCACTATGGTTGGTTTGTTTAATACTTTTCCTAATCAACGATTTATTATTAAATACTATTAAAGTATATATTTTTATATTGTATTTGTCAAGAAAAAATCTAATTTATTTTCCCAAACAAAAGTTTTTAAATAAGTTATCAAGTAATTCGGTATCTTTAACATCTCCTAGAATTTCCCCTAAACTTACCCATGCATCTTTAATTGATAATTCGATAAAGTCAATAAATTGACTTTCATTAATTTCTTCAACTGCTTTTAATAAACTATTTTTTGCTTGTTTTAATCTTTCAATTTGTCGTGCGTTAGTAATATATATGTTTGAATTAATGTTGATACCATTTTTAAACACAACACTACTAATTTTATTTTGTAGTTTTTCAATTGTTTTATAATCTTTTGTTGAAATAAGAATCGGATCATCAATCTTTGTTAAATCAATTTTTAATTCTAAATCGTTTTTGTTTATGATATATATATGTTTTTTATCTTTTACCGATTCCATTATTTGATAATCTTCTTCGCTTAATTCTTTACTTCCGTCAAATATCATTAGAATTAGATCAGCATACTCTATTTTTTCTTTACTTCTTTCAACACCTATTTGTTCTACTATATCTTCAGTGTCTCTAATCCCAGCAGTATCAATCAGATTTAAAATATAGTTACCTAAAGAAAGTTTTGCTTCTATGACATCTCTTGTTGTACCTGGAATTTCTGTTACAATCGCCTTATTTTCTTGTAACAATGCATTAAGTAGACTGCTCTTACCTACATTAGGTTTTCCAACAATCGCAGTATTGATACCTTCTTTTAATTTTAATCCGTCTTTTGCATTATCTAAAAGTAAATTTATACTTTCTAAAACTTCATAAATAACTGGTTTTATTTCATTATGTGTTAATTCATCTACATCATCATATTCTGGATAATCAATATTAACTGCTATTTGCATTATAACTTTTAATAATTTATCTCTTTCTTCTTGAATTTTTTTTGCAGTTTCACCTAATAAACCTTGATTAGCGATTTTTAATGCATTTTTGTTTTCAGCATCAATAATATCCATGATTGCTTCTGCTTTAGTTAGATCAATTCGTCCGTTTAAAAAAGCTCTTTTAGTGAATTCGCCTGGTTCAGCAACTCTTGCTCCCAATAAAATCATTTGTTGATATATTAATTCCGTTACAAGTTGTCCACCATGACAGTTTATTTCAACAAGATTTTCTTTTGTATAAGTTTTTGGTGCTTTAAAAACACTAACTAATACTTCATCAATTATTTCATTAGTTTCATTATTATATATATAACCATAATTGATAGTGTGACTTGCGACTTTATTTAAGTTTTTACCTTTAAATGCTTTATTTACAATTTCGATTGCGTTATTACCACTTAATCTAATAATGGAAATCGCACCACGACCAACTGTTGTAGATATACCAACTATAGTATCTTCTAAAATTGTATTACTATTCATAATAATAATTCCTTTACATTTTTTGTTTAAATTATTATATCAAATTTTTAATAAAATAACAAGAAAAAGAAAATAAGGCTTACGCCTTATTTTTTCTTTGGTTCAATTATTAAACATCTATTAGGTTCTACACCTTCAGAATGAGTAGTAACATCATGCCATTCAGCAAGTTTATTGTGGATAACTTTTCTTTCGTATGCATTCATTGCACGTAGTTTAACAGGGATCTTAGTTTTAGCAACTTCTTTTGCAACTCTAGTTGCTAATTTTTCTAAATTTTCGTCACGTTTTTTGCGATAATCACCAATATCAACTTTTACGATTAATCCATTTTCTGTTTCAGGATCGAAATATCTATTTACTACTAATGATGTTGCATATTGTAACGCAGCTAATGTTTTTGAACCTTTACCAATTAAAACTGCATTTGCATCTTCAGTTGTAATAGAGTATTCAACTACATTATCACGCATTTTTCTTTCTACGAATCCTAAAATGTTTGCTTCTTTTAAGAAATTTTCTAAAAAGTCTTTACCTTTTTTTACAGGGTTTGCATCAACCATTACATGAATTTCTGTTTCTGAAATTTCATCAAAGTACATATCTTCTTTAGCAACACCTAATTCACTTACTGCCAAAACTTCTACTTCAGCCAATGTTTTCCCTTCGTATAATTTTTGTTTCATAAAATATTATTCTCCTAATTTTAATTTCTTTTTCAATCTTTCTAATTTACGGTCTGAGAATTTATGATTTAATAACATTTGAGTTAATGAATAAATGTTACCAATTAACCAATACATACCTAAACCAGCAGCACTTTGATATACGAACATCCCCATCATTACAATCATGAAATACATCATAAACTTCATAGAACCATTCATTTGGTTTTGTTGCATTGCTTGACGTTTATATGCGGGAATATTTTCTTGAGTTTTTTCGTAATTTTTCTTTTGGAATAATGAAGATAGATATTGTTGTAAAAATTGTGATGTTACAACTAATACTAAAATAACCATAACTCCCCAGAATTGACCTTTCCAAGCTTCTCCTCTTGTTAAAAATAAGTCAAGTCCTAAGAATTTTGTATTTAATTTGTTAACCCAATTTGGAGAATTCAAGATAGTTCCGTCTGTTAAATACATTCTTGATACAGCTTGATAAACCGCCATAAAGATTGGGAATTGTAACAACATTGAGAAACATCCACCTAATCCCATTTTATACTTTTTATAAAGTTGCATTTGTTCCATTTGTTTTGCACGTTCTGAATCAGGATCTTTACGATTTTGATATTTTGCTTCCAATTTTTGAAGTTCTGGTTGCATTAATTGCATTTTCAAACTCATATTATTAGTTGAGTTATATACTGGCATCATTAAAGTTCTAATTAAAATTGTAACAATTAATAATCCAACAATGTAATAACCACCAAATAAACTTGAAATAGCTTGTAACAACCATCCAATTGGGAATACTAAAACATTATTGAATAATGCTTTAAAGAAACCATCTTCTTTGAAACTAAATACTCTAATTGGTGACATTTGTGCTTTTAAAGTATTTATTGATAAGAAGTAGTTGCTTAATAGTTGATAAACATTTGTTGTTTCAACAATATTTTTTGTATCAACTTCTTGTGTAATTGTTGTAGCATTATTGATAT
>CAJGDR010000044.1 GCA_904502205.1 uncultured Bacilli bacterium
AAACTTTCTACGTATTTATTTGCTCTTTTTTTATTCCATTTCATATATGCACCATATTTTGTATAAGTAAACGCTTCTACATTATTTAGATAATTAGCCAGTTCTTGAGTAGTTCGAATATAATTGTTTTCAATTACAAAAATAACTAATCGTTCAATCGACGAAGTATATTTTCTTATATTTTTTATTGCTTTCACTATATTAAACGAATTACGAGTTCTTAAATAATCCATTTTTGAACCCACAAAATTTCTATACAACTCTTCATATTTTTCTTCCATAAAAATTTATACTCCTTATGCTTCTATATTTTCAATAATTTTGTCCCAGTCGAATCAAAAATATATTTTTTAAACCTTTCATCTCGTTTAAGCATTTTTTCCAATACATTTAGATAATCTATTCCATTTAAATAACTGTCAATTTCAAATAGATCAGTTATCTCATTTTTAATTATCAACTCATAAAGCAAACATTTACATATTTTATTCGCTCTTACCATATATGAACTAGAAATGATTTTTAGTATTAAAAAAGCTATGACTATCAATAAACCAATTGGTATTGTAATAACAAAAAAGAACATTAATTTCCCAATCTTTGCACACCAAAATGCAGCATTTCCTGTTTTATAAGCTTTTAATATCTTTTCATTATATTGATTTATTAATCCACTAATCATAGATTTCATTTTTCTCTTTCCTCCTTTAAGTATCAAAAACTATACTTAATTATATCACACAAACCAGAAATTTACAACAAAATTAAAAAGCCACTTCATCCTTCAACAAAGTGGCGTGTGTACTATTGGTGGACTAGGTGGTCCACCAACCCAGTTCATATTTAAATATTTAGTAATTCAACTTTATAATAAATATTTTGTGATTCCATTTTTCTTTGGAATTCTTCTGGATGTGCAGTTGAATAAACAATTCTAGTTGGATTATCTAATGTTTGATTTAGTTCTATACATTGTTGTAAATGCGAACTAACAACAAAATCTGAAACAACATAATTTAATTCTCCTAATACTTCTTTAAAGTATGGTATTAAGTAACCAAAATGTGTACAACCACAAATTAAAGTATCAAATAAATTAATATGTGGTTTTAAATGTTTATTTATTAAATTAATCGCTGCATCATGATATTCTTCATCAGTCATGTTTTGTTTACTTTCAACAAGCGTTACAAATTCACTGCCTTTTACAGGAATGACTTGTTTGTTATTAAGTTTTATGTATTTTTGATATTCACCGAGTTCAATTGTTAGGTTTGTTGCAAGAGCTAAGATTGAACCTTTTTTATTTAAAGTAGCTGCATAGTTTGCAGTTAATTCAATAATACCAATTACATTATCATATTGTTTTGTCATAAATTGCAAAACAGATGATGCAGTATTACATGCAATGATAATTGCTTTTGCATCTTTAAAATATTCAATTAATGTTTGCACTCTTTCGCTTAAAAGATATTTATCTTTTGTTCCATACGGAAAATACGCTTCATCTGCAACATAAACATAATTTTCATTTGGATATTGTTTAACTAAAGTATTATAAATATTTAGTCCACCAAGTCCAGAATCAATAACAACTATTTGATCTTTTTTCATAATATCACCTTTATGGAAGTAAACCATACATTATGAGTCCAAGTCCAGCACCCACAATAATTACTAAAATTGGATTTTTTGTTTTTTTGAATCTAGTCATTACAAGTGCAATACTCATAATAATTAAAGCTTTATAATCAAATCCTGTAAATTTCCAAAGTCCATCAAACACTTCTTTCCACATTAAAGTAAGAGCAGTACCGGCAATTAAACTAATAATAACTGGTTTAACTCCTTTTAATGCACCTTTTACATATTTGTTATCAGTAAAATTACTTAAGAATTTACTAATAATTAAAATAATTATAAACGATGGCATTATTACTCCAAGTGTCGCAGCAAGTGCACCTAAAAAACCATATTGAGAAAAACCTATAAATGTAGCACAGTTTACCGCAAAAGGTCCAGGTGTTGATTCGCTTATCGCAAGATAGTTCATCAGTTCAATTTCAGTTGCCCATCCATTAGCTACTGACTCTTGTGTAATAAGCGGAATCATCGCATAGCCTCCACCAATTGTAAATAAACCAATTTTAAAGAAAGTCCAGAATAATTTTAGAAGTATTAACATTATTCATTACCTCCTTCTTTTGGTTTATTAATAACAGCATACCAAATAATACCAAATAGAAATCCTAATAATATAAAGTAAATTGTTGAAACACTAGGGAATATAAATGTTAATGAAATTGATAATAAAAATACAATTAAAGTAACTAAATTTTTAGGTGTTTTCTTAAATAGTTTAAGTGCTGCATTAAGAATTAATACACCAACAACAGCTCTTATTCCTCTAAAGGCATATTGAACAATTTCGTTTGCTAAAAATTGATCAATAAATAAACTTAAAATACAAATTATTAAAAATGAAGGTAAAACAACTCCTAATGTTGCAATAATTGAACCCCATATTTTATTTACTTTATAACCAACATATGTTGCACTATTTACAGCAATAACACCTGGTGTTGATTCTGCAATAGCAATCATATCAAGAATTTCATCATCAGTAACCCATTTATGTTTTTCAACTGTTTCTCTACTAATTAGTGGAATCATTGCAAGTCCTCCACCAAAAGTAAATAAACCTATTTTAAAAAACGTTGAGAATAATTGTAAATTTTTATTCATACATCACCTACTCAATATCTGCAAGTACCCAAAGATACTTACCAGTTGTATGTCCCCAAATCTCTTTGTAAACAGCTTGTGTCATCATTGGCCAATATGGTAAATCATCCTCACCCAAAGTCATAATACCTACCGGAAGTGCACCTACCATTTGTGGAGAAAAAGCAACATATAATGGATGATAGTTATATCCTTCACCATACATTGTAGAAGATGCGAATGGATTTTTTCCTAATATCCATTCTAATTGGTCAATTGCTATTTGTTTTAGTTCTTTATCATTTAACACTTTCGCAATAATTGAGATTGCTTTTGTTTTACTAAGAAGTGTTGCATGGAAACCTCTTCTTTGAATTGAAATTGGGAATGTTCTTATATATATGTTATCAGCTACTTTTCTACCTCTCATAGCTTGTTTTTGAAGATTGATATATGCTTCTTCAATTGTTCCATGTGATGGTGGTACAGTAAATCGATCCATATTAATTTTATCTAAAATATATATATGTCCAGGAACTAATCCATATGGTTTAGTATCTTCCATTGTTGAGATTACGTACTCTTTATAAAGTTCTAAACCTTGAATCCAATTAGGTGCTTCCGGATCATTTGGCAATGTTTCAACTAACATCGCAATACCATGAATTGGAGATTGTTCATGACCACGATGTTCATAAGTTAATATATATTTATGTAGTGGATCTTCATAAAAGAACCCTTTAATTTTACAAGTTCCAACACCTTCAGTTTCTTGACAACTTAAAACAATTTTAGCATATTTTTTTGCAATATCTAAGTAAGCTTCATCTAGAGTTACTTTGTATAATTCTATAGCTGCAATAATACCATGACCTGCAACTTGAGAGTCAATATTTGGTCCCCAACGTTTTGTATAAACTCCATTTGCATAGCCGTCTTTTGCATGTTCAAAGTCACCAATTGCTGATCTTTTACACCAATTACTAAATACTTCATCTTGTTCTTTAAACATCATAGCTGCTTTAGCTAATGCTGCACTTGATGTAAAGTTTTCGAATGGTCCGTTTTCTGCAACATTTGCATATACACTTTTATTTTCTGGTGTTAAAATATTATCACGCCAAACATTATAAAGTACAGCCATTGCACGCATTCCATCGCCAAATCTTGTACGTAAAAGCCAATTAGCACCCACTCTTGCTTCGTCTAAAAGTCTTTCGTAAAGATCAATGTCTTTGTCTTTTTTAACTTCTGCTAAATCAAGAATCGCATGTGTCATTTCTGCAGTACAAATTTCAAATTGTGAAACATCACCTGCATCATGCCATCCACCAAAATTTGGTACACTTCTTCCATCTGGATGCATTGTACGACAATTCAAATGGCATGCTGAATGAACGCCTTCAATGTCTTCGCCACATCTTAATAGTCTTAAGAAGTTCATACTTTTCCAAATTGATGAATCATATGGGTTATTATCTATTACAAATGATTTTGTTGTAATATTTCCAACTTTTAAATAATATTCACCAATTGTATTAAAACTTGAAAAATCTAAAACAGCAAAACTTCCTAGTTTATTTTCTACTATTTTTAGAGCATTAGTAAAAACTACTTCATTATTTAAATTATAAATTTTAAATTCTAATTCATCTGTTTTTTTAGCAAGTGCTAGTTTTTCTTGATTTGGATAATATCCAACATGTGAAAAAGCAATTCTATTTTCTAAATCCCAACCAAGATCATAATCAACATCTACTACTTCTGCTCTTACACTATCAATGTAATGTTTGAATTCTGGTAATCCTTCAGGCGGACAGCCCATCATAAATACTGTAATTGTAATAGATTCAACATTAGTTCTTTCATATTTATCAATTTCCCAAACAACTTTATTCCATTTATTTGGTGTTAAACTTGGAGCATCAGTATAAATTTTACCATTTGCTTTAAGACTAAAATGATAATAAAAATTTTGATATCCAGTTGCAACTGGCATAATATCAAAAGTTAAACGATTATAGTTTGATAAATCTAAATTATTAAATGGTATGATAACTCCAAGTGTTGGTCTTGGAACAATACCTTCTGCGAAAGTAATTCCTTCTACTTTTAAACTTTTATTATTTGTTAAATAAACATCTTCTGCTATCGAACATTTTAATTCTTCTTTATAAATTAAATTATCTAAAGATGTACCATCATATAAACTAATGCTATCTTTTACTGTTTTATTCACCCATCTAGTATTAGAATCTTCTTCTAAATTTGGTTTCATAAAACGGTAAGCATGTCTTGATGATTTTTTTAATAATTCTACTTTTGTCATATTCGTACCTCGATTATAATTATTATACACTATATAGTGTTTTTTTGCAAAAAGAAAACAAAGGTTTTACCCTTTGTTAATCTTTATAATATTTAAATGCTGGCATTAATTCTAACTTAAACTTATTAATGCGATTTAAGTAATCTATACGTTCTTTTCTTTCTTTTGCAGGTTCAATACCTTCACGAATGTATTTGTCAAGTTCATCATATGTAAAACCTAATTTATCTTCATCAGATTTACCACTTAATCCATCGCTTGGAACTTTGTCAACTAAATCAATTGGTAGACCTAAATATTTTCCAATTTGTTTAACTTCAGTCACTGTAAAATGTGATAGTGGAGAAAAATCACCAACAGAGTCACCATATCTAGTTGAATATCCAACCCAGTCTTCAGATAAGTTACAAGTATTAACAACACGACCATTTAAAGATTGTGATACAGCATAAATTGCAGACATTCTTAATCTTGGAGGTAAGTTAATAATTGATTGTTCAGATACATCTAAAGCTTTTTTCATTTCTTCTACAATACCATTAAATGATTTTTCAATATTGATAACGTGATATTTGATACCTAAATGATTACAAAGTTTATAAGAACAATCAATGTCACTTTGTTCTCCATTTGGTAATAACACACCAATTACACGATCTTTTCCAAGTGCCTCTACGCAAAGTGCAGCAGCAACACTTGAATCTTTTCCACCACTAATACCAAGTACAGCATTACATGTTGGACCATTTTTTTCGAAAAATTCTTTTATCCATTCAACACATTTAAGTGTTGCATCTTTAACATCAAATTGATACATAATTCCTCCTATAGAACTTCAATTAAATATTCAATAAATGTTTTTAGCCCTATTGCAATTAAAATTAAGCCACCAATAATTTCAGCTTTATTGCTAAGTTTATCACCAAACTTTTTACCAATAATTATACAAATATAAGATAGTGTCATAGTAACAATACCTATGATACCACTTGCTAAAAAGGCGCGTGATGTTTTCCAGCCAACAAAAATTAAACCAATTGTTAAAGCATCAATCGAAGTTGCGATTGCTTGAACAAGTAATCCTTTATATGTTAACTCAGTGTTTTCACAAACGTCACAGTTTGAATGTTTGATACCTTCAATTAACATTTTACCACCAATAAATGATAATAAAATAAGTGCAACCCAACTTGTAAACTGTGTTAAAAAATCTTTAAATAAACTTCCTGCAAAAAATCCAATTAGTGGCATCGCAAATTGGAAAAACCCAAAAGCAAATGCTATTAATAGCATTTTTTTATTTTTCATCTTCGGTTCTACTAAACCATTGGTCATTGATACAGCAGATGCATCCATCGCCATACCAACACCTAATAATAACATCTGTCCAATATTCATCTTAAGCTCCTATTTTTCTATCTAACGTATCCATGACAGCAGTATAAATTACATCCATTCCTTTTTTATTTGGATGTAACATATTAGCCATGTATTGTTCTTTATTTTCTTCAGTAATTACTTTGTCAAGTTCAACAATTGATAAATTGTATTGACTAGCAAGATCTCTAATAGCATTATTATATTCAATTCTTAAGTTATAACAATTAACATATGAGAACGTTGATGCACCAAGCGTACAAAGTACAATATCAACATCACCAAGTGTATTAATCATCATTTCAATCATTTGTTTATATGCTCTTTTAAAACTTGTAACATCAGTTCCTACTTTACAGTCATTAATACCTAAGTAAACAATAACTAAATTTACAGGAACATTTTCTTGAATTAACAAATCAACTCTTTTTTGACTAAGACCATTATATCCAGGCATCGCCCCTGCATTAATGACACCAGTGCCACTAATTGAATTGTTAATTGTTATATTTAAACCATTATTTTGATATAACTTATACCACCAAGTATCACCAACTGTTTTGACATCTAATGTTTCTTGTGGATAATAATAAGCAAAATCTTGAGGAATATATCCAGCAAATGTCGAAACACTATCACCGTATATAGCAATACTTGCGTTAGATAAAGTTCTTTCAACCCATTTTGCATATAATGTAATATCACTATCAAATGATTCATCAATAGTTGCGATAGGATTAGATTCTAATGATTCATCTAAATACCAACCTTTAAAATAATAACCATCTTTTTTAGGGAATGGTAATTTATATTTTTCACCAGTAATATATTTTTCAAGTGAATTTTCTAAAGTTCCACCATCTAATTCGTAATTTATATTTTTATATGGGGCGTTATCTTGATATTTAGCGTAATATAATTTAGTGCCATATTCATCTTTTGAAATAGTATAATATGGTCCATCTAAAAACTCTTCGTCTAAATACCAACCTAAAAACTCATTATACTTTTTAGTAGGTGTTGGAAGTGTAGCTTCAGTTCCAAAATAATAATATCTTGTCCAATCTTCCGGTAATTCTCCACCATCTGTATCATAAAAGACATTATACTTTGTACCTAGAGCTAACCACTTACCAGTTAAAGTAATATCGCTTGAAACAACAGATTGTTCAAATAATTCTTCACCATTATACCATCCTAAAAAGACATATCCTTCTTTTTCTGGAAGCGGCAATTTAATAGTACCTTCAGTTTCAATAACTTCTGTATTATCTTGATCATATATGAATGTAACATTATATAATACTTTTGCATCTTCTTGATCATTTGGATTTTCTTTTTGATCAATATTACAACCAGTAATTAATAAACTTAATAAGATAAATAAAACACAAAAAATTCTTTTCATAATTTACCTCTTTATTTTTTATATTATATCACAATTTTATTATTTAAAATAAGATTTAATAACATTAATTACATCCTTCATTTGAATATGTTCAAATTCATGAAT
>CAJGDR010000045.1 GCA_904502205.1 uncultured Bacilli bacterium
AATATTGGCCTTCCATTATTTTCTTTAAATAGTTCGAAGAGTTTTAAAAATGAACTCGTTATCGTCGAAGCATCAAGTTTCATGTTAGAACATTGTAAAGAATTAAAACCTTTTATTTATGTTATTACTAGCTTTGCAAGTCATCATTTAGATTATCATAAAACCATCGAAAACTATTTCAATGCTAAAATAAAAATCATTAACAATTTAGATGATGCAGGAATATTGTTAGCTCCTTCCCACTTTAAAGATTTAAATTTAACAACTAATAAAACTATTTATTTTGATGAAAGAGGAACTAGTAATTTAGTTAGAATTGATCAAAACAAGTTAAATGTTAATGACAAAATTATAAATAGTTTTAAAACTAATCAAATTGTTCCTAAGCATCAACTAGTGAATATGAGTATTGTTTGTGAAATCGCATTATTTTTAGAAATTAGTGAAGAACGTATAAGAAAAGGTTTTGAAGATGTATCTTGTGAAAAATATCGTTTACAAGTTATTTATAATGATTTAAATACAATTATAATTAATGACGCAAAATCTACTAACCAAGCAGCTAGTTTAGCAGCAATCGAATCTTTAAAAGATATAGAATATGATATTCACTGGATTTTAGGAGGCCATGGCAGTACTAATGACTTAATTTCTAATACTAATTCTTATGTAAAGAAATATTATTTATATGGTGAAAATAAAGATGAACTTGAAAAAGATCTCCAAGAATTTCATAATGAATATAGTAAATATAATTTCTTAGAAGAAGTGATTGAAAGCATTAAAAATGATGATTCAAAAAAAGTTATTTTATATTCACCTGCTGCTCAAAGTTATGATCAGTATGATAACTTCGAACAAAGAGGCGAACACTTTAATTCATTAGTAAACAAATATTGGCATAATTAAAGCAAAATTATTTGATTTGTGGTACAATGCTATAACGAGGTTGTTATTATGAATATCAAAGAAATTACTAATAAATGTTTCAAGTGTAAGAATCCTAAATGTATGAATTCTTGTCCATTACAACTTAATATTTCAGAAATCTGTCAATTGATCGAACAAGACAAAGAATATGAAGCATATTTAAAACTCAAAGCCAACAATATTTTATTAAGTATTTGTGGTGTTATTTGTCCGATGGAACATCAATGTGCTAAAGAATGTTTATATCATAAAGTAAAAGGTGAAATATTTCCAATTAATAAAATTGAACAATATCTAACTAACAAATACTATATTAACGATTCTTATGAATTTCCTGAAGTCACAAATCGTAGTGTAGTTATAGTTGGAAGTGGACCGGCTGGACTTGCAGCTGCAATTACATTACGACTAGCTGGTTTCAAAACCACTGTAATCGAGGCTGAAAAAAATATTGGTGGGATTTTATCAACTCATCTTCCTAAATTCCGCTTTGAAAATACTATTTTAGAAAATAAGTTTGAAGAATTAAGTAAACATATTGAATTTATTTTTAATACAAAAGTTGGTAAAGATATTAGTTACGATGAATTATTTAAATATGATTATCAAATTATTGCGATTGGATCTGAAAAACCAACACGTATGAATACATCTGAAAATATTTATAGCGGTCATGAATTACTTAAACTTTATAACCAAAACAAATTACAATTTGAAAATAAAAAGATTGGTATATTAGGTTGTGGTAATGTAGCAATCGATATTGCAAGAGCTCTTAAAAGATTAAATAATGATGTATCAATAATTTATCGAAGAACACTTGATAACGCACCTGCAACTAAAAATGAAATTAATGAAGCGTTAAAAGAAAATATTTCAATTCATGAATTATTAAGTTTGGCTAGTTTTAATGTTGGAATTGCAACTTTTGATAAAATGGGATTAATGCCGAAAGTTGGAAACGAACGTCAAAAGTTTTTCAAAACTGATGAACAAATTAAAGAAAAATATGATCTTTTGGTTGAAGCCTATGGCTCAAATCCCGTATTTGATGGTTTAAACGATTATAACTGGTTTAAATTAATAAACGATAATACTTGGTTAACTCAAGACAATCATATGAATATGTATTTTGTTGGTGATTGTTTACTACATCCATCTAGTATTGCTAAAGCCATTGCTAGTGGTAAAAAAACTGCACTAGAAATTATTCAAAATGAAGAAGAAATTAAAAGAATCAAAAAAGATCTAAATAATAAGCCAATAGTATTTGGTGGTTCATTTAATCCTTTAACAATTGCTCATGAAGAAATAATTAACTATGTATTAAACAATATCTCAGAAAATATTGTTGTGTTACCAAATGGAGATCAATATAAGCTTAAAAACTTATTGCCTTTTACAACAAGAGTTGAGATGATTAAAAATGTTTTCCCTAATATTTCAATAGATGATTATGAAAGTAAACAAAACTTTCGTGGAACAGTTCAATATTTAAAAGATCGAAATCATCCATTTTTTATCCTTGGGGGCGATAGCTTAAAAGATTTAACTAAATGGATTGACTATGAAAATTTAGTTAAAGACAATAAGTTTATTGTTTTTAATCGAAACAATCTAGATTTCAAACAATTATTTGAGACAAATGAATTACTAAATAATTATAAAAATAATTTTTATATCTTAAATGTATCGTTCTCACCTGTATCTTCAAGTACTTTTAGAGAAAACAAAAACCCACTTTATTTAAGCCATAAAGTTTTAGACTATATTAATACAAATAAACTTTATTGATTAATTTGAAAAAAATTAAATAGTTTGATATAATTAACTAAATTCAAAGAAGAGGAAGAGTAAAATAAATTTAGTTTTAAGAGAGAAGTTGGTTGGTGAAAAACTTCAACTAAACTATTTGAAGGTAGCCTTGGAGAAGTTATTAGGAAGTAGTAGTACTATTAATCGTTGCTGGCGTTAACAGATAATGAGTGCACATATTTTTATGTGAATTAAGGTGGTACCACGGAAATTTTCGTCCTTAGATTATTATCTAGGGACTTTTTTATATGGAGGAAAATATGGAAAATAAAAAAGAACAAATGGCAACAAAATATGAACACAAATCAGTAGAACAAGGTAAATATCAATACTGGTTAGAAAATGGTTTTTTTGAATCAGGTGACATTACTAAAAAACCATACAGTATTGTTATTCCACCACCAAACGTAACTGGTAAATTACATTTAGGTCACGCTTGGGATACTACATTACAAGATATTATTTCAAGATATAAGAGAATGTGTGGATACGATATGTTATGGCTTCCAGGTATGGACCATGCAGGTATTGCAACACAAGCTAAGATTGATGCAAAACTTAAAGCTCAAGGTATTAGTAGATACGATATCGGTCGTGAAGAGTTCTTAAAAGTTGCTTGGGAATGGAAAAAAGAATATGCTGAACATATCCATCAACAATGGGCTGCTTTAGGTCTATCACTAGATTATACAAAAGAAAGATTTACACTTGATGAAGGATTAAATAATGCTGTTAATGAAGTTTTCATTACTCTATATAATGAAGGTTTAATTTACCGTGGTGAAAGAATCATTAACTGGGACGTTGAAAGCAAAACTGCATTATCAAATATTGAAGTAGAATATAAAGATATTGAAGGAGCTTTCTATCACTTTATTTACCCATTTACAGATGGTGAAGGCGGATTAGAAGTAGCAACTACACGTCCTGAAACAATGTTTGGTGACGTAGCTGTAATGGTTCATCCTGATGATGAAAGATACCAACAATATATTGGTAAAAAAGTATTTATTCCTGGAACTAATCGTGAAATACCAGTTATTGCTGATAGTTACGTAGAACTTGGATTTGGAACTGGTGTTGTTAAAGTTACACCAGCTCATGACCCTAATGACTTTGAAGTAGGTAATCGCCATAATCTAGAACGTTTAATTTGTATGAACGAAGATGGAACAATGAACGAACTTGCAGGAATTTATAATGGTATGGAAAGATTTGCATGCCGTAAACAACTTGTAAAAGATTTACAAGAGTTAGGTTTATGCCCACAAGTAGAAAAAATGATTCACTCAGTTGGTCACTCTGAAAGAACAGGTGTTGTTGTTGAACCTCGTTTATCAAAACAATGGTTTGTTAAAATGGGTCCACTTGCTGAAGATGTATTAAAAATGCAAAGTGATCCAGAAACAAGAATTAATTTCGTACCTGATCGTTTTAATAAAACATTTAGTACATGGATTGAAAATACTCAAGACTGGTGTATTTCAAGACAATTATGGTGGGGACACCGAATTCCAGCTTGGTACAAAGGTGATGAAGTAGTAGTTTCTAGAACATGCCCAGGTGAGGGTTTTGTTCAAGATGAAGACGTACTTGATACATGGTTCTCAAGTGGACTTTGGACATTCTCAACATTCGGATGGCCAGAAAAAACACCATTACTTGAAAGATATACACCTACTGATACATTAGTTACTGGATATGATATTATTTTCTTCTGGGTTGCTCGTATGGCATTCCAATCTAAACACTTTATGCATGAAAGACCATTTAAAAATTGTTTAATTCATGGTTTAATTCGTGATGAACAAGGTCGTAAGATGAGTAAATCACTAGGAAATGGTATTGATCCATTTGAAGTTATTGACAAATATGGTTGTGACTCATTACGTTATTTCTTAACAACTAACTCAACACCAGGTCAAGACTTAAGATACTCTGAAGAAAAAATTGCATCATCTTGGAACTATATTAATAAAGTATGGAACATTTCAAGATACATCTTAACTAATTTTGAAAACTATAACTATCAAAATGAATCTATTGATTTTAATAAATTAACTGTATTTGATAAATGGATTTTAAGTAAATTAAATACTGTTATCGATAATATGAACGAAAACTTTGAAAAATATGAATTTGGAGAAGCCGCAAAAGCTCTTTATAACTTTGTATGGGATGATTTTGCTGCATGGTATATCGAACTATGTAAAGTTACTTTCAATAATGAAGAACTTCAAATTAATACATGTGCCGTTTTACGTCATACATTAAAATCAATTGTTCAATTATTACATCCTTATATGCCATTCGTAACAGAAGAAATCTATCAAAAATTTAACGATGGTTCAATTGTCGTAAGTAGTTGGCCAACTAAATTAGATATTGAATTCTCAGAATGCGATGAAACAAAAGTAAACAAACTAATTTCAATTATTACAGCAATCAGAAATATGCGTGTAACTAACAATGTTGCCCCTAGCAAACCACTTACTGTAATTATTGAATCTAGCGAAGAAGATAAAGAATTCTTACTATCAGTTAAAGATTACTTAAAACGTTTTGCTAACTATGAAGAATTAATTTTTGATAATAATACTAATAAAGAACAAGCTCAAGTAATCGTATTAGACAACTTAAATGTAGTTATTCCATTAAAAGAATTAATTGATGTTACAAAAGAAAAAGAACGTTTAACTAAAGAACAAGCGAAATTGCAAGGTGAAGTAGAACGTTCTAATAAAATGTTAAACAATCCTTCCTTTATTTCTAAAGCTCCTGCTCAAAAAGTTGAAGAAGAAAAAGCAAAACTTGCTAAATACATTCAACAATTAAATGAAGTTGAAACTTTATTAGAATCATTAAAACAATATGAATAAATTTAATAATATAGCGGATTTATTATATTTTGTAGAAAACCAAAGAAGAATTGATCCAAAAGTTAATTTGGATAAAATGAAAGGCTTTTGTAAAGTATTAGGAAATCCTGAAAAAAGTTTTAAAGCAATTCATATCACAGGAACTAATGGTAAAGGATCTGTAGTATCTTATTTAAAATCAATTTTAATGGAACACAATCTTAATGTTGCAACATTCACATCACCATATATTGTTAAATTTAATGAACGAATTTGTTACAATGATAGTCCAATCAGCGATGATGATTTACTTGAAATTGGTAATTTAATTATTGATAAATATCCAACATTTGAGTCACTTAATTTAGGTACTCCATCATTTTTTGAATTCGTAACTTTGATGGGATTTGTCTATTTTTCTAAAATCAAAATTGATGTTGCCTTAATAGAAGTGGGAATTGGTGGAACACTTGATTCAACAAATGTTATTGATTCAATTGCATCTGTTATAACTAACGTTAACTATGACCATATGAATGTATTAGGTGATACATTAGAAGAAATTCTTGATAATAAACTTGGAATTTTAAAAGAAAATACTAAATTAATAGTTGGTCTAAAAGATGACAAATTGATCAAGAAGGCTAGTGAAAAAGCTCGTGAACTTAAATCAGAATTTTATTCACCCCTTCTAGAAGCGTTCGAAATTAAAAAATGTGATATTTTATCAAGTCAATTTTCATTAGAAGGGTTTGGTGAATTAGAAATTCACTTACCTGGATTCCATCAA
The DNA here is from genome assembly GCA_904502205.1 of uncultured Bacilli bacterium. The sequence continues at coordinate 6,394 of CAJGDR010000045.1, forward strand.
ATTGAAAATGCTCTAGTTGCATTAAAAACTTTTATAGTAACAAAACAACAATTAGGTATTAATGACTTAAATCTAGATTTAATTAAACAAGGTTTTTCAAAAACAAAATGGCCTGGAAGATTAGAAGTTGTTTCTAATAATCCTTTAGTAATTCTTGATGGTGGTCATAATATCGATGGTGTTACACGCGTTTGTGAATTTGTAAAAAGTTTAAATTATCCAAAAAAACGTTGTATTTTTGCTTGCTCAGACAACAAAGAAAAGGAAAAAATGATTAAGCAAATATCAAATGTATTTGATGAAATCATCATTACAAGTTTTACATATAAACGTCATAGTAGTGCCTCGGAACTATATGATTATCTAGATCATCCTAATAAATTATTGATGGAAAACATTGATGAAATCATTAAATATGTTTATAATGAACCTTACGAATTCAACCTTTTCCTTGGAAGTTTATATTTTGTAAGTGAACTAAGACCAAAATTGAAAGCCTAAATGGCTTTCTTTTTTTTTCGAAAAATGCTTTTATTTACAATTACAAAGTTTTATAATATTATTTAATTGGTGATTAAATGAAACTAAATGAAATTCCTTTTTGGGAAAAGCCAAGAGAAAAAGTATTAGAAGGTGGAGTACAAACATTATCTTCAACAGAACTAGTTGCAATACTTCTAAGATGTGGTACAAAAAATAAATCCGTATTAGAATTAAGTAATGAAGTATTAAAATATTTTGATGATATCGAAGAACTCAAAGATATAACTATAGAAGAACTAATTAAAATTAATGGAATTGGTGTTGCAAAAGCAACTACAATATTAGCTGCAGTAGAACTAGGAAAAAGAATAAGTACAAAGAAATTAGAGAAAAAACAATTTATAACTCCTATCTCAATTTTTTATGAGTTTTCACCACTGTTGAACAATACTCAACAAGAACACTTATATGCAGTATATTTAGACAACAAAGGTTTTTTAATTCAGAAAAAATTAATAAACATTGGTAATTTAAATTCATCACTCGTCGATGATAAAATAATTTTTAAATGGGCTTATAAATTTTCAGCAAGTGCTATAATTCTCATACATAATCATCCTAGTGGTGATCCTACTCCAAGTGTTAAAGATTTAGAAATTACTAAACAATTAGTGAAGATTGCTAAAGAATTAGGTTTTATTATTTTAGATCATATTATTATCGGTAATGACTATTATAGTATGAAAATACACCATAATTTTATGAGATAGTTATATCTTAAAAATCATCATCATATAATTTTGTGGTGATGATATGAATACAAAACATAAAAGATTGAGTAATAGTCAAAAACTAAAAAAAACTAATAATCAAATCACATATTTTGATCGATTATGTATACGATTATTTTTATCTGCTGTTATTTTATTAATACTGGTCTTATTAAATAGAACTCCTAATAT
>CAJGDR010000046.1 GCA_904502205.1 uncultured Bacilli bacterium
ATCATATTTAATTAAACCATCACTATCAGTAACAGCGCTCGCAATTTTCTTTCTAATTACATTTTCTTCATCTAGTAAAAAGATTGAAGCTTTTTCTAAAGGATCTGATTTTGACATTTTTTTAGTTGGATCTTGAAGTGACATGATGCGCGCACCAACCTTTTGAATTAATGGTTCTGGTACTTTAAATGTATCACTATATCTTGAATTAAATCTTTCTGCTAAATTTCTAGAAAGTTCTAAGTGTTGTTTTTGGTCTTCACCAACTGGAACATAATCACTGTTATAAAGTAAGATATCTCCAGCCATTAAAACAGGATAAGTAAGAAGAGCACTAGATACACCTGTAGTTTGTTTTTGCATTTTGTCTTTATATTGAGTCATTCTTTCAAGCTCACCAATATAAGTCATTGTTTGAAGTAAGTAGCCAATTTCAGCATGTTCTCTTACTTCTGATTGAATAAATAAAGTTGTTTTTTCTCTTTTTAAACCACATGCAAGATAGATTGCAGCTAACTGTTTGATTGAATCTCTTAAATGTTTTGGTTCTTGATAAACAGTAATAGCATGTAAATCAGCAATAAATACTAAAATATTTGTATCTTCGTCAGCTTGATTTTGAAGTTGTACAAAGTTTTTAATTGCTCCTAGGTAATTACCTAAAGTTATCTTACCAGATGGTTGAATTCCTGATAATATTGTTTTCATATATACCTCCTAATAAAAAAGTCCCTAGGTTATAAAACCTAAGGACGAATATCTCGTGGTGCCACCTTAATTTAGCTTAAAAATTTTAAGCCCTCAATCTGTTAACGCCAGAGTACGGAATTTCTTCACATCATAAGTCCCATTCATTAAAGACGCCTTATAGCATTTCCACTATCTGCTACTCACTAGAAATTAAATCTTTAATTACTATTCTTAATCATTTGCTTATATACATTATAACTTTTCTTACGCTAAAAGTCAAGACTTACGCTAAACCAGATTTAGAACGGTACCAGTTCTTTAAATAAACTCCCCATTCTTTTAAGTTACTATCAGTTACATCATCCATTCTACTACTATTATGTTTAAAGATCGATGCACTACCTTCACTGTTAGATATATTCCAAGCAACATAACTGATGTTTCTTGAATCTAATACTTTTCGCCAGTTTTCGCCATTTGTTTTACTAATTGGACCATCACCATCTGAATTCATAAAACCGAATTCACTGATAAAAACTGGAAATCCAGCATCATATGCATTTTCTACTTGTGTTGTACGTTTGTGATCTCTTGCATAAAAATGATAAGTATACATAATGTTTTCATAACCAACTAATGGATCTTTCATAACTGAATTTAAATCAGCTGTCCATCTTGGATTACCAACTAAAATTATTGCGTCGGTATTTTTTCTAATACATGGGATAACTTCGTTAGCATATTTTTTACAATCAGCCCAAGTAGTAGATCCATTTGGTTCATTCATAATTTCATATAAAATGTTGTCTTGATCTTTGTAATATTCAGAAATATAACTAAAGAATGCTTTTGATTCTTCAAGATAAGTTAATGGATTTTTATCAAGTGGTTCTGTTGCACCAACCATATGCCAATCAATAATAACATAAAGACCTAAACTTGTTGCCGCTTTAACACCTTCATGTAAATCAGCAAGCATTTGTTCTTGAACTACTTTGTTGCCACTACAATATCCTGCTTCACCAGTATAAAAAGCAAAACGAATAATGTTAATACCAAATTCACTTGTAATAGCAGCGATTGTTTCAAAATTACAATATCTACCAAACCATTGAATACCGTGTGTACTTAATCCATAAAGTTGGAACTTTTCACCATCTTTATTTACTAAGTCAGGTCCAACAACACTAAGCTTACCATTAAAGTGATAGTTATTAGCAACATATGTATATGTTTTGATTACTTCATTGCATCTTGCACAATGTAAATTGCGTTTACCAATTGTTGATAAAGTTGGAGTTTCAGTAATTTCTAATTCACCACTTGAATGACCTAAAGCATTGGTTGGAGTTTCATAATTATAATTACACTTTTTACATTGATGAAATTCAATACCATTTTCTGTACAAGTTGGATCTTTTATTGTTACTTTGTTGTAATCATGATATTCCATATAAGTATCTGTTTCAAGTACTTGATTACATTTTAAACATACTTTCTGCCTGTTATTAACTCCACAAACAACAGGCTCAACTATTTGCCAGTCAGAAATGTTTTCACTACACTTATGTAAATCTACATTAGGTAAATCTTCTGGTGGATTATTTGTAGATGGTTTTTTACAACCTACCATAAAATATAATAATAAAAATAATAAATTTAATGCTATATATTTTTTCAAGATAAGTTAATTCCTTTCTAGATAATTTTCCCTCATATATATATTTATTATAGCATTTTCTATATAAAATGTCAAAAATAAATTTAATTAAAATAAAGTAAAATTAACCTAAAAAATAGAAAATTTATTAAATTTCAAAAAAACTCTTGCTATTTGTTGAAAAATATGGTAAAATAGAAAAGTAAGAAGATATATATAGTATTGGAGGCGAATTTAGTGATTCAAATATACACAACACCAAGCTGCGCATCATGCAGAAAGGCAAAGAAGTGGTTTGATCAATACAAAATCCCTTATTCAGAAAAAAATATTTTTAGCATTAAACTTAGTAAAGAAGATATTTTTAAGATGCTAGCTAATAGCGAAAACGGGTTTGAAGATATCATTTCTACACGTTCTAAAGTTTTCAAAGAAAAACATTTAGAACCAGACAATATGTCTATTCATGAATTAGTAAACTTTATTATTGATAATCCAAGCGTTTTAAAAAGACCAATTATTATTAACGAAAACGAATTACAAGTTGGTTACAATAATGAAGATATAACTATTTTCTTACCAAAAGAATTAAGAAATCGTGAATGTTTTAGTGGATTTGATAACAATTCATTAGATGATGAATAAAAAAGAAAAAAGAGCTTATTGACGCTTTAAAGCGTTGTAAGCTCTTTTAATTTTAGTTTCACCTTTTTTATAAATGATACCAAGTTCTTTAACTGTTTCAACAAAGTCTTTTTTACCAAGATCTCTTGTTGATGCTTGGAATTCAAGTTCATAGTCTGTTTCACCAAGGTATTCACATTTATCAATTGCTAGAACACCATGTTTGTGTGGGAAGAAAATTCTAAATGTTGATAAACTCATATAATTTACAATTTTTTGTCCTTTGATTAACTCACCAATTTCAGCTTGAATTTCAAGAGATGGAATAATACCTTCAGTTACAAACTTTTCGAATTCTTCTTCAGAAATATTATTTGTGATTTCTACTTTATTATATCCTTTTTTTCTTCTTAAAGTAACTTCATAGTGATCACGTTTTCTAACACGAAGAACTACTTCAGCTGCTTTTAGAGTAAAACGAGTAGTATCAAAGTAATAATTAATTTGTAAGTTTGAAGGTTTATCATTAAACATTTCTGCTAGTTTAATATATTCATTTTTAGACAATAAAGTTCTGAATGATACTTCTAATTCTTTCGCCATAAGTGCCTCCATTTTTAACTACTTGTATTATACACGAAAACTTTTAAAAATCAAGTATATGTATAAAAAAACCAAAAAATGTAAAAAAGTGATATAATATTACTGGTGATAGTATGATACTGAAATTTAATATCGAAAATGATATAACAATAAAAGAATTTTTAGATAATCTAATAACACAAAGACTATTTAAAGTATTAAGCTTAAATCCGAATAGTTTTATTGTTAATAACCAAATAGTTAAAAACTATTACAAGTTAAAAAAAGGCGATACATTAGAAGTAGTAGTTCCTGTTATAGATTCATCACATATAATACCAACAAAGAAAGATTTTAAAATACTTTATGAAGATGAGTATTTATTAATAATTGAAAAAGAAAGGGATATCGCTACAATCCCTACAAGAAATCACTATACTAATTCTTTAGCAAATTATGTAAGAAGTTATTACTTACAAAAAGGTATTTCATCTGGGATCCATTTTGTTAATAGACTTGATATGGCAACATCAGGAATTGTAGTTGTTGCTAAAAACATATATATTGCAGATGCTATGAAACAAGCTATTTGTACTAAAAAATATATATTAATGGTTCAAGGAATTATTAAAGACAATGGTGAAATCGTAACTGGAATTGAAAAAGATAAGGATAGTATTATTAAAAGAACAACTACTAATAAAAATAATGCAATTACTAAATATGAAGTTTTAAAAGAATACGTTGATAAAACATTAATTAGTGCAACATTAGTAACAGGTAAAACACATCAACTAAGAGTTCATTTTTCATCAATTAATCATCCAATCCTTGGTGATAAATTATATGGTAATGATGATTATGAGTATCTTCATCTACATAGTACTTATTTAGAATTTATTCATCCAATAACAAAAAAAAGGGTAGAAATTAATTCTTACCCTTCATGGAACCTTTTAGAATCTCATCAATAATCCCATACGCAAGTGCTTCATTTGCGTTCATGTAGAAGTCACGTTCTGAGTCTTGTTCAATTTTATTAATAATTTGTTTTGTTTTTAAGGCTAATATTTCATTTAGCCTTTTTTTCGTTTTAATAATTTCTTCTGCAACAATCATCATATCACTAGCTTGACCCTCACTTTTACCAAGTGGTTGATGTATCATAACTTTTGTGTTTTCTAATGCGTAACGTTTATCTCCAGTAGCAAGTAAAAATGCACCAAGACTTGCACAAAGTCCCATACCAATTGTTATTACTTCGCATTTAATGTAGTTGATAACATCGTATATTGCAAGACCTGCGGTTACTGCGCCGCCTGGTGAATTGATATAAACATAAATTGGATCTTTAGATACACTTTCTAAATATAGCATTTGTGCAATAACACTTGCTGATGTTAAATCATTAATTTCACCAAAAATTAAAATAATTCGGTCTTGTAAAAGTCTTGAATAAATATCGTAACTTCTTTCACCGCGTGATGTTTTTTCTATAACATAAGGTGTTAAATTCATATATATACCTCCATATAAATTATATATATAATTTGTTAAGAAAAATATCATAATTTGGTAATAACACAAACAAATTAAGAATATTCGAATAAATTAATATGGGAGGTGAAAAAATGAACAATCAATTTGGCTTTCCAAATTTTATGAATAACCAAGAAAACAACCAATGTTGTAAACCTGAATGTCCTACTGTGTATAAAGAATGTCCACCTATCATGACTTGTTCTAAACAAGTAATTGATCAATATCATATTACTAAACAACCATACATTCATACATATCATACAGAAGTAGTACACCATCATGTTGTTGAAAATGAGTTTATTCCTAAATTTACATGTAGTGAAGTTCATGTTAATGAACCTACAGTATGTCGTAATCAAGGTTAATGAAAAAGGTCCTAAATGGACCTTTTTTTTGACATATATAAAGGTATACCTTTATTTATCGACATAATACATCGGCTTTTTTACTCTATTAGTTGTAATTAAACTAAAAAAAGAGTATAATAAGCTAGTAAACAGATGTTAAAAAGGTATACCTTTTTATACTGAAATGGAGGAAAATATGAAAAGAATTAAACTAGTTGTCTTTTTTATTCTTGGTTTATTTATGCTTGCATCATGCGGTAGTTTAAACCATGAAAGCTTCCCAAATGGGCCTCAAATTGAGGAACCAGGAACAAATCCTGATGGTGAAGCATCTAGTTATTTACTTACTTACTATGAAAATGGATTAAAAGTCCATCAAGAAAAACTTGAAAGTGGTAAAGAACTTCCACAAGTTGAAGCTATTAAAACACCACTTGGGCATGAATTTAAAGGTTGGTCAACTTCAAGTGAAGAATATGTACCAGTAGAATTTGCAGTTATGCCTGAGGCTGATGTAAATCTATATGCATTTTATCAAAAAGTAAAATATACTATTACTTTTAATGCTAATATTGATTTACCTGATGGTACTAATACAACTAATCAATATGAATATCAAGATAGACTTGGTGAATTCGTACCAAGTGATTTACAAGAATTAATCGATGCACAAACAGAATATGTTTTTGTTGGTTGGTTCTTAGAACCAGAGTTTGAAACTGAATTTGTTGAAGTTTCAATGCCTGCGAAAGATATTACATTATACGCAAAATGGCAATTCAGTGGAATTCGTTTCATGTATGGATTAGACGTATTCTATGAAGTTAAAGACGATGAAGGTACATTAGTTAATGCTCCACTATCTACACCTACAAAACCTGGTTATGATTTTGCTGGTTGGAAAGATGCTGAAGGAAATGATATTCAATTCCCATTAACTATTACAGATGAAGTTCAATATGTTTATGCTTCATTTACACCTAAATCAGGTATGTCATATAAAGTTGAACATTATCTTGAAAACTTAAATGGATCGTTTGTTCGTCAAGAAGTTGAAGAATTATTCGGAACAACTGATACTGAAGTTGAAGCTTTATGGAAATCTTATACTGGATTTACAAAAGATACTGAAAATGAAAATAACATCTTAAATGGTGTAGTTAATTATAATGGAACTCTTGTTTTAAAACTTTATTATTCAAGAAATAGTTATAAAGTATTATTTAATACAAATGGTGGTTCACAAATTAATGCTGTTTCATATAAGTACGAACAAGCAATCGCAGCACCATCATCACCAAATAAAGTTGGTTATACATTTGCTGGATGGCAATTAAATGGTAAAGATTATAACTTCGCTACAATGCCAGCAAATGATATTGAATTAACAGCTAAATGGCAAATTGTTGAATATACTGTAACATTCGTTGCAGCTGAAGTAGTTGGTAAAGTTACTTATACAGTTGAAAACAAAAATATTGTAGAACCAACAGTTCCAGCAATTGAACACTTTACAGGCGCATGGGCTGATTACAAATTAACAACTGGTAACATTACAGTTAATGCAGTTTATACACCAGTTACTTATACAGTTACATTTAAAGCAGAAGGTGAAGTTGTTGATACTGAAGAATATACAGTAGTTAACCCAACAATTTCAAAACCACAAGTTCCTGCAAAAGAACACTATACAGGTGTTTGGGAGTCATATATACTTGCTGGTGGAGATAAAGTTGTAAATGCTATTTATACTCCAGTAACATATTATGTAACATTCAAAGCTGAAGGCGAAGAAGTAGCTAAACTTCCATATAACGTAGAAAATACTGAAGTAACTGCTCCAACAGTACCAGCTAAACAACATTACACAGGTGCATGGGAAACTTATACATTAACAAATGGAAACGTTGAAGTAGAAGCAATCTATACACCAGTAACTTATTATGTAACATTCAAAGCTGATGG
>CAJGDR010000047.1 GCA_904502205.1 uncultured Bacilli bacterium
CAAAGAGAAAGAGCTAGAAAGCTTGGTAAAGTAATAGATTACAGTAACGAAACTGAATCTAAAGCTTTAACCGCAAAATATCATGAAACAATTTATTATAAAGGTGTTGCTTATACATTTGATGAAAATGGGTTTATCGAAAAAACCGATGTAGAAACACCTAGTACAGAAGATGTACAAACTGAAGATGTAAAAGAAGAGAACACTTCAGTAAAAGAAGAAAACAATGAGGGAGAATAAGAAAATGGCAAAACCCTATTTTACTAGAAAAAATTTAATTGCATTATCACTTGCTTTCTTCTATTCAATTCTTTTAGTATTTACAGGTCTTTGCCTTGGCGGGACACTTGTAAACAAGAAAAATCCGATTGCTGCGATGGGACAAATGTTTAACTTTGAACAAATTGTTCCAGGTGTATCTGGTGTTATTTGTTTACTACTTATTGCCTTATACATTATTGTATTTGTTGCAGTTTGTATTTACGAAAGAAGATATGCTATTGTAAATAATAACAGTCCATATAGCATAAAAATGTTTATATCTTATTTCCTATCTTTTGTAGTGTGCTTAATCTTATCACTTGGTATTGGATTATTAATCCAAAAACCTTTAACTCAAGATAACATTGCGCTTGTCTTAAAATATATTGGACAAACATTAATTATTACAACACTAATTTATGTTATTTTATTAATCTTATTTGGTGGTGTATTATTATTTGTTGTTAACTTCTTATTAGTAGACAAACCATTCAAATTCTTTAGTGATAAAGATTTAGCATTAATTGAAGATGAAGAAGATCTAGAAGCATTAGATGTAACTGCTAACTTTGACGAAGGCGCTGAAATAAATGCTCAAGGCGAAGGTGGAGCAGGAAGTGGAGTAGGAAGTGGAAATGGCGGTGGAGGTCTTGGTGGTGACGGTAATGTCATTAGTAAAACTGAGGCACTTGATGACCGTGAAAAAGTATTCCCAGCTTTATCAAAAATGGATTTACAATATGAAGGTTATGCAATTGAACAAATTGAAACAGATGATTTAACTTTAGAAGAAATCTGTGTTAAATTTAGAAATTACCTTGCAAAAGAAGAAAAACTTTACTACGATATTGAAACAATTCGTTACTATATTAGTGGTTTTGGTGCAACTCACTTCATGATCTTAGAAGGTCTATCTGGTACTGGTAAATCATCATTACCTAGATATTTCGCAAAATTTGCAGGTTGTAATTTATTATTCTTACCAGTTCAAGCAACTTGGAGAGATAAAACTAACCTAATTGGTTATTTCAATGACTTTGCTAAAAACTATAGTGAAACTGAGTTTTTAGTAGGATTATATCATGGTAACTATAATCCAGATATGATTCACTTATATGTTCTAGATGAAATGAACATTTCACGTGTTGAATATTACTTTGCAGACTTCCTATCTGTCTTAGAATATCCAACATCTGAATGGAAGCTACAAATAATGCAACTTCCATATGATTTTGTTCCACCAGCAAAATTACTTGATGGTGTAATTCAAATCCCAGAAAATTCATACTTCGTTGGAACAGCCAACAAAGATGACTCGACATTTACTATTAGTGATAAAGTATATGACCGTGCTATTACAATTGATTTCGACAATCGTAATACACCATTTGAAGTAAAAGAAGACGTTGAAAAAATTCGCTTAAGTCATTCTAAACTTCAAGAATTAATCAAAAATGCGAAAGCTCAAACTGAAAACCATATGTCAGAAGCAGACTTTGAAAAATTATTTAAAGTAACTGATTACATTTACGAACAATTTGACTTAACATTTGGTAACCGTATCTTAAACCAAATCAATCAAATTATTCCTGTCTATGTTGCATGTGGTGGTAAAAAAGAAGAAGCACTTGACTTCTTACTATCAAGAAAAGTTATTAGTAAACTTGAAGGGCGTTTTGAAGAATATGTTAAAGGTGCCTTAAGAGAATTACTAAATCTTATTCAAAAAACTTACGGTGCTAATGTTTTAGTCCGTTCAGAAAAAGAAATTCAATCTTTAATGAGAAAGTTATAGGTTATAAGCATATGAAAATCATCGAAGGAATCCAATTAAAAAACACAATTAAACAAATTAGAAAATATCAAAGTGAGCATAAAGGCTTTGATAATTTATATCGTGAATTAGACTCTCTTTCAATTAATTCACTACAAAGTTTTTCTTTTCAAAACGATAGCGATTTCTTCGATGAAGTTTCATTTGTACTAAGTGTCATTAACTCAATTATTGTTCATCCACATATCATAACTAAACGTGAAGATATTATTATTAGAGCAGAACTTGCAGGACATATTGAACATGACCAATTCCAAAAAGTTATGAGAGAGTCTAACCTATGGAAACAAAAAAACTTAGATATGGTACCAGAATATGTGTATCATCATCAACATCTTGATGAACTTAAAATATATGAAAATATTTTTATTGGGATGTTAATCAAATTATTAGATCAAGAAATTGATAAATACTATGAATTCTATGTTTCAATTTTACCATCAATTGGTACAACTAATGAATTTGTTTTAGAAAATGAAGCAATCGAAAATGCTTTAATGAAAGTTGACAAATTACAAAGAAAATTAAGACATATTAAAAATTCATACTTTTACAAAGAAATTAAAAAATGTGATTTATCACTTAAAAAGATTCAACCAACTAATATTTTATTAAAAGACCGTTTATACAATTATTGTTTTAAATTCTATCGTAAGTTTATTGCTTATGAAGACTTAGGAAGTTTACAAAGTGACTTTAGAACATATTATATGTTCTTATTACTAAAAGCTCTTTTAAAGAAAGGCTTTGTTTTAGATCAATCTGTTCAAAATAATAATCATAATTTAACATTTACATATAAAGATTACAAAGTAAATATGTTACTTAGTAGATATCGTTTAGGTATATCTTTTACAATTAGTTATAAAGATGTTAAAGCAAAACATTATTTATATCTTAATACTGAACGTGTTATTAAAAATGAAACAATTGACTATAAAAATATTGAACAATTTAATACAATTGATATTTTAACTATTTGGAATTTATACAACTATGAAGATATGTCAAAACCAATCTTTAGAAGAACATTATCAGAAGAAGTAATGGTTTATGAATGGTTAAATTCGAAGTTTGAAGAAATCATTGTTAAAAAAGAAGTATATCAAAAATATTGCCCGGTATGTAGAAGCAAAAATTTAGATCTAGATCATGGGTATTATGAATGTGCAAACTGTAAAACACAGTATGTATTTAAAAACCACAGTAACGAACTTGATACTGTTTGGTTTATGAGAATTAGGAGATCTTAAGTTATGTCAGAAATTAAAAAAGAAACTGAATCTAATGCTAAAATTATAATCGATAATCTTTATAAATCTTATGGACCAAAAGAAGTATTGAAAGGTTTAAATCTTGAGGTTTTTGAAGGTGAAATGTTCGGATTTTTAGGCCGAAATGGGATTGGTAAATCTACTACTATTGATTGCATGATTGGATCAAAAAAATTCAATAGTGGGCGAATTTTACTGGATGGATTCGATATTAAAAAGGATCCACTGTTTGCAAAACTTTCTTTTGGATATGTTGCGTCTGAACCTACTTGTTATGAAGAAATGACTGGACGTGATTACTTAGAATTTATTGCAAATATCTATCAATTAAGTGAAGGTGACTTCAAAAAGAATTACATTTATTTATGTAATAGATTACAATTAAAACTAGAAGAACTTAATAATCCGATTGCGGATTACTCACACGGGATGAAACAAAAATTATGCCTAGTTGCAAGTCTTTTACATAGTCCTAAAATTTGGATTTTGGATGAACCAACAGTTGGACTTGATATTATGGCGGTTGAAGAATTAAAGAAAATGATGCGTGAATACGCAAATCATGGTAACACAGTGTTTGTAACATCACACAATATTGAACTTGTTGCAAAAATTTGTGACCGTGTTGCAATTGTAAATAATGGTGTTATTCATACGCTAATTGATCTTAAAAAAGATCCAAATAAACGATTACAATTATCTAGATTATTTATGGAAACTTATGGAGGTTAATCATGCTCAACCTCTTATATAAAGATTTCAAACTGATGTTTAGGCAAGATAAAAAACTTTCTAAAAGAATAATATCTACTATCTTCAGTATTATATTTATTGGTGCATTTATTGCGATTGAAGTATATTTGTTCACAACATTAATTAGTAAAACAAATAAATTCAAAAATGCATCGATGACATTCATGAGTTTGTTTTTATTTATTATTTCAATTATGTTAATTATTGCAGGTATTACAAGAGCTCATAAACTGTTCTTTAATGATAAAGATATAGAACAATTATCAGTTCACCCTGTTAGTAATTCATCAGTAATATTTTCAAAATTAATTTTCTTATTTATTACTCACTATGTAACAAGTGTGATGTTTATTTATCCACTGTTTGTTGCATATGGAAAAATGGAAAACAAAGGCTTAATGTTTTATTATATTGGTCTTTTCTACCCAATACTTTCGTTTATATTTGAAATTGGTGTAGCACTAATTTTAGTATATCCGTATTGGTTACTTAAAAAATTCTTAAACAAACATTTATTATTAAAATTTATTATTACATTAGTTATTTTATTTATTGGTTGTTATTTATACGCAAGTGTTCTTAATATCTTTATTGAGTTCATTGCTGGTGGTAGTATTAATCTACTATTTACAACCGAAAGAATTAATAAACTAATTGCTTTTGAAAAATATCAAGTACCGATTAATTTCTTAGTAGATGTCTTTATCGCAAAAAGAAGAATTGCTTTATTCCCTTATATTGCGATAGCATTTGGTGTGTTTATAATTGGTGCTACAATTACAGTATTTGCGTTTAATTATGTACGTAATATATCTGTGTTCAAAAAACACACAAGAAAAGAAAAAGAGTTGAAATTTACAACTCCAAAAATTGCTTTGATAAAAAAAGAAATAACTTTACTTACAAAGAATTCTGATTATACTCTATCATTTACAGGACTATTACTTGTCCAACCATTCTTAGCGTATATGGTAGTCAAAGCACTAAATACTATTTTTACAAGAGGTGTATTTGCTTATTACATTTCAATCGTACCAAACTTTATTCCACTTATTGATATTTTAATCTTGATGTTATTTACGGTAATAATAGCTCAAGGTGCTAATCAATATATTCAAATGGAAAAAGCTACGATTAAAGTAATGAAAACAATACCAGTAAAATATAGTACTCAACTTATTATCAAATTTATGATACCTCTAATTCTATCTTTTGTATCATTACTTGTTACTTTGTTGATTTTATTAGTTACAAAAATAGTTACTTTTGAAACATTTATTTTTGGTTTAATTTTAATTACAACCCTACTAATAGTATTCGACATTGTATCTTTAAAAGAAGAATTATCAATTAGAAATAAAAAGCCAAGATCAACGTATTTATCTAGTTTATATGCTTACGTATTACCGATTTTATATTTCGTAGTATGTGCTGGATTTTCATATTTTGGCTTATCGATATATATTGCATATGCGATTGGACTCTTAGTATTCGGTATTTCCGCAATCCCAATCATTATATATCTTTTAAGAAATTTAAATTCATTATTTATGGATTTGGATGTGGTGAACTAGTATGGCAAAAAAGAATTTAATAATCTTATTATTCATACCTTTTATGATTGCGATACTAGGTGTTGTAACAATCAATACTACATTTAGTTTTGTCGACAATGACATTATTGGTATTGAATGGGACTACGAAGATACTGAAGTATTTAAAGTAAGTTCTGGTTTATATCCTTTAAATGCAAAAGGGATTAACCAAAAAAATTACCCAGCTGGGGCTGGTAATAACTTAGTTTGGCAAGTTAGAAATCAAGACTTATTTGATGAAAATGTTTATGCAGAAATCGTCCATCAAAATGGACAATACTTTTTAAAAACAATTGCTCCTGGAAATATAATAATTACTTGTTCAAATGAAAAAGGTAATGTATTTAGATCAATGAATGCAATTCTTTATCAAGATGGTGTAGTTGTAATAACTAAAGAACAAAAAGCATCTCAAAGAAATATTGATCAAACATTATATCATGGTGAATTTGATTTAGTGAATAATGCAAAAACAAAATCAACATTCAAAATTAATGTGCGTGCTGTACCAGATTCTGAACAATCTAAAATTAGATTAACAGACTGTACTGATAACATTAAAGTTAATTTAGAAACAGGAATTGTTGAAATACTAAAACCTGGAAAAGCAAGCTTTACAATTGGTTGTGGAGAAGGATCTTTAGCAACCCCTGGTACATATTCATTCGAAGTTGTTGAAAATGGTGTTAATGTTTATAATTATAATGATTTATTATATTGTACAAATAAATCAGAAAATGGTGAGGTCGTAGTACTTCAAACATCATTTGAATCACTTCAAAATATGTATGAAGTTGATAGTGAAGGTAAACCAATTCTTGAAAAAGGTGAACCAATTATTATCAACAAAGACGTCCAATTATTTGGAAATTATAACTTTAAAAAACAAACTTTTGATTTCGAAAACGAAATTTATGAATGTACAACAACTTATAATAAAAAATTTATAGAACAATGGAATGAACAAATTGCATCTAGTGATCCAACACAACATCTATCAGATCAAATAAAGGTAGCCTTAAGAGTTCAACAAGACTTTTATGGAAATGGATACACAATTAATATGCATGATTTAACATTCCCATCAGCAAAATCTGCTCAAACAGATGAAGCTGGAAATGATGCAGGGTTATATGAACTAGGACTAAATGATTTATTTAGAGGTCCTCGTCCATTCTACTCACTCGGTAACCCTGATAACACACCACTTGTTACAGCTCATGGACAAGATAACATCGGTATTTATTTAGATGGTGATAACATCACTCTAAATGATGTTAAAGCAAAAAACTGTGACTTCGGAAGATTAATGATCAATCTTGAATATGTAGGAACAGTTGTTGAAACAAATGGTGACAATATAACAATTAAAAATTCAGAACTTTCAAATGGTAAACACGTTGTAAGAAGTTTCTCTTCAATGAACTTTAGAGTTGAAAACTCAATATTATCAAACGCAAGAAACTTCCTAATCTTAACAGGTAGTAATGAATACATATCTACTAAAGATATGACTGAAGAATATGAATTTATTGGAACTGATGGTTCAATTACAACATCTACAATAAAAGCTTATACTGAATATAATTTTGAGTTTGGAGATATGGAATTAATTACATATTTGTTAGG
>CAJGDR010000048.1 GCA_904502205.1 uncultured Bacilli bacterium
ATTTATTATAACTATATGTCTGTTGTTGATACATATCTAAATTTTACAGTTGAATCTTGGGATTATTATATTGGTTATCAAGCTTGGTCACCTTCTATAATTAGTAATGATGTTGAATCAATTGAAAATATATTGTATACAAAACAAATAGAGTATCAAAATACTCTTGATAATTTAATGAGAAAAACTTCCTAGAGATAGCGTAAGCTATCTCTATTTTTTATATTTAAAAGATAAAAAGCATAAATGTTGCGCGCGCAATAAAAAAGTTGTATAATATTGTCTATATAATGGAGGTGATTATAAATGGGCAGATTTAAATCCATTAAATGGTTTCTTAAAAAGAGCTGGTATAAATATGTAATTTGTATAATTCTTACAATTGTATCAGTGTTATTAGATGTAGTAAAACCAAAACTTGTTGGTCAAGTTATTGATTTAATTGGATTATCAGAAATAACATTTGCAAACTTCAAAATGTTAATGATAATTATTGTAGTAGTATTTGCAGCTCGTTTTATTGTAAGTATTTTTAAAAGAATTGTTTCAGGACATTTATTCCATTCAATCTATTATGAATTAAAAATTAGATTTATGAATAAAGTTCTTATTCAAGATTCAACTTTCTTCACTAAACACCATTCAGGTGATTTAATGAATAGAGCTACTGCTGATACTTTCCAAATGTCAAATAATAGTACACAGTTTTTGTTTAGTATATTAGAAGTATTATTAATGATTGCTTTTTCAGCAATTATGATGTTTTCAATTCATCCACTACTTTCAATATATTCGATTATTCCACTACCTTTTATTTTCTTAGTAGTATATAAGATTCGTCCATATATATCTAAAAACTGGCGACTTGTAAGAAGAAAGAACAGTGAGCTTTCGGATATAACAATGGAAAGTGTTCAACATGTTAAATTAATTAGATCATTTGTTAATGAAGAAAAAGATTATAATAGATTAGATAAAGTTGCTAAAGAATGTTATGACATTGAAAAGAAAGCTGTTTATTTAAGATCAGTATTTGGTCCAACTTTTAGATTATGTACTATCATTAGTCAGATGGTAGCGTTCATCTTTGGATCATTTTGTGTAATGAATCAAGAAATCACAGTTGGTGAATTAATTACCTTTAATTTATATTTAGCTCAATTTTCTAATCCAATGATTCAACTTGGAAATCAAATGGCAATGTTTGTTCAAAGTAAAGTTGCGTTTGATCGTATAAACGAAATTATGGACTCTTTACCTGACGTTTTAGATCAAAAGAATGCAAAAGATATCGAAACATTTAATCAAATTAAATTTGATAACTTTACATTTAGATATCCTGAAACTGATATTGATATTTTAAATAATTTTAATTTAACAATTAATAAAGGTGAAACAATCGGAATTGTTGGCAAAACTGGTTGTGGTAAAACTACTTTAATTAAACAATTCTTAAGACAATATCCAGCAAGTGATAATTTAACTTTTGATAATAAATCAGTTAATGAAATCACTAAAGCTAGTGTTCGTAGTTTAGTGGCTTATGTTCCTCAAGAACATGCTTTATTCTCACGAACAATTGAACAAAACTTAGAAATTGGTAAAAACAAAGAATCTAGTCTTTCAATGGACGATGCAATATTAATGGCTGATTTTAAAAAAGATATAGATTTTTTACCAGATGGATTAAATACAATTGTTGGTGAATATGGTGTTACATTATCAGGTGGTCAAAAACAAAGATTATCAATTGCAAGAGCCCTTTATAAAGACTCCGAAATCTTAATTCTTGATGATTCTTTAAGTGCAGTTGATGGAACAACTGAAGCAAACATCATTAGAAATTTAAAGAAAATTAGAAATAATAAAACTAATATTATTGTTGCACATAGACTAAGTGCGGTTGAACATGCCGACAAGATTGTTGTTATTGAAAATGGTAGTGTTCAAGAAATTGGAACACATGCTGATTTAATGAACAATAAAGGATGGTACTATGAACAATATCAAAAACAACTAATGGGAGGTGAAGATAATGAGTAAGAACGATCGTTATCAAAATTATCCACCAGAAGTCGTATTAAAACGTGTTGTTAAATATGCTTGGAAAAGTCGTGTATTAATTGGACTTTCATTATTGTTTTTAACAATTTATACTGTATTAGAATTATTCCAACCAATGCTAGTAAGTAAATTACTTGATGATTATTTACTTAGTGTTCAAACTACTTGGGAAAAAGCTGGTGATGAAGTTTTATTTGATGGTAATTATTACCAAAAGAAAACTGAAACAAGTGATCCAAATAATTTATATACAATTGTTTATTATGATTCAAAATATATCTTAGTTGATGGTGAAGTTTTAAAAGAAAATATTGTTGGTTGTCAAGAAACTGAAACACCAAATATTTTATCTATTGAACTTGCTGAAACAAAAGTTAATGGAAGAATACTAAACAAAGACGAACTTAAATGTTTCTTTAATCCAGTAATTCCATTAATTATTAAAGTAATTATTATATATGCAATTCTTACAATTTTGATTACAATTTTAAGATTCTTCCAAAATATTTTCTTTGAAAATGCTTCAATGCGATTAACGCTTGATATGCGAAGAAGTGCATTTGATAAACTAAATCGTCTTCCAATGAATTATTTTGTACAAGAACCAAGTGGTAAAATTGTAACAAAGATTATCTCCGATTCAGAGGGTGTTCGCGGATTATATTCAGTTATCTTCCAAATTATTGCTGCTGTGATATCCCTTGTTATGGTGCTAGCTGCATTATTCCTTGCTGAATGGAAACTTGCCCTAATTTGTATTTGTGTTACTCCAATCATCTTATTATGGATGACAGTTTATAGAAAAGTAAATAATAAATATCACCATAAGATTAGAGAAATGAATTCAATCATTAATGCTAATATGGCTCAATATGTTGGTGGTATGGAAATTATCCAACAGTTTGAAAAAGAAGAACAAATGCATGATGAATATGATAAATTATTAAAAACAAATTATCGTAATAAAATGAATGCATTAAAAATTAATTCAGTTTTTGGTGGTGAACTTTTAGGTTTAATCAGAAATGCTTTAACAGCTTTAGTAATCTTCTATTTTGGAAGAAATATTTTACATGGTAGTTCTGTAATTAGTGCAGGTTTATTATATTTATATGTTACATACATTGAACGTATTGTAGATCCAATTATGATGATCTTTGCTAATTTAAATTCACTTGAAGATTCGTTTGTTGCGTCTTCTAGAATATTTGATTTGTTAGATCAACCTGAAGATTTATATTTAGGATTTAATGAAAAACCAAACTTCAAAGGTGATGTTGAATTTAAGAACATAACATTTAGTTATGACTTGGAAAATCCAGTACTTAAAGATGTTTCATTTAAAGTAAAAAGTGGAGACTTTATTGGTCTTGCTGGTCACACAGGTTCAGGTAAAACAACAATTATGACATTACTTCAAAGATTTTATGATTTACAAGAAGGTCAAATATTAATTGATGGCGTTGACTTTATGGAATATACTAAACAAGAAATTCGTAGTAATATTGGTTATGTAATTCAAGAACCAGCAATCTTTTCTGGAACTATTAAATCAAATATTACAATGAATGAAGAATTTAGTGACGAAGAAGTAGAAAAAGTTTTATTAATGATTGGTGCAGAAAAATTTGTTAATGGCTTTACAAAAGGTATTCATACAGAACTTGATCACTTAGGTTCTAACCTTTCAACTGGTGAAAAACAATTATTGTCATTTGCTAGAATCTTATTAAGAGATCCAAAAATTATAATCCTTGATGAAGCAACAGCAAATATTGATACACAAACTGAGTCAATTATTCAAAATGCACTAGCTGTTCTTGCTAAAGGCAGAACAACATTTGTTGTAGCACATAGACTTTCAACAATTCAACATGCTAATCAAATATATGTATTAAATGCAGGACAAATTGCAGAACACGGTACACATGAAGAATTATATAATGCTAACGGATATTATCGTAGCATGTATGATGCACAGTTTAAGAAATAAGGTATATATATGGAACATAAAATTAGATATGCTAATATTAATGATATTGATAAAATAATTTACTTTATTACTGAACTTGCAATCTATGAAAAAATGTTAGATGAAGTTGTTGTAACAAAAGAGTTAATTAAAAAATGGCTATTTGAAGATAAAATTGCTGAAGTTATATTTGTTACTGAAAATGATATTGAAGTTGGTTTCGCATTATTCTTCCATAATTATTCAACGTTTGTTGGACGTGCAGGTATTTATTTAGAAGACTTATATGTCTTACCTGAATACAGACATAAAGGATATGGTAAAGCATTAATTAAAAAGCTTGCTAATATCTGTATTGAAAGACAATGTGGTAGATTTGAATGGTGTTGTCTTAACTGGAATAAGCCAAGTATTGATTTTTATTTATCACTAGGAGCAAAACCTATGTCTGATTGGACAACATATCGATTAGATGGAGAGGCTTTACTAAATCTAACAAAAGAAAAATAAAGTGCAAGTTTTGCACTTTATTTTTTTACAATATTTTAGAAATGTGATATAATATATATATACTAATAGACAACTTCGAGGCGAAAAATATGAATAATAAAGAATATTTAGGAAAAGAAAAAATAGGAAAATTACTAGTAAAACTAGCAATACCATCAGTAATTGCTCAATTAGTAAATATGCTTTATAATATTATTGATAGAATATATATTGGACATATGCCAAACATTGGAAGTACTGCACTAACAGGTGTTGGTGTATGTTTACCATTAATATTAATAGTTTCAGCATTTGCTGCGCTTGTATCATCTGGCGGAGCACCACGTGCTTCTATTAAAATGGGCCAAAAAGATTACCAAGGCGCTGAAGAAATATTAGGTAATTGTTTTGTTTTACAAATCATAATATCAATGATTTTAACAACATTGTTATTAATATTTAATAAACCATTACTCATGGCATTTGGTGGTAGTAGTAATACAATTGAATATGCTACAAGTTATATGAATATATATGCTATTGGTACATTGTTTGTGCAATTAACACTGGGAATGAATAGTTTTATTTCATGTCAAGGTTTTACAAAACATAGTATGATTAGTGTTATAATTGGAGCTGTCACTAATATTATTTTAGACCCAATTTTTATATATGGTTTTAAAATGGGTGTTTCTGGTGCAGCTTTAGCAACTATTTTATCACAAGCTGTTTCAACCATTTGGATATTAAGTTTTTTAAGAAGTAAGCACACTTTTATTAAACTAAAAAGTGTCTATATGAAATTACAATCAAAAGTAATCATACCTTGTATTTTATTAGGATTAGCAACATTTATTATGCAAGCAAGTGAAAGTGCGATTGCGATTTGTTTTAATTCATCTCTTCAACATTATGGTGGTGATTTAGAAGTAGGTGCAATGACTATTTTAACAAGTGTTATGCAGTTTGCTATGATGCCAATGCAAGGAGTTGCCCAAGGCGCACAACCAATAATTAGTTATAATTATGGTGCGAAAAATAAGTCAAGAGTTGTTTCAATCTTTAAGCTTCTTTTATTTGCATGTTTATCGTATTCATTTGTATTATTTATAAGTATAATGATCTTCCCAAAAGGATTTGCCGGAATCTTTACCGATAATCAAGAATTAGTAGATTTTGCTTCAAAGATGCTTAGAGTATATTGTGCAGGACTTGGTTTATTTGGAATACAAATTGCTTGTCAAATGACTTTTGTTTCGATTGGAAGTTCAATGAGCTCGATAATAGTTGCTGTATTTAGAAAATTTATCATCCTAATACCATTAATTTATATTGTACCATTAATGTTAAAAAATAAAATTTTAGGTGTTTATTTAGCCGAACCACTTGCTGATATATCAGCAGTAATATTTACGACTATCTTATTTATTTTTAAATTTAGAAAGTCATTAGATAAAATCAATGTCGAAAATGAACTCATTGAAAATTAATAGTATTTCTTTTTTGACACATATATAAAGTAACGTTATAATAAATATGTAAAACTATAAACGGAGGAAAAAAATATGGAAAGAAAATATGCAGTTTTAGTTGTTGATATGCTTAATGATTTTGTTACAGGAGCATTAAAATGTGATCGAGGTTTAGCAATTGTACCAAAGACTAAACAGTTATTAGCTGGATGTAGAGAATTAGGTGTTCCAGTAATTTTCTGTAATGATGCTCATATTTTAGGAGTCGATCACGAATTAAAATTCTGGGGTGATCATGCAATTAAAGGTACTAAAGGTGCTGAAGTTATTGATGAACTAGAATTATGTGAAAAAGACTACGTAGTTCCAAAAAGAAGATATAGTGGCTTTTTCCAAACTGATTTAAAATTATTATTAGATGAATTAGGTGTTAATACTGTAATTATGACAGGATTACATGCACATATGTGTGTACGTCATACTGCAGCTGATGCTTATCAATATGGATATGATATCGTTGTTGCAAAAGACGCGACAGATTCATTTACTGAAGAAGATTATATTTACGGTATTAAATATTTAAAAGATACTTATGGTGCTGAAATTTCAGATGTAGATTCTATTTTAGCAAATTTAAGAAAATAAAGCATAAAAGAAATTAGTTTTATAAAGTATATTTAAATAGATTATAATTACAAAAAAACACTTTCATTTAAGAAAGTGTTTTTTTAAATTGTTTTAATTATTTTATATGAGAATAATTAATGTTTATTATTTATTTAATTTAGCATCTCGATTCTTTTGAGTTAGTATAAATGGTGTATGGAAAATAGTAAGTGCTATAACGGCTAATATAACAAGTTTTACATAATAATCATACCAACCATGTTTTAGATTTAAAATAGGCATTCCTTCAAGAGGTGGACGCGCAACAAACATAAAATTAGTAGTATGATCTTGGAACATTGAATTTAGATAAATTGCTAAAATTGAGAATCCAAATAATAAACAAATATTTCTAATTAATGTTTTCCAACTAACTTTAATAATATTAGACATTACTAAATCAATAGCAAATGCAATGATATATGCATGATATATAAAGTATTGATAAACTTGAGGGTCATTAAAGGCTACACCTTCAGTTGGAATAAACAATGATATTGATGCACCTAAACACATTGTAGGGAACATAAACTCTAGTAAAATTTGTTTTGTAGTTTCTTGTTTTATAAAGAACAATAAGAAAATAACAAAGAATAGTTGAATAGAACATAA
>CAJGDR010000049.1 GCA_904502205.1 uncultured Bacilli bacterium
AACACAAAATGAATATCATAATCATAAATATATTCTATAGTATATTCCGTGTAATTATCTGTTATCATTTCTTTTCCATTAAAATTTAAATTATTAATTGTTAATACATATGACAACGAAACACTTTTAATATCAGCTATTTCATTACAATATACAGCAAAAATAGCTTCTTCTTGTTCATTTTTTTGAATTCCAATGCTTACTATTGATATTTCAACTCTATCTTTAGTTTTAATTTCGCAAACTAATTGAACATCAGTTGTTTGATATTTATCTTTAAATAATTGTACAACATCAACAGTGTTATTATTTGCATTATTTTTTTCTTCTTGAAAATATTTGTAATGAGCTACAGCCCATGTAGTTATAGAAGTTAATAGTACTAATAATAAACAACAAATTGTTGAAATTGTATAAAAAGGTTTTTTCTTAAATGTAAAAGTATTATTTTCTTTAACTTGAATATTTAATTCTTGTTTTAGTAATTCTTTATCAAGGGTTGGTTTAAATTGTTCATTAAATTCTTTTTTAAATTCTTTTTCAAATCTAGTTTTCATAATCTAACCACTCCTTTCTAGATTTATCTTTAGCATTTGCATATGTCTTCTTACAAACATCTGTTGTAATATTTAAGCTATCTGCAATTTCTTTGTGTGTAAAATTGAATATAGCTTTAAGAATTAAAATATCTCTTTCTTGATGATTAAGAGTTCTAATACTATATTCCATTCTTTCTGTAAATATGTTTTGATCAATAAGATTGTCAATTAGTTCATTATCATAGATTATTTCTTTTTTGTGTTTCATAAAATCAATTATATGATTACGGGTAATTTTTACTAACCATGTTTTGAATGAAGACATATACGGGTTAAAGTCTTCAATGTTAGCATATATTTTCATAAATACTTCTTGTACTAAATCTTCAGCATCTCTTCTGTTACCGGTCATTGTACAACCAAAATATAGAACTAATTTACTATATTTACTGTAAAGTAGTTCAAACGTTTCGTCGGTTCGTTGTAAAATTTCTTCTTTTAATTTTATATCTCTTTTATTAGCCATTTTATTTTTCTCCTAATCACTTTTTCTTTTTGGGAAGCTCGGGTAAATCATCAACACTTCTAAACTCCCATTTTATATCGTTTTTGCTTGTTCCTTCAATAACTAAATAAGTACCACTTGATCCATCTCTTGGTTGTGTTGGTGACCCAGGATTGAAACAATGACAATCCTGTATATAATCATATTTATGGACATGGGTATGTCCATAAAGTAATATATCACACCTTACAGTTCTAATTAACTTGGGAAAATGTTCAATACCCATTTCACCGTGAGTGATATATACCAACCCTAGAGGAGTTGCCATTTCGAAGTGTTTAGGAAGATCAATAAATAAATCACAATTCCCTTTAACCGAAGAAAAAGGAAAAAGCTGATCTCCATGCAACATGCTATCTCCACAGTGGAAAAATAAATGAGTATCTGCTTCTTCCTTCATAAGTATTCTCTTTAAAATTCCCCTGCTTTTATGTGAGTCACTAACAACTAACATTTTAACATACATATCCTACCCCTTAATTTTTTAAATATTATTTAATAATTTTGTATCCTGGAAAGTCCCCATTGTTACATCAATCTTTAATTTCTTTAAGACCTCTAAGTCATCATTATTGATCATAACACTTGAATGAAGTTGTGCACCAGCTAACTTATGTAATTGTTTTAAAGCACAAGCAGCCATTGATGATGTAGTTGCAGAAATTGATAGTGCAATCAAAACATCATTTAGGTGCAATCTTGATGTTTTTCTTGATAAGTGATTAGTTTTTAAGTTTTGAATTGGTTCTAATACATTATAAGACAGCAACAACATATCCTTTGGAATTTTCGCATAATATTTTAAAGCATTAATTACAGCAGCAGCTGATGATGTAAATAGTTCAGACTTTTTACCACTAATAATTTTGCCATTAGAAAGTTCAATTGAAACACAAGGACAATTGCATTTTTCTGTTTTTATTAGCGCAGCTTTAACCGCTTTACGATCATCCACTGAAATATTAAGTGAACGCATAATACGTAAAATTTTGTCGACACTTTCTTGAGAAAATTTACCATTTTTATTTAGACAACAAGCATCTAAATATCGGCGAATAATCTCTTGTTTACTAGCTTGGATTGCAGCATCATCATTGATTATTGCATTTCCTGCCATATTTACTCCCATGTCAGTAGGTGATGAATATGGACTTTCACCGTAAATACGTTCAAATATTTTGTTTAAAACTGGAAACACATCTAAATCACGATTATAGTTAACTGCAGAAATACCATATTTATCTAAATGATAATAGTCTAGCATATTAACATCATTTAGATCAGATGTCGCAGCTTCATAAGCTAAATTAACTGGATGCTTTAATGGTAAATTCCAAACAGGAAAAGTTTCATATTTTGCATAACCAGCTTTTATCCCTTTTAAGCTATCATGATAAAGTTGTGATAAACAAGTAGCCATTTTACCACTACCAGGTCCAGGTCCTGTTACTACAATGATTGGATGTGTAGTTTCAACATACTCGTTTTTACCAAAGCCTTTTTCACTTAGTACATGATCTGTATTATGTGGATAGCCATCAATTGGATAATGTAAATAAGCGTTAATTCCTAAATTCTTTAATTTTTGGTAAAAAATTGTTGCAAGTGGTTGATTAGCATACTTTGTAATAACAACACTTTTACAAACAATTTTGTGATTTTCAAATTCATCAATTAATCTTAATACATCATCTTCGTATGTTAAACCAATATCATTACGAGTTTTACCAGTTTGAATATCATCAGCACTAATATTGATAATTACTTCTACTTTTTTCTTAATTGAAGCCAAAGCTTTTACTTTAGAATCAATTTCAAATCCAGGAAGTACACGTGATGCATGATAATCATCAAATATTTTTCCGCCGAACTCGATATATAATTTATCATCAAATTGACTTACTCTTTCTAGAATTTTGTCACTTTGAAGTTTTATGTATTTTTTATTATCAAAAGCTTTCTTCATAATCAAAAACCTCTCACTCCAAAATTATACAATTTTAAATCATTTTTTGCAAGAAATTTGCTAATTTACACAAAAAGAAAAAGTGCCGTTTTGGCACTTTATTCACTTCTTAATGCAATTACAGGATCTTTCTTCGCCGCAATACGACTTGGAATTAAACCAGCAATTAAAGTTAAGCAAGTACTAATGATAATTAAAGCAATTCCACCTGCAACTGGAAGTTTACCCATGTTTGGAATTTCAGTAAAATACTTGATTATTGTGTTAATAGGTATTAACAATAAAAGCGAAATTCCAATTCCAAGAGCTCCAGCTGTGAAACCAATAATTAATGTTTCAGCATTAAATACACGTGAAATATCTTTTTTACTTGCACCAATACTTCTTAAAATACCAATTTCTTTAGTTCTTTCAAGAACAGAAATATAAGTAATAACCCCAATCATAATTGATGAAACAATTAATGATACAGATACAAATGCTATTAAAACATAACTTACTGTATTTACAATTTCATTAACTGATTGAATCATGAAAGCAACATCATCAGTATATTTAATTTGTTTTTCAACTGGCACTGTTGCATTATATTCTTTAATAATTTCAATTATTCTTTCTTTTGCTTCGAAAGATTTTGGATAAATATTAATTGAATCTGGATTTGTTTTATCAGCATAACCTAAAGATTCAAGTCTAGATTTATATTCTTCTTCAACATTACCTTCAAATGGTAAGCCAGTTAACATATCTACTGTTTTATTTGCAAGTTGTGCTTTTATAACTTCAGATGCTTGGTTGATTTCCATTACTTTTTCTACAAGATCATCAGTATATCCGATACCACCAAACATTGAACTCATACCACTATTAGCACTAGCTTTTACAATACCAACTATTTCAAGTTCAAAACCTGATTTAGCAATTACATCTAAGACTTTATCTTGAGTACTGTTATTTACAATACGGTCACCATCTAATTCATAATAAGCACTATCAGCTACTGCTTTATATTTTAAACCTATTAATTGTTGATGTGAATATTCTGTTTTTAAAGGTGTTCCATTTGGATTAATTGATGAGTATAAATCTGTTTCTGAAATAATACCTAACATGTATAATGAAAGGTCAGTTAAGTTACCATCTTGGTCTAAAATTAACAATAATTCATTATATTCATTTGGAAATTCACCAAGAACTAATTCATATTGATTTTCTAGTAATTCTTGGTTATCAATTAAATGTTGCCATCCACCAAGCATACTAGTCATTGGATTATTAGAAGGATATAAACGATTAGTTTTACTGTTATCGTTATAAATATTAATATCAGCATTATAGTTGTAACGGATATCTGTTACTAAATCTTTCATTTCTTCGTTAGAATCTAAAAACTCTTTGAATGAAACAATGTCATTTTTTTCCATAGTTTCACCCATAATCTTCATAACATCACTAAAAATAGTATTAATATGAACAATATTAGGATCTTTTTTAACTTCTTCTTCACCACGTAACATTAATTTTTCCATTAATGCAGTTGTATCCATAGTTTCTTGTTCAATACGAAGTGGATATTGAGATAAGGCATCTTCTTGGATACGGTCTATATAACTTTGGAATCCATGAGACATTGACATGATTAACGCAATACCAATAATACCAATAGAACCCGCAAGAGCAACTAACAAAGTTCTTGTTTTCTTTGTTAAAAGATTTCTAAAACTTAATTTTAAAGCTGTAAAGAATGACATTGAAGTCTTCTTATTATTTAATGGTTTTTCTTCAACATGTAATTCTTCAACAGGCATAGAGTCATCAATTAAGCGTCCATCTTTAATTTTAATAATTCTTGTTGAATATTCTTCAGCTAATTCTGGGTTATGTGTAACCATAACTACTAGTTTTTCTTTTGCAATTTCTTTTAAAAGATCCATAATTTGGATACTTGTACCACTATCTAATGCTCCTGTTGGTTCATCAGCTAGTAAAATATCTGGATTATTAACAAGTGCACGAGCAATAGCAACTCTTTGCATTTGACCACCTGATAATTGATTAGGTAAAGAATAAATTTTATCATCTAATCCAACTCGTGATAACACATTAAGAACTTTCTCTTTTCTTTCTGCCTCACTAATACCAGATAATGTTAATGCAAGTTCAACATTTTCATAAACATTTAAATGCATTATTAAATTATATGTTTGGAATACAAATCCAATTGTATGGTTACGATAAATATCCCAATCACGATCTTTATATTCTTTTGTACTTTTACCGTTAATTACTAAATCGCCATTTGTATAACGATCTAATCCCCCAATAATGTTTAACAAAGTTGTTTTTCCACATCCTGATGGACCTAAAATTGAAACAAATTCGTTATGACGAAATTTCAAGCTTAAATCATCAAGAGCAACTGTTACATTATCACCAACGATATATTCCTTTCTTATATTATATAGTTCTAACATTATATCACCTTACCTTATTATATTATTGTTTTCAACCAAATTTTAGTTTTAATAATTATTATAGCTAAAGGTACTTTAATACCATCTGATAAGCTTACAATCAAATAAATTGGTACTATTCCTAAATTAGTAAAACTAACTAAAATAAATGCTAGTGGTAATCTTACTGTCCATGAGAATACACTATCAAATAAGAATGTCAAAAATGTCTTACCACCAGTACGAATAGTAAAATATGAACTAGTATTAAAAGTATTAATTGGCATCGCAATAGACGCAATTAAAATAAATGTAAATGCTAAGTCTTTAATATTATCTGTTGTTTTATAAATATTTGGTATTAATAAACCACTAGAAATCATTAAAAGACTTGTAACGATACTTGTAAAAAGTGAAAATGCAATTAATTTAACGCCAGTATCATACGCTTCATCATATTGTTTTGCTCCTAAAAGTTGTCCAACAATAATTGCAATCGCATTACCAAGCGCAAGTCCTAACGTCATAAATAAATTACTAACATTATTACAAATATTCATAGCTCCAACAATATCTAAACCTCGTTTAGAATAGCATTGGAAGATTAAAGTAATACACATCGACCACATTACTTCATTTAAACATAATAATAATGTACGTGGAATGTATCTTTTAATATCTTTAAAATTTAAATATTTTTTAAAATATACTTTTTTGATAAATGGATAAGTTTCTCTTTTAATATGAATATAAACTACAACAATTGCTAATTCTACAAATCTTGAAATTACAGTTGCAATAGCAGCACCTTCAACACCAAGTTGTGGAAAACCTAGTTTACCAAATATCAATAAATAGTTAAAAACTAAGTTAACAATAATTGCAAAAACACCAGCCAACATTGGTACTAATGTTTGTTTAGCTTCTCTTAAAGATGTTGAATATATTTCTTTAATCGCAAAAGGCACTAAACCAACCAACATTATTTTTAAATAATTTGATGCATAGCCTTGAACTAAAATAGGATTAGTTGAATCATCACTATTAGAATTAATAAATGTTGAAATTAAATCATCACCAAAAAAGATAAAAATCGAAAGTCCAACGATTAATGTCAGTAAAATCATTAACCATTTAAATTGAAATGTCTTTTTTATACCTTTTATATCTTTCGATCCATGATATTGAGACGCAAAAATTGAAACACCAGAGATCGTTCCAAATACTGCTAAATTGAATACCATCATTATTTGATTACTTATTGCAACGCCTGACATTTGTTCAGTACCTAAAACACCAATCATGATATTATCAAGTAATGATACAAATTGAGTTAATAGTTGTTGTAAAGCAATCGGTATAACAATTACTAACACCATTTTATAAAATTCTTTTGTTCCAATAACTTTATTTAAATACTTTCTAATCATTTTACCACACCAACCTTTTTTTAAAATGAAATAAATGTGATTTTTTACTGAATATAAAAAATGATATTTGCAAAAAACAAAATATCATTTCTTTTACTTATTAAATTGCTTCTTCTTTTAATACTCCAACATAAGGTAAGTTACGATATTTTTCGTTATAATCAAGTCCAAATCCAATAACAAATAAATTTGGT
>CAJGDR010000050.1 GCA_904502205.1 uncultured Bacilli bacterium
AAGATGAAGAAAACATTATTATTTCAATGTATGCTTATAAACAAAATGTTAAGAAGATTGTTGCAAAAGTCAATAAAGAATCATTTGTTGGTTTAATGGAATCGATTGGTATGGCAACAATTGTATCACCAAAAGATATAATTGCTGATCGTATTGTTAGTTACATTCGTGCAAGAAATAATTCACGTGGAAGTAATATTGTTACTTTATATAAACTAGTTAATAATAAAGTAGAAGCTTTAGAGTTTATTGCAAAACCTAAGAGTAAGGTTTTAAATAAACAATTAAAAGATATTAAGCTAAAAGAAAAAGTATTAATTGCAGGTATTATTCGTAATGGTGAATCAATTATTCCAAATGGTGCTGATATGATTCAAGCTGACGACAATGTTATTGTTGTTACTAATGGACAATATTTAGATGACCTTGATGATATTTTGGAGTAAGATATGAATTACGCAATTATTCGAAATATTTTAGGGAAAATCATGACGCTTCTTGCGTTTTTAATGATTTTGCCTATTGCAATATGTATTTGGTATAAAGAAGATCCTCGTAATTATTTAGCATTTATAATTCCGATGGTTTTATTATTTGTTATCGGACGACTTTTATATATAAAAAAAGCCGAAAGCAATCGTATCTTAGCACGTGAAGGTTTTGTTATAGTTGGTCTTTCATGGATAATTATGACATTATTTGGATGTTTACCATATTTAATATCAGGTAATATGACAAACTTCTTTGATGCTTTTTTTGAAACAGCATCGGGGTTTACTACAACTGGTTCATCAATTGTAACTGATTATAGTACATTAGATCATAGTATTATGTTTTGGCGTAGCTTTGCTCACTGGATTGGTGGGATGGGAGTTTTAGTATTTATTCTTGCTATTATTCCCGAATCAAAAGAAGGTTCATCAATGCATATTTTAAGAGCGGAGTCTCCAGGTCCTCAAGTTGGTAAACTTGTTTCCAAAATGCGTGTAACATCAAGAATACTATATTTAATTTATTTAATATTAACTATTGGTTTAATTTTAATTTTATGGCTAGGTCCAGATAAAAAAATGGATTTATTCAGAAGTATGATTTATTCGTTTGGAACAGCAGGAACTGGTGGATTATCGATTGATAATGGTGGATTGGAAACTTTTGCAAGATCAACGCAATATATTATTGCAACAGGAATGGTGATTTTTGCAATTAACTTTTCGATGTTTTATTTAATATTAGTTGGTAATTTAAAAGAAGTATTTAGAAATGAAGAACTACGATCATTTTTTATTATAGTTATAGTTAGTATTACTTTTATAACTTTAAATATTTTCTTTAAATTCAAAAACACAATTCAAGCAATTTCGTTTGAAGAAGCATTTAGACATTCTTATTTTCAAGTTGCTTCAATTATTTCAACTACCGGTTATTCGACAACTGACTTTTTAAAGTGGCCTTCAACATCTATAATGATTCTAATCTTTTTGACAGTAACGGGGGCTTGTGCTGGTTCAACAGCTGGTGGTTTAAAAATTACAAGATTAAATATTTTAGTAAAATCCGTTTTTAAGAAAATTAAAAATATGATAAGCCCAAGAAAAGTTGATGTAATTAAGATTGATGGTAAACCTATGTCAGATGAGTCAGTTAATGCTGTTGAGGGTTATTTAGTTGTTTATGTAGCAATTTTATTGTTAGGTGCATTCTTGATTTCCTTTGATGGATATGACTTTGCAACTAACTTTACAGCATCTCTTACATGCGTCAGCAATGTAGGACCTGGTTATACTGATCTAGTTGGCCCTTATGGAAGTTTTGCGATATTCTCTAATTGGTCTAAATTTATATTAGCATTAGAAATGATTATTGGACGTTTAGAGTTCTTCCCAATCTTAGTTCTTTTTAATCCTAAAACTTGGAAAAAACGTGTATAAAATAAGATGTGTTAAAAACACATCTTTTTTTTATTAGGTTTTTAAAGTTGCAAAAAAAGGTAAAATTTGATATAATAACATAGTTAGAGGTGAATATATGAATCTTAGAAAAACAAAAATCATATGCACAATAGGTCCTGCTATCGAAAATGAAAAAATGCTTTTAAAAATGTTTGATGCAGGTATGAATGTAGCAAGACTTAATTTTTCTCATGGTAGTCATGAAGAATCAATAAGAAGAATTGAACTTATTAGAAACACATCAGAAATCGCTAAAAAACATATTGGTATTATGTTGGATACAAAAGGTCCAGAAATCCGTGTTGGTGATTTTAAAGATGGTAGTTGTACATATAAAAAAGGTGATATTGTAACTTTATACAAAGACGTTGTATTAGGTGATGAAAATGGCTTTTATGTTAATTGTAAAGAATTTTTCAACGATATCAATATCAATGATGAATTTTTAATTGATGATGGTAAAATATCATTAGTCGTATTAGAAAAGTTTGAAAATGAACTTAAATGTAAGTTTAAAAATGGTGGTATAATTAAAAATAAAAAAGGTATTAATGTTCCAGGCATTTCATTAACAATGCCATTTATATCAGAAAAAGATTATAATGATATTAAATTTGGTGTTGAAAATGGAGTTGACTTAATAGCACTATCATTTGTTAGACACGCAGCAGATGTTTTAGAAGTAAGACAATTATTAGAGAAATTGAATGCTCCTAAAATTGAAATTATTTCAAAAATTGAAAACCAAGAAGCACTTGATAATATTGATGAAATCATTGAAGTAAGTGATGGAATAATGGTAGCACGTGGTGATTTAGGGGTTGAAGTTGCAACTGAATTAGTTCCACTATATCAAAAACAAATTATCAAAAAAGCTAACCGTTTAGGTAAACCAGTTATTACTGCTACTCATATGATGGAATCAATGATTGAAGCACCAAGACCAACAAGAGCTGAAGCGAGTGACGTTGCTAATGCTATATTAGATGGTAGTGATGCAATTATGTTAAGTGGTGAATCAGCAATTGGTAAATATCCAGTTCAAAGTGTTAAATATATGGACAAAATTGCAAGAACTGTAGAAGCTTCAATTAATTCTGCTGATCAACTTTATGACAATCAAAAATTTAACAATCATTCATTAAGTGATGCAATCGGTGCTTGTATTGCTCAATGTTGTATTACTTTAAATAAAGTAGAAGCAATTTTTGCATTTACTGAAACTGGTGGTACAGCAAAACGTATTGGTAAATTTAGACCAAGTGCACCTATTATTGCATGTACTAATACACCTGAAACATGTCGTAGACTTAGTTATTATTGGGGTGTTTATCCAGTTATTACTGAATATGTAAATGACGTTGATGATAGTGATATAATTGCAACAAAAGTTGCACATGAACTTGAAATTAAAAATGGCTCAAATATTATTTTAACTAATGGTTTTGGACAAAAACACGGTGTAACAAACACTATTAGAATTATTGAAGTTGAGTAAAACAAAAACTATATTTGATAATTATCAAATATAGTTTTTTTATTAGATAATAAAGCAATAATTTTGATTTTAATTTAATAGGATGTTATAATAAACATATAATAAAAGAAAAGAAAGGAAAAATAATTATGCCAAGATTTATACTTAATGAAACTTCATACCATGGATCAGGTGCTATTTTAAATATTGTTCCTGAATTAAATAATCGTGGTTTTAAAAAAGTGCTTGTTGTAACTGATCCAGATTTAGTTAAATTTGGAGTGTGTGGTAAAGTTACAGCTTTACTTGATGAGGCTAAAATTGAATATGCAGTATTTTCTGATATTCAAGCAAATCCAACTATTCAAAATGTTTTAGATGGAGTAGAAGCTTTTAAAAAAGCTAATGCTGATTGTATTATAGCTGTTGGTGGTGGTTCATCAATGGATACAGCTAAAGCAGTAGGTATTATTAATACTAATCCTGAATTTAGTGATGTACGTAGTTTAGAAGGTGTTGCACCTACTAAAAATCCTTGTACACCAATTATTGCTGTTCCTACAACAGCTGGTACTGCGGCTGAGGTAACAATTAATTATGTAATAACAGATGTTGAGAAAAATCGTAAAATGGTTTGTGTAGATACACATGACATTCCAGTTGTTGCAGTTGTTGATCCAGACATGATGGCTTCAATGCCAAAAGGCTTAACAGCAGCTACAGGTATGGATGCTTTAACACATGCTATTGAAGGTTACATTACAAAAGGTGCTTGGGCACTTTCTGATATGTTCCATCTTGAAGCAATTAGATTAATCGCTAAATCATTAAGAGGAGCAGTTGAAAATACTAAAGAAGGTCGTGAAGGCATGGCTTTAGGACAATATGTAGCTGGAATGGGATTCTCAAATGTTGGACTTGGAATCGTTCATTCAATGGCTCACCCACTAGGTGCATTATATGATACACCACATGGAATTGCAAATGCTATAATTTTACCAACTGTTATGGAATACAACGCACCTGAAACTGGTGAAAAATATCGTGAAATAGCTCGTGCTATGGGTGTTCAAAATGTTGATGCTATGTCACAAGATGAATATCGCAAGGCGGCTGTTGATGCTGTTAAAAAATTATCTCAAGATGTGGGAATTCCAACAACATTAAAAGATATTGTTAAGAAAGAAGATATTCCATTCTTAGCTCAATCTGCGATGGATGATGCATGCCGTCCTGGTAATCCTAAAGAACCTACATTTGATGAAATTGTTAAATTATACGAATCATTAATGTAATAAACAAAGAGTTAACTTTTTAAAAAGAGAAAGTTAACTCTTTTTATTTATTATAATAAAAATATATTGATTATATTTGCAATAAAAGCAAAAAAATGATATAATAAGATGTAAAAAATATTAAAAATTGAAAGGTGAATATTTATGGCTTATATTAATTATCCTCGTGAATTATTAGACAAATTTTGTATGGAGGCTTTCCAAAAATTTGGATTCACAGAACAAGAAAGTAGAATTATTGCTGACGTATTAATTATGTCAGATGACTTTGGTATTGAATCACATGGTATGCAACGTTTAGTTCGTTATCATAAAGGTATTGAAAATGGTTTAATCAAAGTTGAAGCAAAACCAGAAGTAGTTTTCGAAACTCCAATTAGTGCTGTTATCGATGGACACTCAGGAATGGGACAACTTATTGGTCACTATGCTATGCAATTAGCAATCGAAAAAGCAAAACAATCTGGTGTTGGTATCGTTACTGTTAGAAATTCTAACCACTATGGTATCGCTGGTTACTATGCAAAACTTGCTATGGACCAAGGTTTATTAGGATTCTCATCAACAAACAGTGAAGCTATCATGGTTCCAACTTTTGGTAAAAAAGCAATGTTAGGTTCTAACCCAATTGCAATTTGTGCACCAGCTGAACCATATCCATTTATCTTTGACGCATCTACTACAGTTGTTACTCGTGGTAAACTTGAAATGTATAACAAAATGGGTAAAGAAATTCCAACTGGATGGGCAGTTAATAAATATGGTGAATCAAGCAATAGTGCAAGAGAAGTTTTAGGAAATATTACAGCTCATGAAGGTGGCGGTATTGTTCCTCTTGGTGGAGATACAGAAGTTTTAGGAAGCCACAAAGGATATGGTTATGGTATGCTTTGTGAATTATTCTCTTCTATCCTTTCTCAAGGTTATACTTCAGCTCACACAATGAAAAATGGATTCTCAGGAATTTGTCATGGATTTATGGCAATTAACCCTGCATTCTTTGGTGATCCAGAAGCAATTAAAGCTCATTTCAGCAAATACTTACAAGAACTTCGTGAAAGTCCAAAAGCTGATGGTGCTGAACGTATTTACACTCATGGTGAAAAAGAAATGGAAGCTTGTGTAAGAGTTCAAAAAGAAGGTATTCGTGTTAACGAAAATACTGTAAAAGAAATGATCGATATGGCTGAATATCTAGGAATGGATGTTAAAGCTTACTTTGGTGATTTCAAAGCAAGCGATGACAAATTCAAGAGTGCTTACTAAAATATAATTTAAAATAAATAATTTAAATAAAATGTGCAAATTAACTTGCACATTTTATTCTAGAAAAGGAGAAAAAAATGGCTAAATTTAAATTTCCATATTATAAATCACATTTCGAATATGAAATTAAAGATGAACTAGTAGCTGGAGTATTAGTATCTAAAACTGAAGATTATGTAAAAGAAGCATCAGAAGAAGAATTAGTAAGAATGGCATTAAATAATCCAATTGGTCAAATTCCTTTATCTGAACTTGCAGTTGGTAAAAAACATATTGTAATTATTTCAAGTGACCATACAAGACCTGTTCCTAGTCATATTACAATGCCAATTATTTTAGAAGAAATCAGAAAAAATAATAAAGATGTTGACATTACTATTTTAATCGCAACTGGTATGCACCGTCCTACAACACATGAAGAATTAGTAGAAAAATATGGTGAGAAAATTGTTAAAGAAGAACGCATTGTAATTCATAATGCGTATGTAGATAGCGACATGACTTTCAAAGGTATCTTACCATCAGGTGGTGAACTTTGGGTTAACAAATTAGTTGATGAATGTGATTTATTAATGAGTGAAGGATTTATTGAACCTCATTTCTTTGCAGGATTCTCAGGTGGAAGAAAATCAGTTTTACCAGGAATTGCTTCTCAAAAGACTGTTTTATGGAACCATAATGCAAAATTTATTGCTAGTGGTCATGCAAAAACAGGAAACCTAGAAACAAATCCAGTTCATAAAGATATGTTATTTGCTGCTAAAGCAGTTAAGCTTGCGTTTATTTTAAACGTTGTTTTAAATGGTGAAAAAGAAATCATTAAAGCATTTGCAGGTGATGTTGAAGAAGCACATGCACATGGCTGTAAGTTAGTAAACGATATTGCTTTAGTTAAACCAATTTACTCAGACATTGTAATTACAACTAATGGTGGATATCCACTTGATCAAAACATTTATCAAACTGTTAAAGGTATGACAGCAGCAGAAGCTACTGTAAA
>CAJGDR010000051.1 GCA_904502205.1 uncultured Bacilli bacterium
AAGCTATTAAACATATTTTTGAAAGGTTTTATCGTGAAGATAAAGCAAGAAGTCGCGAGACTGGTGGTAATGGATTAGGGTTATCAATTGCCCAAAGTATTGTGAGAAAACACAAAGGAACAATAGAAGCTCTTCGTAATAGTCCAAAAGGGGCAATTTTTAAAATATATCTTCCAAAGTAAAATAATAGGTAAAAGATTGAAAAGTAAATCTTTTACCTTTTTTGTTTCTTTTTTTGGCATTTTAGTATATAATAATACTAGCGTGAAAATTAATATGGAGAAGATTATGATTAGATTATATAACTCATTAACAAATAAAATTGAAGAATTTAAACCACTTATTGAAAACGAATTATCAATTTATGTATGTGGTCCAACAGTATATAATGATATTCATATTGGTAATGCAAGACCTGTAGTATTCTTTGATACATTATGTCGTTTCTTTAAAACAATCGGTTATAAAGTTAAATATGTAACTAACTTCACTGATATTGATGATAAAATCATTAAAAAAGCTAAAGAAGAAGGAATTACTGAAAAAGAACTTGCTGAAAAGTATATTGAAAGATATTTAAAAGTATGTCGTGACTTCAATTGCGAATCTGCGACTGTTTATCCTAAAGTAACAGAATGGATTGAAGAAATTACACATTTCATTGATGATTTAAAAGAAAAAGGCTTTGCTTATCAAGTTGGTGATAATGTTTACTTCAGTGTTTCTAAAGCTAGTGAATATGGAATTTTGAGTAACCAAAGATTAAGTGAACTAGAAGTTGGTTCAAGAATTGAAGTTGAAAATGATAAACATGATCCAAGAGACTTTGTTTTATGGAAACTAACAAGTGATGAAGGTATAAAATGGGATAGTCCATTTGGTGTTGGAAGACCTGGTTGGCATACTGAATGTTGTGTTATGATCGATAAGATTTTTGGTGGTAAAATTGATATTCACGGTGGAGGAAATGATTTAAAATTCCCACATCATGAAAATGAAATTGCTCAAACACATGCTTTACATGATCACTTTATTGCAAACTATTGGGTTCATAATGGAAGAGTAGATTTTAATAACCAAAAAATGAGTAAATCTTTAGGAAATACAGTTGGTGCTCAAGAATTACTTGATACTTATAATCCAAATGCTTGTAGATTAATGATGTTATCAAATAATTATCGTCAAAATATTAATTTTACATACGATTTAATGAAACCAGCAGTTAGTGACTTTGAAAAGATAGAAAGAGCTTATATTAGTTTATATCGTTATTTAGAAATAAATAATAAACTAGATGAATCTAGCTTATATAATAAAGAATATTATAATGAGTTTATTATGGAAATGGCTCATGACTTTAATACACCAAATGCCATTACAGTTCTTTATAAATTATTAAAAGAAATCAATGTAATGTTACGTCAAAAAGAAAAAAATGATGAACTACTTAATCAATACTTAAAAACTTTAGAAGTAATGTTTTATGTATTAGGATTTGTAGTAAATATTAAAAAATTAAATTCTTCCGAATTAACATTAGTTAATAGCTGGTATCAAGCAAGAAATGAAAAGAATTTTGCTTTAGCTGATGAACTTAGAAAAGAAATTACAGAAAAAGGGATTGTTCTTTAATGAAAGTTGATTTAAATAAAAATTATCATTTATTGAATGGTGCCGATCTTGCTTATATTGGTGATGCATATTATGAATTAGAAATTCGTAAGTACTTATTATCTTGTGGCATTACAAAAAATAAAGAATTAAAAGAAAAAAGTGTTACATTTGTAAGTGCTCATGCTCATCAAGTTATTTGTAATAAATTAACAGATTTATTTACAGAAGAAGAACAAAGTATATTTAAAAGAGGTAGAAATGGTGCTCCTTTAAATCGTCGAAAAAACTTAAATATGCAAGAATATTTAGTTTCAAGTGGATTTGAGGCAGTTATTGGATATTTATATTTAAAAGGTGACGTCTTAAGACTAAACTTTTTAATTAATACAGCAATTTCAATTATAGAAGGTGAATAGAAATGCTTGTAATGGGAAAAAATGCCGTTAGGGAATTATTAAAAGGAACAAGAAAAATCTTTAGTGTTTATGCAGTAGAGGGTTTCCAAGATAAAGATCTAATTAATGAATTACAAAGAAGAAGAGTTAAAGTTACTTTAATGAATAAAAAAAGTTTTTCAGCAAAATTTGGTGAAAAAAATGGTGGTATTGTTTGTGATTGTGAAGATTATCAATATTTAACAATTGAAGAATTAATCGACAAAACAAGCAATAAACAAGATTCAGTTGTTTTAATTT
Source organism: uncultured Bacilli bacterium (assembly GCA_904502205.1). Next base: position 2,310 of record CAJGDR010000051.1, read on the forward strand.
TAGATGGACTTGAAGATCCACATAACTTAGGTGCTATTTTAAGAAGTGCCGACGCAACTGGATGTGATGGTATTATTATTCCAAAAAACCGAAGTGTTGAAGTTAATGATACAGTTGTTAAAGTTTCAACAGGTGCTTATGAACATGTTGATGTAGTTAAAGTGACTAATTTAAATCAAACAATTGAAAAATTAAAAGAAAATGGTTACTGGGTAATCGGACTTGAATTAACAGGTACAATGGATTATAAAGATGCAGACTATTCCGGCAAATGTTGTTTAGTTGTTGGAAGTGAAGGGAAAGGAATTTCTCCTTTAGTACAAAAGAATTGTGATCTTTTAGTAAAGATTCCAATGTTTGGTAAAGTTAATTCACTTAATGCATCGGTTAGTGCTGGATTAATTCTTTATGAAGCTATAAGAAAACGTGGTGTTAACAATTAATTTTAATATTGAAAATGATTATGAATTACTTTATTTAATTGATAATTATAGCGAAGAAGCATTAAATGTGATGTTTGATAAATATCATAATCTAATTATGAGTTTAATAAGAAAATATAAATTTAGTGATAGTACGATTGAAGATGTTTATCAAGAAGCAAGACTTGTATTATTTAAAGCCATTAAAACTTTTGATAGTACATATTCAAAAACATTTACGATGTATTTTAAGCTGTTGTTAGAAAATAAATTTAAAAGTTTAATTACTAAAGAAAATAGTAAAAGTTATTTTGAAGTAATTAAAGAAGATACTGATTTTATTATTAATGAAGAAAAATGTTTAGATTATGTTGATTTAAAAAGACTCTCATTAATAGAAAAAGCTGTTTATTTTCAATATTTTTATTCGGGTAATTCGATTGATGAGGTCTCGAAAAGTTTAAATATGACGAAAAAACAAGCTTATAATACGATTTATAGAATTAAAAAGAAACTCCAAAAACAAAAATATAAATAAATAATAAGATTATTTGACAAAATCACGAAATTTTGATAAAATATGAAAAGCAGGTGGTATAATGAGAGAAAAAGTTATCTTAGTTTGTGAAGAGTGTTTATCACGAAACTATACAACCGAGAAAAACAAATTAAACACAGCTAAAAGGGTAGTTATTAAAAAATATTGTCCTAGATGTAATAAACATACTACTCATAAGGAAACAAAATAGGAGGTTCACAATGAGTGAAGAAGTAAAAGTTCAAGCAGCTGCAGAAAAAGAACTTGACAAAAAAGCTATGAAAGAAGCTCGTAAAGCAGCAAAACAAGCTGAAAGAGAAAGAATGTTAAAAGAAAGCGGTGAAAAACCACATCGTATTTTAAACTTCTTATCAAAAGAATATAAAGGTGAAAATATCATCATGTTAGTACTTGCTTTATTTGCAATTACACTTGGTGTTTTAATCGTAACTGAAGTATTAACTATTCAAAATGTATTCTTATTAGACATTTTTAAAGGTAAATTATTTGCATGGATTTTAATTGGTCTTGCAACTATTTCATTAGTATTAGTATTTATCCCTTTCTATCGTCCATCAATTAGCGAAATTAAGAATTTATCTGGATTATCTAAATCACAATTTTTATTAAATGTTGCTCGTACATTTATCTTTATTGTAGTTTTAATTGCATTTATGTTCTTATGTGACTTAGCTCTTGATCCATTAAAGGCTTGGCTAACTAAATAATTATGGATTACGATTACGAAAATGAACGTGCTTGGTATGTAATTCAATCATATTCTGGTTGTGAAAATGCGGCTAAGGTAAACTTAGAAAGACGTATTAAATCAATGAATATGGAAAATTATATTTTCCAAGTATTAATTCCTGAAACTGTTCGTTATGAAAAAAAGAAAAATGGCGAAATGAAAGAGGTTGTAGAAAAACAATTTCCAGGGTATATCTTTGTTGATATGATCGTAACTGATGAATCTTGGTTTATTGTTCGTAACACACCAATGGTTACAGGGTTCTTAGGATCAAGTGGTGGAGGTGCAAAACCCGTTCCACTTCAACCAGAAGAAATTATTCCTGTACTAAAAAGTTGCGGTATTACAATTGAAGCTAATGTTAAATTTAAAGTTGGCGATGAAGTGCAAATTTTAAATGGTAACTTTACTGGTCAAGTTGGTACAGTAGAATCAATTGACGCAGAAACACAAATTGTTACTGTTCTTGTTGATTTCTTTGGAAGACAAACTCCAACAGAGCTTTCTTTTGAAGAAGTTAAACCTATCAATGAATAAAAAAAATCTAGAACTTACGTTCTAGATTTTTTATTTTATCATTTATTTTAGGAAAAATTCATTAAGCTAAATTATTCATTTTTCACATAAATTGCATGAATTTCAGTGTTTCCTGTGATTGGAGTACTAGAATCAAATGGTGTTAAAACGCCATCTTTGTATGTATACCATCCGATAAATGAATCTATATTTTCTGGATGTATGAACTTCATTAGATGATTTAAGTCGACTGTTTCGCCTTTTTTGTAAGTAAGAAGTTCGGGTTGTCGACCATCGTTCCAATGAATTTTTACTAAGAATACAATGTTTTCTTCATTTACCCAAACGGCTTGAAGAGTAATTGAAGAAGTAATAGGAGTGTCGAATGAGAAGAACTCTAATCCGTCAGTGCCTTTAACAATCCAACCTAAGAATTTATAACCTGGACGAACAGGGTCTTCAACTTTTGTTGCTGTTCCGTTATCTTCAACCAATTGAACATTAACTTTTGATCCACATTGTGAATCGAAACTTACAGTGTGTTTGTCTTTTGCGTTATACGCAACAGGAGGAATGTTTTCGCCTGTAATGTATTCGCTAATTATACGAATTAACATTTTATTTAAATATTCTACAACAACATCATTTGGTGTCGCTTGATCAGTGTGTGTGCCACCAATTCCAGAGTGATCAGTAATGTAAGTGTATGTTCCGCCGGTATAAAGTGCCATTTGGCGGAAAATAAATTCAGTAAGATGGTCTGAACCGCTGCAAATTACAGGAACAAATCTAATTCCTTTTTTTGCTAAATTTTTTGTTGATAATGCAATTTTTTGGAAAATGTTTGAATCTGAATGAGGTGGAGCATCACAGACATGAATAGCAATCTTTGTTGAATCCTCTGACCAAGATAGACTGTCTAATGCTGTCAATGCTGAGTGAACTGCTTCAGGATTGTCTCCTCCACCAATAGCTTCTTGTAATTGAAGATAATTATATTGTTTTGGTAAATTTGTTTCAAAATCGTAAACTCTTGTTACATATTCATCGCCTTGGTCACGGTAAAATATTAATGCAAGACGAATTTGAAGATTTGGGTTTTGTTTACTAATGTTTTCTAAAACACTTTGCAGTTCAACTTGTAGATATTTTAATTCATCTGCCATTGAACCGGTAGTATCTACTACTAATGCTAAATCTAAAGAATTGATTTCAGTTAATGCTATATTATAATGATGGCCAAAGTCAAACCCATTTTCATTGGAAGTATCAGTCATACCGTAAATTAGTGTAGTGATTTTAGTATTTTTGTATATAACGTCAATTTCGACTTCATCATATAATTCTTTATCGAAGAAAGTATATACAATACCAGCTGAATTAGTTACACCTTCAAATAATATTGTTTGGTTGAATCTTACTACTACATTAGCATTAGCTAATGGTTTTTGTTCCTTTGTTAATTTCAATTTATACATATTTTTAACTTCTAATGCTGATGTCTTAGAATTAAAGACATCATAATATGATGCTAAATAATGTTTCTCTTTTTCAATATCATTTTGAGAATGGCTAATTAAATTTAACCAATATTCGAAATTTTCGTTATCGTTCCATTCTGATGCAGTAATTTGTCCTGCTTGTATGTCGCCTTTTGAAGCTTCACCGTTAGGTGCAGAACTTGATGGACTATCAAAATCGTCATCTACTGAACCATAATCACCATCTGGTAGTAATGAAGGATCTGAATTAGAAGGGGAATCATTACTAGATGCACAACTGACTAGTGTGAATGCACAAAATAGAATTCCTATAAATAATAAAATTTTTTTCATATTTTCACCTCTCATCTATTATAACGCAAAAAGACGTTTTTTTGTTGGAAAAAGTTCCAAAATAATTATAAAAAAGTATTCATTATATAATATGGAAAAAGACATATGTTTTTTCTTGACAAAATAAAGCTCTTATAGTATAATAATAGACGCGTGCATTGACAAGTGCGTATACTATTTAGGTTATTAACAAAATTGACGAAGTGGGAGAAATCAAAATGATTTCAATTGACCACATCACGGACAAAAGAGGAGGTGCGTCTCGTGGCTGAAAAGAAAATTAAAAAAGTCGTAAAACTCCAAATTCAAGCTGGTAAGGCGAATCCAGCTCCACCAGTTGGACCAGTTTTAGGGCAAGCTCAAGTTAATATCCAACAATTCTGTGTACAATTTAATGATCGTACAAAGGATATGGCTGGAAGCATTATTCCGGTTGTAATTACTGTATATGAAGACCGTTCATTTACATTCGTTACAAAAACTCCACCAGCGTCAGATATGCTAAAGAAAGCGGCTGGCGTAAAATCAGGTGCTGCTAACTCAAAGAAAACAAAAGTAGGTAAAATCACAAGAGAACAACTTTTAGAAATTGCTAAAGTTAAAATGC
>CAJGDR010000052.1 GCA_904502205.1 uncultured Bacilli bacterium
CTATGTTCAAAACAAAGTAATGCGTTAGGGTTTAAGATTTTACTAGCATTTTCTAAAATCTCTTTGTAAAATTTCATCCCTTTATCTCCACCAAATAATGCGATATTGGGTTCGTTATCTTTTACAAGTGGTTCTACATATTCATCATCTGGAATATACGGTGGGTTTGAAACTAAAATATCAAACTTCATACCTTTTTCAATTAGCGGATCTAACATATTACCTTGTAAGAAAGTAACATTTGCATCGTTGTTTAATGCATTAGATTTTGCTGTTTCTAAAGCTTCATTTGAAATATCAGTTGCTGTTAAAGTCATGTTAGCCTCTTCTTTAGCAAGTGCTATTGCAATATTACCAGAACCAGTTCCGACATCAACAACATCAACTTTTTTACCATCAAATAAATCATCATAATATGATAATACTAATCCTACTAATTCTTCTGTTTCAGGTCTTGGTATTAATACATTAGAATTAACAATCATTTTATAGCCATAAAAATAACTATAACCAATAATATGTTGAGCAGGAATACCGCTTAAATAATCTTCAATTGCTTTATTAATTTTAGCTTCTAATTCAATATCAATTTCACTATTTAAATTCATAAAGAATTCAGCACCATCAAGACCAGATAGTTCTAACACTAATAATTTAATTGCTTCTTCTTCTAAGCCCTTTTGTCTTGCTAGTTTTTGTCCATTTTTAATTAATTTTTGATATGTCATAATAACCTCCATAGAGTACTTTTATATATTGTATCATAAATCTAAACTTTAATCAAGTACATATTTAGTTTATTATATAAATACAAAAAGAGTCCAATAGGACTCTTTTAATTTTCTTCAACGCTTAATTGTTTCTTTTGATCTTCAGCAATTAAAGCATCAATTACAGGATCAATTCTACCTTCCATGATTCTATCTAATTGTTGGATAGTAAAACCAATTCTATGATCTGTTACACGGTTTTGTGGGTAGTTGTAAGTTCTGATTTTTTCACTACGATCTCCACGACCAACTTTAGAAAGTCTTTCAGCACCTTCAGCTGCTTCTTTTTCTTGTAACATATGATCATAAAGTCTTGCTTGTAATACTTTTAAAGCACTAGCTTTGTTTTCATGTTGGCTTTTACCATCTTGACAAGATACAACAATTCCAGTTGGAATGTGTGTTACACGAATCGAAGATTTTGTTGTATTTACACATTGTCCACCAGGACCTGATGCACAGAAAGTATCAATTCTAACATCATTCATATCTAGGTTTACTTCAATTTCATCTGCTTCTGGCATTACTAAAACTGTTGCAGTTGAAGTGTGAATTCTACCACTTGATTCTGTAGATGGAACTCTTTGTACACGGTGAGATCCAGATTCATATTTTAAGAATGAATAAACTGAATCACCATAAACCATGAAGCTAATTTGGCTAAATCCCCCAGCTTCACATTGAAGTGAATCAACAACTTCAATTTTCCAGCCCTTTGCTTCAGCATATTTTACATACATTCTGTATAAGTCACCAGCAAAGATATTACCTTCATCTCCACCTGCAGCTCCTCTAATTTCCATGATAACGTTCTTTTCGTCATTAGGATCTTTAGGAATTAGTAAGATTTTTAATTCTTGAGTAACTTCATCAAGTTTAGCTTTTGATTCTTCAAGTTCAAATTCAGCCATTTCTTTAATTTCAGGATCACTATCATGTAATAGTTCTTTAGCTTCTACGATATTGTTTTCTAATGTTTGTAGTTCTTTATATTTAATAACAATTTTTTCTAATGATTTTTGTTCTTTAGAAAGAGCAGTTAATTTTTTAATATCACTAACAACATTAATATCTAAAAGCATTTCTGATATTTGGTTATAGCGTTCAGCAATAACTTCTAAACGATCTTTCATAAGTTTCCTCCTATTCTTTTATAGGTTAATTTGATTCTTTCTTTCTAGTGATGTGTTTTACTTCTCTAAAACGACATTCAGCAGGGAAGAAATTATAACGAATATCATTTAGCGAACCTTGACGGTTTTTCGCAATAATTAATTCGATTTGTTTTTCAGCTGTATCAGGACCAAGTGATGAAGCTTCAACAACTTCTTCATCTCCACCTTCAGCTTTCTTTTCTTCATGACGATATAAGAACATTACGATATCGGCATCTTGTTCGATACTTCCAGATTCTCTTAAGTCAGATAATACTGGTCGTTTATCTTCACGTGTTTCAACACTACGTGATAACTGTGATAAAGCAATTACAGGAACTTCAAGTTCTTTTGCTAGAATTTTTAATGCACGTGAAATTGCTGCAACTTCTTCTTGACGTGATCCTTTTCCATCACCTGTAATTAATTGTAAGTAGTCAATAATAACTAAATCTAAATGTCCTGATTGTTTTAATTGACGACATTTTGAACGAATATCATATATATTTGAAGAGTTAGATTCATCAAAATATAAATTATAACTAGAAAGTTTTTGTCTTGCACGACCTAAGATAATCATATCTTGATCACTTAATTCACCTTTTTGAATCTTTGACATTGGAATAGCACCTTCATATGAGAAAAGACGCATCATCAATTGTTCAATACTCATTTCCAGTGAAAAGAATGCTGCAGAAATATTACTAGCACGGCAAGCATTAATTGCAAGATTTAAAGCAAAAGCAGATTTACCAACAGAAGGACGAGCAGCTAAAATGATTAAGTCTCCTCTTTGAAGTCCTAGAGTTGCTCTATCAAGTGCTGGATATCCAGTTGGAATACCTTTTACTTCACCATATTCATTGTTATATTTTTCAATAGTTTCATAAACACGGGCAGCGGCTTTTTCAATAGTTAAAAGTTCACTTGTTCTTCTTTTCTTAATTAAGTCAAGTACAACATCTTCTGTTTTATCAAGTAGATCATTAAATTCTAATTTATTAGATAAGATATCACTATTTAATTCATTGAATACTCGATGTAATTCTCTTTCGATAGCTTTATCTTTTACTAAATTAACATAAAGATCTGTTGATGCAGTTGTTGGAACTTCATCAGCTAAACCTAATAAGAATTCTTTAGAATCAATTGTTAAAGTTAAATTTAGTCTTTTTAATTCATCAACAACAAGTAATAATTCAACGCTTGATTCTCTTTTAAAAAGATTAAGCATTGCTTCATAAACTTTTCTATTGTCTTCGTTATAGAAATCACGAATATCAAGTTTTCCACTTACACCATTTAAAACGTTATTGTCAATTAGGATACTTCCTAAAACATATCGTTCTGCCGAATTGTTGTATAAGTTTTCATAACTTGGCATATATTACTCCTTTTCAACAACGTATAATTTAATTTTTGCAGTTACTTGTTTGTGTAATTCAATTGGAATATCATATGTTCCTAAAGCATTAATAGTACCTTTAAATTTGATATTCTTTTTGTCAAGTTGAATTCCAGTATCTTTTAAGAAAGTATCAACAACTTGTTTAATACTAACTGTACCGAACATTTTACCTTCAACACCAGTTTTAACTTGAATTTTGATTGGTGTATTTTCGATTGTTACTCTTAATTCTTTCATTTCTTGCAAGTGTTTTTCTTCTGCAAGTTGTTCTTGTTTCTTTTGTTCATCTAAACGTTTTAAGTTTTCAGTAGTAGCAAGAATGGCTTGATCTGTTCTCATTAAGTGGTTTGCGAAACCTTGGTTACAGTCAATAATTTCACCAGCTTTACCATGTCCTTTAACGTCTTTCTTTAATATTACTTTCACGTTTTCACCTTTCTCGATTAAATCATCAATAAAATTAATTAATTTTTCATATACTTCATCAATGTCATCAGTTCTAACTTGAGCAGCAGCATTATTGAAGTGTCCACCACCACCCATTTTTTCCATTAAAAGTTGAACATTGATTGTTCCTAAACTTCTAGCACTAATACCTACAACATGGTTTGCAATTTTACCAATTGTAATACCTACGTCTAAGTCCTTAACAGAAATGATTTCATCACTAATTTTTGCAAGTTCAGGTCGATCAAAGATTTTGTCTATCGCCCCAACTGCAATACCAACTTTTGGACTTTTCTCAGGATATAATTTAATATTATCAATCAATTCATGTCTAGTTGTTTTTTCAGTTAATTCTTCTTTTAAGTATTTTTTAACACCAGTCATATCTGCACCATGTTTTGCAAGAATTGACGCAACTCTAAATGTTTTTTCAGTACAACGATATATAAAGTTATTTGTGTCAACGATAATACCTAATAATAACCAAGTGGCTTCTAATTTATCAAAGATGATTTCTTCTTCTAAGAATTCATAAAGTTCAACAATTAACTCAACACTAGATGAAGCAGCTGTTGATGATAAATAAAAGTCTACTTTTTCAATCGCATTGTCACCACGACGATGGTGGTCAACAACACCAACTTTTGAAGCTTTTCTTACAAGTTTTGGTTCAACAAGTAATGCTTCACTTTGACAGTCAACAACCATTAATAATGTTTCTTCTGTCATTCTAGCAAGTGCCATTGATGGAGATATAATAACATTTTTTAAACCAATATGTTCTTTATCAATGACTTCTAAAATTCTTTGTACAGTTGGGTCAATACTTGATTCATCAATAATGATATACGCTTCTTTTCCTAAAGCTTTAGCCATTCGATAAATTGCAAGTGTCGCACCAAAAGCATCAGCATCGGCAGTTTTGTGTCCGATTGTCATTACACAATTTGATGTTTTAATAAGTGATTGTAATTCTTCACTTTTCATACGCATTGTAACTTTAGTTTCAGATTGAGCTGTGTCAGTTTTCGCACCAAAGAACAATACTTTTTGATCAATTTTAACACTGGCTTGGTCACCACCACGATTCATGGCAAATTCAAGTTGTTCTTTCGCCGCATTAGATAATTCATCAATATTTTCATCAAGACAGGCGATACCAATACTTAAACTCATTTTGTATGGTTTACCTTGTACAAGTGATTTAATAGTATCTAAAATTGAAAAGTTATCATCCATCATTTGTTGTAATTGACTCTTATCCATAATGATTAAGTAACTATTATCACTATAGGCACGTACATAAGCATTAAAATGTTCAGACCATTTAGCAATCTGAGTTACGATATGCCACATGAATTCTGCTCTTTCTTGTACGTCAAAGTCTGATAAAATATTTTCTAAGTTATCAACGTTGATATATCCAAGTGCTGTCATTCTTCGATCATATAATGTTTTAACATTAACAATATCTGTTACATCTGTTAAATAAATTGTACGGTGAGTAGTTTCGTATTTAGCACTAAATTTCTTGCCGTAAATTTCTACTTGGAATCTTTCATTACCAGCTTTTACATTTTCATAAATATCTGGGCTAATATTTTGAATTTTAATATCTTTTAAATCACTTGAGAAAATGTCTTTTGCATAAGTATTAGACCAATAGATTTCATTACTTTCAGATAAAATAATGATTCCAATTGGTAAACCATTGAAAGCATGTTCCCCAGCTTTTTTAACACGATAGCTAATTGTATTCCATTCACCTAATCTTGTTTCTAAGAATTTACCTCTTTTGATATGTTTATTAAGTCGATACTTACTTAGTAATTCAGATAAAGTAACAATTAATAAGATTAATGTACCATACATAAAATATGGATATACAACATTACCCTTAATTTCAAATTTAATTACGTAAAGATAATACGTACCAAATCCAAAAACGACAGTTAAAATTGTTAAGAAAATTGATAATATGTTATTTATTTTTTTCATGTTATCACCTTTTTTCATTGTTTATATTATGTTGGCATACTAGGCCATATTACTCTCTTATTCTATCACATTTTAATTTTTTTATAAAGTAATATGATAGTTACATTTAATTATAAGCAAAAAAAGACCTTTTTATGAAGTGAACTAAACAAAATTCACATCATATAAGGTCTTATAAAACTTACCAAATAAATGGTATAATACGATATTTTACTTTCTTTTTGTATTCAGAATAACCCTGTAATTCTTTTTCTAAGAACTTCTCTTCGTTTATAATTCTAATAACAATTAAAACTGGATAAAATAAAAATACAAAAAATGATATAAGTGATCCTAAAACTAAAGGCATTGATAAAAATAAAATGATTGTTGCAGCATACATCGGATGTCTTATAATACTATATAATCCTTTATCAATTACAAGTTGTCCTTCATCAACTTTAATGGTTCTTGAAAGATATGTATTTTCTCTAAGTACTTCTGCCCACATAAAATATGCTAACAAAAATACAACTGAAAATATATATATAACATTTGTAGGTAATTGATACCACTTAAATCTAAAATCAAGTCCTGCTAATACAAAACCTAGAATAAACATTAACCCACTTAGTTTAATAACAATACTTTGTTTGTTTTGTTTTTCTTTTGCTTCTAAACGAGATTTTAACAAATGAGGATTTTTTGTCATCATTATAATACCAACAATAAACATTGGAATAAAAAGCAAGCTCATAAATATCCAACCATTAAGATATTTAATAGTTCCCGCTGGTAAAAATATTAATAAACCGACAAGTACAACACCTAATGTAAATTTACAAACAGCTTCTACAAAAAGTTTTTTTGTCATAATTATGCCTCAAATTATTCTTCACTAGTTACTAGTTTATCACAATATTCTATTAATTCATCTGCAATAATTCTTGCATCGTTAATGTCATCAAGTAGTGCTACAAAATTATCATTGTATCTTGTTTCCACTGCCCATGTATTAATTGTTGATGCCATTTGTCGAAGTTTGTCCTCGCATGGTATAAACTGATCAAGATTTTTAAGTTTATTCATTTGAGCTCTAATATCATGATTTTCGATATAATTTTCACCACTCATCTCAACTAAATATTTTAAAGTAAATTCAATTGCTTGTTGTAAATTAAAACAACATTCA
>CAJGDR010000053.1 GCA_904502205.1 uncultured Bacilli bacterium
GGTGGTCAACAACAAAGAGTTTTAATTGCAAGAGCCCTATGTTCAACTGAAAAAATATTATTTTTAGATGAACCATTTAAAGGACTTGATTATAATGCTTCAAATCAATTATTTGAAATAATTTCACATATTAACAAAGAGTTTGGTGTAACAATTGTAATGATTACACACAATATTGAACTAGCTTTAAAATATATTAGTAAAGTTGTATATTTAGAAATTGGTGATAGCTTTGTTGGAACACCAAAAGAATTTCTAGAAAGTACACATGCAAAAACATACATTGGAGGTGACGATCATGATGATCATTACCAACAGTAATTTTATTGATATTATTAAGTATATGAAAGTTCCACTAATTGTTGGATTATTATTATCAATTAGTGCTGGACTTTTAGGTATTGTTTTAGTTGTTAAAAAGTATTCAATGATTGGCGATGGTTTATCACATGTTGGATTTGGTTCAGTAGCAATTGCTTTAGCGCTTGGTCAAACACCACTATTGATTTCTATTCCAGTCGTTATGCTTGCAGCATATATATTACTAAGACTTGGTGAAAGTAAGAAAGTTAATGGAGATGCAGCGATAGCGTTAATATCATCTAGTGCTCTTGCAATTGGATATTTAGTTGGAAATTTAACAAATGGTTTTTCAACAGATATTAATAGTTATATGTTTGGTAGTATAACAACTGCAACTATTAATGATTTATATTATATTTTACCAATTACAATATGTATTATTGCTATTTATATTTTTATGTATAATAGAATATTTGCAGTAACATTTGATGAGGCTTTTGCTAAAGCAACAGGAATGAATACAAGATTATATAGTATAATTTTTGCCCTAGCAACAGCAATTGTTGTTGTTGTAGGTATTAAAGTTATGGGAACATTATTAATTTCTAGTTTAATTATTTTCCCAGCCCTAACTTCAAAAAGATTATTTACAAACTTTAAACGTGTTGTAATATCTTCAGTAATTGTTGCATCGATTGCTTTTACAACAGCATTCTTCTTTTTCTCAGAATTTTCTTCAGCTGCTTCAATTGTTGTTGTAAACTTAGTATTATATATAATTTCAGTATTTGTATACTTAATTAAAAAGAAATTTATTAAATAAAATAAAAAAGTGATTGTTAAACAATCACTTTTTTTCATATACATAAGCTTTACCATCTTTATCAACAAATTCAATAATACCTAAATGTCTAAAAGCTAAAATACAACTCGATAGTTTTCTGCCATTAAGTTTAGATACTTTCTTAAAATCATTAATTTTAAATTTCCCTAAATTATCTGGTATTAAGACACTAAAGTCACTTGGTTTATTAATATCAATAATATCAAGAATATTTTTTGGATATTGATCGATTCTTGTATTTTTAACTCTTTTATATTTGTCAAGCCTTGTTGTTTGAAATTCATCACCTTCAATTAAGATGATTTTAAATGAAAGATTAGAGTTAAATAAATAATCTTTAATTTTGTAAAGTTCAAATCCAATGGAAATAGGACTAATCTTTTTTGGTGATTTCCTACAAGATATTATAACACCTTCATCATTAACTTTATAAATAGTTTTGTTTGTCATGATTGGATAAACAATTGTTACTGGATATAAATCTAATAAATAATCAAGTTTTTTTCGCATCTTATCAAAGCTTTGTGTTTGTATTTCATAAACATGATTATTACAAAATATATCAACAATATGGTTACCAAGTTTTATTTCATGACAATTTGAGTCACTACATAAATAATATTTCAAAAATTGATGAATTGTTTTTTCTTGTTTAGTTCCAATACTTTCTTTTGTTGTATCTTTTTTAATTTGATCAAAAACGTCTTTTAAATTAGGCATTAAGAGCTTCTAATAAGGCTTTAGATAATTGGTCAGCGCAGCTTGTTGGACGCATTCCACAAGTGTTGCCGGCTAAAATGTTTTTAATGCTTTCAGCATCTTGACCTTCACAAAGTCTTGCAATAGCTTTAAGATTACCATTACATCCACCCATAAAAGTTAAGTTATGAATTTTGTTGTTTTCGTCAAGATCAAAGTTAATTTTTTTAGTACATACCATTGGTGATGGTGTAAATTCAATGTGTTTCATAATAATCTCCTTTTTTAAATTCTACATACATTATACATTTTTTTAATTTTCTTTGCAAAAAGTTTGCTTTTTAGATATAATAATATACTAGAGGTGATTACATTGATTTACTTAGATTCAACTGCTACAACTAAACCAAACGAAGAAGTTATCAAAACTTATCAAAAAGTTTTAACAGATTTTTGGTATAATCCAAGTAGTCCATATACACTTGGTATGAAAGCAAATAATTTATTTCAAGATTCGATTAATCATATTAAGCGATTAATTGAAACACCAAATCATAATATTGTTTTTACAGGTTCTGCAACTATTGCTAATAATCTTGCAATATTTGGAATAACTAATAATTACCAAAATAAACAAATGAAAATAATCACTTCAAAAATTGAACATCCATCTGTTTTAAATCCATTTAAAAGTTTGGAAGAAAAAGGATTCAATGTTGTTTATTTAGATGTTGATAAAAATGGAATAATAAATATAGATGAATTAAAAAAAGAAATTAATCAAGATACAATACTTGTTTCCATTATGTGGGTTAATAACATTATAGGAACTGTTGAACCAATTGAAGACGTAATTGAAATTGTTAAAAAATATCCAAGATGTAAATTACATGTAGATTTAGTTCAAGGTTTTACCAAAATTAATCCAAAGTTTAAATTTAGTGAAATTGATTTGTTCACTGCTAGTATGCACAAAATTGAAGGATTAAAAGGTTGTGGAATATTAGGATTTAAAGAAAATATTAAATTAGGTAATCATTTAGTAGGCTCAAGTCAACAACTTGGTATTAACCCAGGAACAATCGATTTAGCTAATGCGGTATGTGCAGCAAAAGCAATTCGATTATCACTTGAATCATCACTTGATAGTTATAATAAAGTAACAAAGTTAAATAGTTATTTAAGATCTAAATTAAAAAACATTGATGGAATATATATAAATAGTCCAGTTGAAAATGTATCACCATACATAATAAACATTAGTATACCAAAATATAATGCAGAAACTGTTATGCATTATTTAGAACAAAAAGAGATATATGTTGCTGTTGGTTCTGCTTGTAACTCAAAAAATAAAAAACCTGAAAATACAGTTTTAGCAGTAACAAAAGATGAATTACTTGCAACAACATCAATTAGAATTAGTTTATCAAAGTATATTACAACACTTGATTTAGATATATTTGTAAATGAACTAAAGAATTTTATAAATAGTAGGAGTTAACATGTACGATCATATTTTAATTAGATACGGAGAACTTAGTTTAAAGAAATCAAACCGTAATCAATTTATCAAAACTATTACAACACATATAAAGAATGCTTTAAAAAAATATGAACAACTTTCATATGAAAGTCGCGGAATGAGATTTTATATTATTTTAAATGGTGAAAACCCAGATAATATTATTCCAGTATTAAAAAATATACCTGGACTTTATTCTTTTAGTTTAGTAGCAAGATGTGAATCGGTATTAGATGAAATTAAAAGTCTCGCTGTTAAAGTTTTAAAAGAAGAAGATTTAGAAAACAAAACAATTAAAGTTGAAACTAATAGAGCAAATAAATCATTTACTTTATCATCTTTAGAAATATCAAAAGAAGTATCACGTGAACTATTTAGAACAATTCCAAATTTAAAAGCTAATGTTCATAATCCAGATATTTTAGTAAATATTGATGTTAGAGATGAAGGTACATTTATTTTTACAAAGATTTATTATGGGATGGGTGGACTTCCAAGTGGATCTTTAGGACGTGCTATGCTTATGATAAGCGGTGGAATTGACAGTATTGTTTCTGGAATTGAGGCCATTAAAAAAGGTATGGATGTAGAAGCAATTCACTATGCATCTCCTCCATATACAAGTGATATGGCTTTACAAAAAGTTGTTGATTTATTAGAAGTTGCTGCACACTATAAACATGACCAAAAGATTTTACTTCATGTTGTTCCATTTACTAAAATTCAAGAAGCAATTTATAAAAATGTCAGAGATGATTACGGCATTACTATTATGCGTAGAATGATGTATAGAATTGCTGAACGTGTTGCTGAACGTCAAAAATCTTTAGTCTTAGTTAATGGTGAAAACTTAGGACAAGTAGCAAGCCAAACATTAGAAAGTGTTAAAGTAATTAATCAAGTTACAAATATACCAGTTATTAGACCACTAGCAACACTTGATAAAAGTGATATTATTGAAAAAGCAAGAGAGTTTGGAACATATGATATTTCAATTAGACCATATGAAGATTGTTGTACAGTTTTTGTTCCAAAACACCCTCAAATAAAACCAAAACTAGATACTGCAATCGAACTAGAAAATACATTTGATTTTGAATCTTTAATTGAAGAAGCAATTCAAAACATTGAACATATTGTTGTTCGAGCTGATGTTGGATACCAAGTAATTAAAACAGAAACTGAAGATTTATTTTAATTGGTAAAAATTACAAAAAATAATATTCATAAAACTTACCTACTTGCAAATAATAAATTTGACAGGAGGTGCGAATCATGAATAGTACAACTTCAAAAAATAGATCAAATGCTAATAACCAACAAAACCAAGCATCTGGTATGAAGTATGAAATTGCTAACGAATTAGGCGTTAACTTAGGTCCAGACGCAACTGCTCGTGAAAACGGTACAGTTGGTGGCGAAATGACAAAACGTTTAGTTTCTATGGCTAAATCTAACTTAAATTCAAAATAGTTAATATTAATTAAAAAAGTACTTGTTCAAAGTACTTTTTTTCTTTACAAATAAATAATTTTGTGTTATTATAAGTAAGATATTAAGGAGAAATTATATGGAAAATCAAGAACTTGAAATGAATCGCTTACTTGAAGTTGAAGAAAAATTATCAGAATTTAATAATTTAATTATTGAAAATGATCCAGTTTCTTTAACAGAAGAATTTAATAAAGAATATCGTGAACTACAAAATGAGTATGAATATTTAAGAAGTTTAATTAAAAAAGAAAAAGCACCAAAAGGAGAAAACTTTTTTAATAAAGTTTCAATGTGGTTATTTTTCTATTTCTTAGTTATGTTTATGTTAGTATTCCCATTAACAATATATTTAATTGGTAATGAAGCTACTCTTGCCATGTTAGCAAAAATAACTGAATTAATACAAAATGGAAAAGCATATACGACATTACAAATTCAAACATTAGTTATAATTGGCTTTTTAATTTATCCAATTTCACTTACAATTATTAATGCGTTAGTTAGTTTAATATTTGTTCGTTCTAAAGAAAATAAAAAAGTATATTTTGTTTGGAATTGTATTTTTGCCGGACTTCTTTTAATTGGATTAATTTGGGGATCAATAGATTTTATTTTACCGGTGTTTAAATAATATGGAAAAAATAACATCTGTAACAAATGATAAAATTAAAAGTTTGTTAAATCTTCGTAAAAAAAATGTTAGATACGAAGAACAAAAGTTTTTAGTGGAGGGTCTTCATTTATCAGAAGAAGCTTATAAAAATAATTTACTAGAAGTTGTTTTATCAACAGATGAATTCCTATTACAAAGATTTAGTAATGTAAAACAAATTTTAGTAAGTGATGCTGTAATTAATAAATTATCTACAACAACTTCACCACAAAATATTATTGGTGTTGTTAAAATGAAAAAACAAGAATCATTTAATTCAAATAAATATGTTGTATTAGACGATATAAATGATCCAGGTAATTTTGGTACAATTATACGTACATCATTAGCACTTGGTGTTAAAGATATTATTGTTAGTACTAATACCGTTGACGAATATAATGAAAAAACTTTACGCGCAACACAAGGTGCTATTTTTAAAGCAAATATTGTTCGCATGAATTTAGAAGAAGCATATGCTAAATTTAAAAAAGATAATATTAAAATTATTACAACAAGTCTTGATACAAAACAAGAGTTAAAAGACTTAAATAAACCTGAAAGTTTTGCAGTTGTTCTTGGTAATGAAGCAAGAGGAATTAGTGAAATTTCGAAAAACTATAGTGATGAGTCAATCATTATTCCATTACAAAATGATATTGAATCACTAAATGTCGCGATTGCATTTGGTATTGTATTATATAATCTAACTAACTAAAGAAAGGAGGCATTAGTATGGGTAAATGGTATCCACTTGATAACGCTGCTCAAATCTTTCCCGCATTAATTAAAAAAAGAGATACAAATTCATTTAGACTGTCTGCTCTTTTATATGAAGATGTTGATAAAGAAATTTTAAAACAAGCTATTTCAAAAACTTTAGAAAGATATCCAACATTTAAGGTATTACTTAGAAAAGGTTTCTTTTGGTATTATTTAAATGAAAATGAATTTGAACCTGTTGTAAGAAAAGAAGACCCATATTTTTGTGAATCTCAAAACTTTAGAAAACAAAATTTTTATTTATTTAATGTTATGTATTATGGTAGAAGAATTTCAATTGATGTTTTCCACGGTTTAACTGATGGTAATGGTGGAATGGAATTCTTAAAATCACTTGTATATAATTACTTAATTTTAAAAGGATACAATATTCCTGATGAAGGTAAAGTATTAACAAATGATTTTGAACAATTACTTGATGAAGACCAAGATAGTTTTGCTTATAACTATCAAAAAGATGTTAAACAAAAAAGTCAAGAATCTAAAGCATTTCAAATGACAGGAAAA
>CAJGDR010000054.1 GCA_904502205.1 uncultured Bacilli bacterium
ATCTTTGAATAGTTACAACCATGAATGCTTGAATATAATGCTTCTTCATAAACTGAAATTGGTAAGATTGTTTCAATACCAATTTTTTCTTCACGGACATTAGGTACAATAATATCTTCATCTAATAAAGTCTTATAGTTTTTACATAAATTATAAGTATAATTAGATAATTGATTTTGACGCATATCTTTTTCAATATTTCGAATGCTATCAGAATCTTGTGATACATATAATACAGTTTGGTTTTTTAATATCGCATTGGAAATAGCATTTAAAATAGTTTGAGTCTTACCTGTTGCTGTTTTTCCATCAACAACAAAGCTTTCACCATTATTAATTTTTAACAATGCTCTTTTTTGATAAATGTTAGTTGGAACAACTGGTTTAATTTGTTCAAAATAATTTTGTAAAATGGTTTTTGGAGTTACTTCGAAAATTGATCTTTCTGTTGAGAAGTCTTCAAAATCTAAACTGTTTTCAATATAGTCTACTGATACTACTGTTAAATAGTTTCCAACACTATAAGAGCATTCAGTTGCTTTTGCAAGCTCAATACAATAGTTATCTATTTCATATAAGCTTTTAAAAGATTCTGTATATGAAACATCAACACCTAAATGAGCTTGGATTTCATTAATTAAAATATTGTTAATAATTGGTCTTGAAGAAATAATAATTGTTTCTTCTGTAAAATCAATATCAACAGGAATTAATACAATCGGTGCGTAATATTCATTGTCATCTTTTAAATGATAATGAAGTAAACCGCACGTCAAAAAAATCTTATTGGAAGTTGTTTTATTTCTTAAACTATTTAGGACACTAAATTGATATTTAACTTCTTTTTTAGAGTCTTCAGTTATTTTCCCGACTCCTTCTTCTAAAAGTAAAGAATGATAAATATCTTCTAGTTTAACTACCTCACCTGCCATTAATTGTTCCATAACAGGGATTGTAATAGTTCCAAGTTCAATGTAATAACTTTCCTCTAAGACATTTTTTAAGTGTTGATTTCGTTGTTGTATTCTAAATGTTTTGTTTTTAATAGACTTCATTTTTATCACCATTCTTATTTTCTTATTATATCACGATTAACGATTTTATTAAAGAGAAATAGTAAAAAACGAAATTTTAGATACTAATGTCATATACTAAATCATTTAGAAATTTTTCCGTTTTTGAACAAATTCCAATCGTTTGATGTTTTGTTTGTTTTTGTTCAATCACAAAAATACAATTGTTTATTAATATTTTTCGTCCTTTATTATCTAAAAAATAATTGGACTTTGTTAATTTCTTAATAAAGTTTTTTATTGATTCAACTGTTTTATCGAAGTTAATAAAATAGATTAAACTGAATGGATGTTTTAAAATGTGTTCTGATAAAATACCACCACTATCATAACCAATATATCCTTTATTACTACCGATTAAATTATTAATACTTGATTCATCGTAGTAATTTTCTAAATCAATTTCTAAGTAATTTTCTTTCTTAAAACTTGATATTTGTTCTAAATCAACTATTAACATATCAATATCTAATTTGATTTTTCTAATAACAATCATTGGTTTGACTGGCTTGATACTTTTTAAATATATATTAATATGTTCTTTAATTTCATTGTAATTTAAATTACATTCTGTATATTTTTGTTTTATGCTGATGCCGTTTTGGTCTTTAATAATTTTATCAATCAATGTCTTTTTATTAACATTATTATTTGATAAATTTATTCTTGAACCAAGTTCATCTAAAACATCTATGGCTTTATCGGGAAAAGATTTTAGTGGTAAAAACTTATCCGTTTTAGTTACAATATGATTAATACAATTAGTATCAAATGAAGTGTTATGATATGTTTCATATGCTTTTTTGATTTTATGTAATATATATTTAGTTTCTTTAACTGAAGGTTCATTAATATAAATATTATGAAATCTTCTTGTTAGAGCTTTATCTTTATCAATATATTGATAATATTCATCAAGTGTTGTTGAACCAATACAACGAATGTCTGCACGAGCTAAATAAGGTTTTAAAATATTGGCTATATCAAGTGTTCCTTCATTAGAACCAGCACCAACAATATTGTGAATTTCATCAATAAATAAAATAGCATTTTCTTTTTTAATAAAATTCATTGCTGTTAAGATTTTATCTTCTAATTCTCCACGATATTTTGTACCTGCCATAATAGTTCCTAAATCGAGTCGATAAACTGCTTTATTTGGATGCATTTTCGCATAAGCTTCAACTAAAGCTGTTTTACCAACTCCTGCAGTACCTATTAACATTGGATTATTTTTTTGTTTTTTATTTAAAATGATATTTAATTTATCTAAATAATTAGATCGAATTATATATGGATGAACTTCTTCTAAATCATTTAAGTTAGTTAAAAATTCTGGAATATTAACTTTTTTTTCTACATTAAATATATCTAAAATATCTTGTATCATTAAGTTAGGATCTATTCCTAAATTAATTAAAACCTTAAGACCATTGTTATCTTTATCTGATAAGAGTGAGTAAAATAAATGTTCATCATAAACATGTTCGGAATTAAAAAGGTTAGTTGCATTAGTTGCAGCTTCAACAATTTCTCTAAATTTTGGTGTGAATTTTGAATTATTTGTTCTAACAACTGAACAATTTAATTTGTTAATTTCCTCGATTAATTCTTCTTTAGTAATTTGTTCTTCACCTAATAAAAAATGACATATTGTATCTTCAACATTAAACATTGCAAGTAATAAATCTTCTGTTCCAACTAAAATTTTATTATTGTTTTTTGCAATTTCTTCTGCTCTTTCAATAAGAGATATCGCTTGGGGACTAAATTTTTCTAGCATAATGCCTCCTTACAACTAATTAATTATATGTAAAATATCTATAATTTATTATGTATAAGTTTAATTAATTTCAAGATAATATTTATAGCTATTGCATTTTTTTAAAAAAAATGATAAAATAGATTATCTCTTACTAGGAGGTTTTTATGAATTCAAATTTAAATACAACTGTTGTTCAAAAAGACATGGCTTTAATTGAAAAAAGTAAAGCAATTATTGTTGGTATTAATTTAGGTGATGATGAACTATTTTACTACCAAATGACTGAACTTAAAAGTTTGTGTGAAGCATGTAGTTTTGAAGTAGTTGAAACTATTACTCAGAATTTACGTTCACCAAATCCTGCAACTTATGTCGGAATTGGAAAATTAAAAGAAATTGCTGATATTGCACAAATTGTTGAAGCTGATGCTGTAATTTTTAATGATGAATTAACACCATCACAAATTAAAAATATTAACGATGTAATTGAAGATATCGAAGTTCTTGACCGTACAATGCTAATACTTGAAATTTTCGAAAAGCGTGCGACTTCTAAAGAAGCCTATTTACAAGTTGAAATCGCAAGACTTAAATATATGTTACCACGATTAATTGGTAACCGTGCATACTTATCAAGAACTGGTGGTGGCGGCGGTGGTGCCGGTGGAGCTAGACGTGGTCTTGGTGAAACTAAACTAGAACTTGATCGTCGTCATATCGAGATGAAAATTAGTAAAGCTAAACAAGAACTAGAAAGTTTAAAAAAAGCTAGACAAACTAGCCGTAAAATGCGTACAGAAAACAATGAAAAAATTGTAGCATTAGTTGGTTATACCAATGCTGGTAAATCTTCTACGATTAATTCACTATTAAACTTATATTCAGCAACTGATAATAAAGAAGTTTTTGTTAAAGATATGTTGTTTGCAACACTAGAAACACAAACAAGAAAATTGAAACTACCAAATAATCATCAATTTTTAATAACTGATACTGTTGGATTTGTTTCAAAACTTCCTCACCATTTAGTTGAATCTTTTAAATCAACTTTAGAAGAAATTCTTGATGCCGATTTAATTTTACACATCATCGACGCGAGTAGTCCATTTAGAGACTTACAAATCAAAACTACTGAAGAAGTTTTATCAAGTTTAGGCGTTACAGATATTCCTGTTTTATATGTTTTAAATAAAACAGATTTAGTAAAAAATCAAATTTCACTAGCAAGTTTTAAAGATGCTATTCATACAAGTGCCAAACTAAAAGAAGGTATTCGTGATTTAGCAAATAAAATTGATGAAATACTATTTGCTGATACTTATTTAGATCGCTTCTTAATTCCATATGATAAAGGTAATTTATTTTCTTTACTAAAAGAAAAAGCTGAAGTTTTAGAAACTAAATATTTAGATAATGGTATTGAAGTATTAGCTAATGTAAGTTTACAAATTCATAATATGTTAAGTGAATATAAAAAATAAAGTCAAAAGTAAACTTTTGACTTTTTATTTTACCTCAAAAACTTCTTCATAGTTTTTAGTTTGATACTGATATTTAATATACACAACATATATATCTTCTGTTTGATATATATGTCCGATTGATGTTAAAGTTTTTGGTTGAATCAAATCATTGTAATCATGATGTTCAAAATAATCTCCACCATACACTTTTATTTCTTTGACAATTATAGCGCTGGCAAACTTATTGTATATATATACTTCTTCATTATCATCAACGACTAAATTTATTGCATTTTGGTTTTTAATGTTTAAATCAATTACTTTAACATTACCAATATCACATATATATTCTTTTTCTTTGTGTTTAAATGTTACACTCTTAAATGACTGTGGTTTATAAAGTACTAAATTCAATATGTATCCACTATCTTCTTTAGTTAAAGTGTATTCAAAGTTGTTGTTATTATCAACTTTAACTAATATTAGATCATCTAGATTAGTATCAATATTGAATGTAAAGTCGTGAAAATCATCTTGTATAATTGTTTTGGTTGTTTGATTTATTTCTATGTATGGACTTTTACATGATGTAAGCATGAAAAAAAACATAATTATTAAAAGGTATTTCAAATATATCACCATTAATAATTATGTTTGACTTTTGTTAATTATTCATTGCTAAATAATCAAGACATATTGTTTCTAAGTCTTTGTAAGTTTTTATTTGAACTAACTTTAATCGATGTTGTTTAGAATTTGGTAATTGTTTAAAATACCAAACAGCATGAGTACGCATCTCAATTATCGCAACATGTTCTGGTACAAGTTCTAATAAACTTTTAGCATGTTCTAAAACTGTTTCTATAATCTCTTCTTTAGTAGGTTCTGTAAATTCAAGTCCTTGTAATTCTTTGTTGATTTTATCAAAAATCCAAGGATTACCTAGTGTTGCTCGTCCAATCATGACAGCATCAACACCTAAGTCTAACATTGCTTTAACATCTTCTGTTGTTTTAATATCGCCATTTCCGATAACAAACACGTCAGTCGCATCTCTTACCATTTTGATAAATTCTAAATTTGATTCACCACGATACATCATGGAACGAGTTCTACCATGAATAGCAATAGCATCAACACCAGCTCTTGTTGCAGCTTTAACAACCTCAACACAATTGATTGAACTGTGATCCCACCCAGCTCTAATTTTAATAGAAACTGGTAATTTTACAGCATTTTTAATCGATTTAACAATTTCATATATTTTATCGGGATCTTTTAAAAGAGCAGAACCAGCTCCACTTTTAATAACTTTATTAACCGGACACCCCATATTGATGTCAATCATATCAGCATTTGAATGTTGTTCAACATATATAGCAGCTTTAGTTAAAGTTTCAACACTAGAACCAAAAATTTGCATTACTACTGGATGTTCATCATCACTTACTTCAATCATTCTTTTAGTTCTTACATTATCATAAAGCAAACCTTTATCACTAACCATTTCAGCATATACTAATCCAGCACCATGTTTTTTTGCAAGTTTTCTAAAAGCCTCGTTTGTTACACCTGCCATTGGTGCTAATATTAATTGATTCTTAAGTTCAATATTACCAATCTTACGCATTTTATTCACCTACAATTTGTCTAAAGATCCAAGATGCAATCATAATCCCTGCAACAGATGGAACAAATATTGTACTACCAGGTTTATGAGTATTAGTCTTTTTAGGTTCTTCTTTAGAATAAATAACTGTTAATTTTTTAATTCCTTCATCTTTACATTTTTTACGAATAACTCTTGCTAGTGGACAAACTGATGTTTTAGAAATATCAGTTATTTGTAATAGTTCAGGTTGTAATTTATTTCCTGTTCCCATTGATGAAATAATTGGAACATTTGTTTCTTTACATTTTTTTATTAATAATATTTTAGATGTAACTGTATCTATTGCATCTACAACAAAATCATATTTGGAAAAATCAATATTATCGATGTTTGTAGAATCGATAAACATATTAAATCCATTGATAGAAATATTCGGATTTATTAACTTTGAACGATTTACCCACTCTTCAACTTTATTTTTTCCAACAGATTCACTATTAGCAATAATTTGACGATTAATATTCGATATATCAATTTGATCAAAATCATATATATCAATATTTTCTATACCACTTCTTACAAGTGCTTCTAAAGTATAACCACCAACGCCACCGAGTCCAAATACTGCAATATGTTTATCTTTTAATAGTTCTACTTTATCTTGTAACATTAATCTAATTCTACTTAGCATCACTATTACCTTCTATTTCGTAAATATCATTAAAAGAATATCTCTTTTCGTCTTTTCTAACACCAACGATTGTACCTAGATTAATGTTGTGAATACTTCTAAAAATACAATCATCTACTTCTTCATTGTATTTTTTTAATTCTTTAATAATCTCTTTTACTTCTTTTCGTTTAGAATCAATTACATCTATGTTTTTAG
>CAJGDR010000055.1 GCA_904502205.1 uncultured Bacilli bacterium
ATTGTTTGATTGTTTTCAGAAACACTTTCAAGTTCTACTTCGAAAAGTTTACCATTAACTTTTACTTTATATACTTTCATGATTACTCTCCTATCCTATTTGTTTAATTGAAACAACACGAACATCTTCTTTTGTTTCTTCATGATAGTCAATAGTTGCAACTAAAGCCGCAGCCATCATATCTTCGTCTTTAATATCTTCAAGTTTAAGTGCAGGACGAGCTGCAGCAACTTGAGGTGCAGTTGGTTTAACAACTGGTTTTTCTTCTTCTTTTGGAGCAACGAATTTAAATAGTGCAATAATACCAGCGATTAACGCAAGCATTCCAAATACAATTGCCATACATACAACAGCAACAATACCAGCTTCTGCAAATGTCATATATTTTGCATAAAGAACTGTTTGTGCCTCACCTGATGTTACTTTAGTACCAGATTTAAATTCAGCTGTAGTATACCAACCACTAAAGTTTGCACCTTTCTTTTCCATTGAAGGAAGTTCATTTACTTTACCAGTAACTACATAATAATCACCATCTTGTAAAGTTAAACTTGCCAAACCAATGTATAAAACGTCATTAGATTTATCATATAAACCAATTACAGTTTCTTCTGATTTTGCATTAAGTAATTCTAATTCAATTTTAGCAATTACTTCAGCATCAGTGATTGGATTTTTAATTGATGTAAATTGATCTTCTTTAGTACAACCTGTTAATAAAGCTGTGCTAAATAAAACAATTGCAAGAGTAAATAGTTTAAATAATTTTTTCATGATTTACCTCCTACCCAATTTGAACGTTAAATTCTACTACTTCATTTTGGCTTTTTTGTTTTTTGCCTTCTAAGAATTTAACTGCTACATTTTCAAATAAAGCACAAGATAATACATCTTCATCTGATTCACAGATGTGACCATATTTAGCTTTCATTGCATCAAACTCTGGAGCAATTTTGTCAGCTGGACGATATGTAATTACTTCAGCATCACCAATAATTTTCTTTTGAACTTCTTGGTTAACTTCTGCTGGAGCTTGACCATATTCACCTTTTAAATATGCTTTGATTTCACCTGGACACATTTTGTAACGTTCGCCACTTAAAACGTTCATTACAGCTTGTGTACCAACCATTTGTGAAAGTGGAGTTACTAGTGGAGGATATCCTAAGTCTTTACGAACTCTTGGGATTTCGTTAAGAACTTCTTCGTATCGATGCATCGCACCTTGAGCTTTTAATTGGCTCATTAAGTTTGATAACATTCCACCAGGAACTTGATATTTTAAAATATTTGGATTTGTAGTTAAAGCTTTTGGATTAAGAGTTCCACTTGCAAGATATTGATCTTTAATAACAGTAAGTTTGTCACAAGCTTGTTTTAATAATTTTAAGTCTAAGCCTGGAGCATATTCTGTACCTTGTAAAACGTAATCTAAAGCTTCTGTACAAGGTTGACTTGTTCCACCACTAAATGGTGATAAAGCCGTATCGATAATATCGCAACCTGCTTCGATTGCTTTTAATACTGTCATTTCAGCAACACCACCTGTGCAGTGTGTGTGAAGTTCAAGTGGTAATTTTACTTCTTTTTTAAGTCTAGATACTAGTTCATAAGCAGCTTCTGGTAATAATACCCCAGCCATGTCTTTAATACAAATTGAATCAGCACCCATTGCTTCAATTTCTTTAGCAAGTGCTACATAGTACTCAATTGTATGAACTGGACTTGTTGTATATGATAAAGCAATTTGACAATGACCATTATATTGTTTTTTATACTTGTTTGTTGCATCTACACTACTTTTTAAATTTCTTAAATCATTTAATGCATCAAATACACGAATAACATTAATACCATTTTCTAATGATTTTTGAACAAATTTTTCAACTAGTTCATCAGAGTAATGACGATATCCTAAAATATTTTGACCTCTAAATAACATTTGAAGTTTTGTATTAGGACATGCTTTTCTAATCGCTCTTAATCTTTCCCATGGATCTTCATTTAAGAAACGAAGACAAGAATCGAAAGTTGCACCACCCCATACTTCTAAAGCATGATAACCTGCTTTATCTAGAAGTGGAGCAATACTTAAGATTTCTTCTGTTGTTAAACGAGTTGCAATAAGTGATTGATGACCGTCTCTTAAACAAGTATCGACGATTTTAACACCCATTTTAGTTCTCCTTTAAAATTAGTTTAATTGTGGACCAGCTTTTACTAAAGCTTTACCAGCTTCGTTACCTTCATATTTTGCAAAGTTTTTGTTGAAACGTGCAGCTAAGTCTTTAGCTTTTTCTTCCCAAATTGATGCATCAGCATAAGTGTTACGAGGATCTAAGATGTTAGTATCTACACCTGGTAATGCAGTTGGAACTGTGAAGTTGAAGAATGGAACTTGACTAGTTTCAGCTTTTTCAATTGAACCATCTAAGATAGCATCGATGATACCACGAGTATCTTTGATTGAAATACGTTTACCTGTACCATTCCATCCAGTGTTAACTAAGTATGCTTTAGAACCATTAGCTTCCATTTTCTTAACTAATTCTTCAGCATATTTTGTTGGATGTAATTCTAAGAATGCTTGACCGAAGCATGCTGAGAATGTTGGAGTAGGTTCAGTAATACCACGTTCAGTACCTGCAAGTTTAGCAGTGAATCCTGATAAGAAATAGTATTTAGTTTGTTCAGGAGTTAATACTGATACTGGAGGAAGTACTCCGAATGCATCAGCTGATAAGAAGATTACGCTCTTAGCAGCAGGTGCTTTTGATACTGGACGTACAATTTTTTCGATATGATGAATTGGATAAGAAACACGTGTATTTTCAGTTACACTCTTATCGTTGAAATCAATTTTACCATTAGCATCAACAGTAACGTTTTCTAATAAAGCGTCACGTTTGATAGCTCTATAAATATCTGGTTCTGATTCAGGATCAAGGTTGATAACTTTTGCATAGCATCCACCTTCGAAGTTGAATACACCATTGTCATCCCAACCGTGTTCGTCGTCACC
Organism: uncultured Bacilli bacterium; assembly: GCA_904502205.1. The sequence continues at coordinate 3,023 of CAJGDR010000055.1, forward strand.
GATTAATAAACGTTTAGGATCTGTTGATAATGTAGTTTTACCAGTTCCTGATAAACCGAAGAAAATAGCAGTATTTTCACCGTTCATATCAGTGTTTGCAGAACAGTGCATTGAAGCGATACCTTTAAGTGGTAAGAAGTAGTTCATCATTGAGAACATACCTTTTTTCATTTCACCACCATACCAAGTGTTAAGAATAACTTGTTCTTTAGAAGTGATGTTGAATGCAACTGCAGTTTCAGAATTTAAACCTAATTCTTTGTAGTTAGCAACTTTAGTTTTAGAAGCATTGTAAACTACGAAATCTGGTTCGAAGTTTTCAAGTTCTTCTTCAGTTGGAACAATGAACATATTTTTAACGAAGTGAGCTTGCCATGCTACTTCCATAACGAAACGGATAGCCATTCTTGTTTCAGCATCAGCACCACAGAAAGCGTCAATTACGAATAATCTTTTGTTTGATAATTGTTTTTTAGCTAAATCTTTTAATTCATGCCAAACTTCTTCTGAAATTGGATGATTGTCATTTTTGTATTCTTCACTTGTCCACCATACAGTGTCTTTTGAATTTTCATCCATAACAATGTATTTGTCCTTAGGCGAACGTCCTGTGTAAATACCAGTCATAACGTTAACTGTACCAAGTTCTGTTACTTGACCTTTTTCATAACCTTCTAATTCTGGTTTTGTTTCTTCTTGGAATAATACTTCGTAAGAAGGATTGTGAACAATCTCAGTTACACCAGTAATTCCATACTTTTCTAAATTAATTTTTGCCATTTTATTTACCTCTTTCTTTTGTTGAATTTTTGGGGTATAGCAGTTAATTACGTAAATCAACCCAAATTTTTTCGATTTATTTTACCACAATTAGGTTTTTTTTTCAACTAATTAAAAAATGTATTTTTTTAAAGCAAAAGAAAAACCCCTTACAAATGATTGTAAAGGGTTTAATTTTTATTCATAATGCTTCTTTTCGTACTGCAATGTATAAAGCGTATAATACTGACCTTTTTGTTTTAATAACTCTTGGTGAGTACCTTCTTCAATAATTACACCCTTAGATAAAACAATAATTTTATCAGAATGTTGAATTGTTGAAAGTCTATGTGCAACCATTAGAGTTGTACCAATATTCATAATCTTTTCTAAAGACTCTTGAATTAATACTTCTGTTTCTGTATCAATATTAGCAGTTGCTTCATCAAGAATAATTACGCTTGGTTTATGGACAATTGTTCTTGCAAAAGACAACAGTTGTCTTTCACCACTAGAGAAATTGTTTCCTCTTTCTCTTACTTTTTCATGATATTTATCATCTAACTTTTCAATAAAACGATCTGCACCTACATATTTACATGCATCATATACTTCTTCATCTGTAATTGATTCCTCGTGCATCTTGATGTTATCCATGATATCTCCACTAAATAAGAAAACATCTTGTAACATTTGACCAAAATGTTTACGAAGCGATGCAAGTTTAATTTTCTTTACATCAATTCCATCAATTAAAATTTGACCTTTTTGAATATCGTAGTTTCGAACGATTAAAGATAAGATTGTTGTTTTACCAGAACCAGTTGCGCCTACAAAAGCAACAACTTCTTTAGGTTTAATGTGGAATGATACATCTTTTAAAATCCAGTTATCTTCTTCGTAAGCAAACCAAACATTTTTAAATTCGATTTCACCTTTTAATTCTTCTAGTTCAATTGCATCTTCGTAATCTTGAATATTACTTTCAGTATCTAAAATTTCAAAGATTCTTTCACTTGATGCAAGTGACGATTGTAAAACATTTAGTTGTTCTGATAATTGTTGAATTGGATTGAAGAAACTATTAATGTACATTTCAAATACTACTAGTGCAGCAATCGCTTCTAGGTTATTTGACGCTAGTGCATCTTTACCACCAAACCAAAAAACAATTATTACTGTACCCAAATAGCATACGTAAATCGTAGGTCTAAATATTGCAAATAATAAAATTTGTTTTAAATGACTCTTTCTTAATTTTTCGTTTCTAGCTTTAAATTCAGCATATTGTTTTTCTTCAGCATTAAATACTTGTGTTATTTTCATACCTGATAGATTTTCAGATAGTGATGCATTAATTTCAGATAAGTTTTTACGTACCTTACGATATGCTCTTCTAGTCCAGAAATTAAATGCAAAAGTCATAACTAAAATAAACGGCATTAATGTAACCATATAAGTTGCAAGTTTTACGTTATTGATAAACATGAATATAATTACACCAATTAACGTAACGATGCTTCTTAACAAGTTAATTAAAACATCAGTAAATAATTCATTTAAAGCATTTGTATCATTAGTAACTCTTGTTACTAGTTTTCCAATTGGGATTTGATTGATTTGTTCGATTGATGTATATTCGATATGTCTAAATACATCCATACGAACACTGTAAATAATTGATTGACCAGCATGTTGCAATAGTAATGCTTGTGCATATTCTGCAGTAAATGCTACTGCTAATATTCCAACAAAAATAAGTGCTAATTTTACAATCTTACTGTATTCAACAACCTCTTTACCCATTTCGATAATTGTTTGTCCATTTAAAGTTGGTATTGCTAAATTACAACCAACCGAAAGCATTAACATCGCAATTGCTAAAATAAACTTACCAAGTTGAGGTTTTAAGTATCTATAAAGTTTTTTAAAGAGGTCTTTATTGGTCATTGTTCTTTCATTGTCTAATTTATTCTTCATGACTTATAACCTCCTCTTCATCAAGTCGTTGTAATAAAACCATTTCTTTGTATTGTTCTGAAGTTTGGAGCAATTCGTTATGTGTTCCTTTTGCAATAACTTTTCCTTCATCAACTACAACAATTAAATCCATATCTTTAACTGTAGAAATTCTATGTGCAACAAGAATTGTAGTTTTATTTTTTCTTGTTTCTTTTAAGTAACCTAAAATCTTTTCTTCAGTTTCTGTATCAACAGCTGATACTGAATCATCCAAAATTAAAATTGCTGGATCTTTGATCATCGCTCTTGCAATTGATATTCTTTGACGTTGACCACCGGAAAGTGTAACACCACGCTCGCCAAGAACTGTATTATATTTCTCTGGAAAGTCTTCAATGTTTGTATCAACACTTGCATATTTTGCATACATTTTAGCTTTTTCTAAATCGTTAGTATCTTCACTAAAACAAATGTTATCAAGAACTGTTTTGCTGAACAAGAAATTATCTTGCGGAACATAACC
>CAJGDR010000056.1 GCA_904502205.1 uncultured Bacilli bacterium
ACAAATTCGTTCACTTTGTCAAACATTACATGAAAAAGTATTAGAACATACAGGTCATATTCCATTTATTGCCATCGATCAAGAAGGTGGACTAGTAACAAGAATGATGAAAGATGTTACTTTTGCACCAGGTCCAATGACAGCTGCAGCAAGTATAGATGATGCTACTTATTATACTGGTAAAATGTTAGCTGAAGATATGATCAGATTAGGAATGAATTTTAATTTAGCTCCTAGTTTAGATGTTAATAATAATCCTAATAACCCAGTTATTAATGTTAGAAGTTATTCTGATAATCCTGAAGTTGTTGCAAAATTAGGAAAAAGATTTATTGAAGGTTCAAAAGAATTTGGTGTTTTAGCATGTGCAAAACATTTTCCTGGACATGGAGACTGTGAAGTTGACTCACACTTAGGGCTTCCAACTATTAACTATGATTTAGATAGAATTCATAAAATTGAAATGTATCCATTCATTCAAAATATTGATGTACCAGCAATTATGAGTGCACATATTATGTTTCCAGCATATGATACCGTTCCAGCAACACTTTCAAGAAAAATTCTAACTAATGTTTTAAGAGAAGAACTAGGCTTTAAAGGTTTAATCTTAACAGACTGTTTAGAAATGAAAGCAATTGCTGATATGTATGGAACAGCTAAAGGTGCTTTAATGGCTATTAAAGCTGGTGCTGATATGTGTGATATTTCCCATACTTTATCTTATCAATTAGAAGCATTAGAATTAATTGAAAAAGCTGTTTTAGATGGCGAAATCTCAATGGATGAAATTGATGAAAAAGTTGAAAGAATTTTAAAATTTAAAGAATTAACTGTTCCTTATCTTGAAAAGTATTTCTACAATCAAGAAATGCAGTTTAGTGAAGAAAACAATAAACTTGCTCAAAAGATTGTTGATAATTCATTAACTAAAGTATGTGGTAGTGATGTTCACCTTACAAACAAAACTTTAGTTATTGCTCCAATCGCAGTAGCGAAAACTATTATTGAAGATGAATTTGATGACAGAAACTTAGCTAAAGTATTAAGAAAAGAATTTAATAATTTAGATGTTAGAGAATTCTCAAATGATGAAGAATTTAAAAAGCAAATTCTAAATGAAATTGATAACTTTGATAATGTTATTTTATTTAGTTATAATGCTGTAACATCACCTAAACAAGTTGAATTCATTAACGCAGTATTAGCGAAAAAAGAAAATACAACTGTAATTTCTTTAAAAGGTCCAATGGATTATAACAAATATCAAAACTTAAATAATTATTTATGCTTATACGAATACACACCTAATTCAATTAGAACTGTTGTTAAGTATTTAAAAGGTGAAGTAACTCCACTTGGAAAACTTCCAATTAAATTATAAAAAGAATCTTTTTAAAGATTCTTTTTTTTATAACTTTAATTAAAAAAATATATAATATGCTTTAATTGTTTAATTTAGTTATAATAATATTTAGTGTACTAGTTTAAATTATTAGTACATATTATTAATGATAGTCAAAAGGTTTTAAAATGTAAAAAAGAATATTAATTGACTAATCATCTAAATTAAGGTAAAATAAATGAGTATTAGGAGATTACTATGAAAGATTTATTTAACAAAGAAATTATACGATTAAATACAAGTACATATAAATGGGATGATCAAAAATCTAAAGAATGTTTACCATTTTGGATTGCTGATTCGGATTATCAAACTGCACCTTGTGTTTTAGATCGACTATTTAATACATCAAAGATTGGTGCTTATGGCTATAATATTATTCCTGATGAATTTTATAATGTTATTATTAATTGGTATAAAAAAAGATACAACACTGTTGTATCAAAAGATTGGATTGTACCTACGACGGGTGTTATATTAGAAATTAGAATGTTAATTCAAATGTTAACTAAAATTGGCGATGGTGTTATTTTACAAACACCAGTCTATCATACGTTTCATCAAGTAATTAAAAACTTAAATCGAACAATCATTGAAAATAAGTTAAAAAGAGTTGATGATACATATTACATGGACTTAGAAGATCTAGAGAAGAAGTTTATTGCTGGTCATAAAATAATGATTTTATGTTCACCACATAACCCAGTCGGAAGAATTTGGTCAGAAGATGAAATAAAAAAAGTTTTAGAACTTGCTAAAAGATATAATGTCTTTGTGATTGTAGATGAAATACATAGTGATTTAAACATAACAAATAATAAATTTACTAGCGCTTTAGATTTTGCTGGTTATTATAATAATATCGCTATATGTAATGCTCCTAGTAAAGCATTTAATTTAGCAGGGCTTCATACAGCTTATATTATTATTCCTCATCTTACAGTTAAAAGATTATTCGAAGAATTTAAACAACAAGAGTTTCAAAATTCACCATCGGTATTTGGTTATAACGCGATGATTGCAGCATATACTAAAGGTGATGAATGGATTGATGCTCAAAATGAACATATTAAAAACAACTATAATTATTTAAAAAATTATTTAAATAAAGAATTACCACAAGTTGTAGTTACAAAACTTGAAGGTACTTATCTTGTATGGTTAGATCTATCATTTACTAATTTAACAACAACAGAACTTTTAGTGCGAGCTTCAAATGCTGGTATTACTTGTACTGGTGGTGTTAATTTCTGTAAAGATTATGAATCTTTCTTAAGATTTAATATTGCATGTCCAATGAATCAATTAAAAGAAGGTTTAGCTAGATTTGTAAAAGCTTTTAAGTAAAATAAAAACAGGTTATCAATTGATAACCTGTATTTTTTTACTCTGATTTTTTGTCTTTTAAAAATTTATTCATAAGAACGATTGCAATAAAAGTAATACCCATAGCAACAAATAGTGCTAGGTATCCTTTCCATGCAACATTTAATGCATCGCCTAAATTATCAAAACTAATGTTAAGTCCTAAAAATTTCATATTATTACATTCCTATCGAAAACATTAAGAATAATACTACACCACCAGCGATAGCAGAAGCTACTTGACCAGCAATGTTTGCACTTGCAGAGTGCATTAATAAGTAATTTGATTTATCTTCTTTAACACCCATTTGGTGAACAATTCTTGATGCCATTGGGAATGCAGAGATTCCGGCTGCACCAACCATTGGGTTGATCTTTTTCTTTGAGAATAAATTCAAGAATTTAACAAAGAAAATACCAAAGATTGTATCAAATACGAAAGCGAATAAACCTAAAGACATAATCATAATAGTTTGTGGAGTAACGAACTTTTCAGCTTGCATTGTAAATGCAACAGAAATACCAAGAACAAGTGTTACAAGGTTAGTTAATGTATTGCTTGCTGTTTCTGATAAACTGTCAAGTACACCACATTCACGAAGTAAATTACCAAACATTAAGAAACCAACTAATGACACTGCATCAGGTGCAAGAAGCCCTGCAAGAAGTGTTATAAAGATTGGGAAAATAATCTTGGCTTTTTTAGAAACACTCTTTGGATTGTATTCCATTTTAATAAGTCTTTCTTTTTTACTTGTACACATTTTAATAACAAACGGTTGAATAATTGGAACAAGTGCCATATAGCAGTATGCTGCAACAGTGATTGCACCTAAGTAATCTGTTTTAAGTTTTGTTGCAACTAAGATTGATGTAGGTCCATCGGCAGCACCGATAATACCAACACAAGCTGCATCAGTTAAATCAAAACCAATTGCTGATGCGAAGATAATTGTAATAAAGATACCTGCTTGAGCTGCTGCTCCAACAAAGATTAATTTTGGATTGGATAATAACGGTCCAAAGTCGAGCATGGCTCCAATCCCAATAAATAATAATAACGGTAAAATTTCGCTAGCTTCAATTCCGACATTAAATAGCCATTCGATAGCACCAGCCTCACCTAACGCTCCACTATTTGGGATATTAACAATAATTGCTCCTAGTCCCATTGGTAGAAGAAGTGAAGGTTCAAGCTTTTTAACAATGGCTAAAAATATTAGAATGAAACCAACTAGATACATAACACAATGTTGCCATGTAATCTGTTTGATTCCTTCTAAAAGAAAACCCATATAATTCCTCCATATATAAAAAATAAAAAGGTCTTGCAAATCATTTCTGACTACTGTACCCGGAAATTATTAATTTCGTGCTGACGAATACAATATACTAGCTACTCTCCTTTTTTGACTATATTATTATACCAAAAAACAACAAAAATTTCATTAAATTTATAAATTTATATTTGTAAAATATTATTTATTTTTCGAAAAATCAGTATAAAATACAAATTAAATTATTAAAACTTTAATTTTGTTCTCATATATTTATAACAAAGTTAATAATATTCTTACTGAAAAATATAAAATAACTATTTATAAAGCTTTGAATACTTTAAAAAAGTGACTCTATTCATGTTGAGTATTGTTGCTGCTTCGTTGTTTGTAAGTTCTTTATTATGGTATTTTAAGCAGATTTCTTCAAAGTTTTCTGGGAGTTTATATTTAGGTCTACCTAAATGAACTCCTTTTTCTTTTGCAATTCTAATGCCTTCAGCTTGTCTTGCACGGATATTTTCTCTTTCGTTTTGTGCAACAAAGCTTAAAACTTGTAGTACTATATCACTTATAAACCTTCCAACAAGGTTCTTTTTGTCTACTCTAGTATCTAAAAGGGGGAAGTCAATTACAAAAATATCCGCTTGAATATGTTTTGTTATGTCGGTCCATTCATCAATTATCATCTCATAATTGCGTCCTAAACGGTCAATAGACTTAACAATTAGTAGATCATTTTTCTTTAATTTCTTTTTTAATAGCTGATAATTGGTTCTATCAAAGTCTTTTCCACTTTGATAATCAATGTAAATATTACGTTTTTTTAGTCCTAATTTGTACATTTCATCTAGCTGTCTATCAATGTTTTGGCTAACAGAAGATACTCTTACATAGCCAAATTGTCGTATATTAGTATTCATTTTTACCTCCAAATAATAAAAAAAGTTATCAAAATAGATGATAACATGTTATTAATTATAAGACATTTATTAGATAAAATTTGTCAAATTAGGAGAAAAATATAAAAAAGAATACATTTTTTACCAAATAATTATTTCCTAATTTTGATAATTCTACTATTTTTATTTTAGAAAATTGTTCCAATATAGGACCAATAACTTGATTTAATTTTTTAAAAGTGATAAAATAAGTCATACAAAATTGGTTTATCAATGATATAAAGGTATTCCTTTATTAAAAAAACGATACTTTTTGCCTTAAAAGAAAGGATATTTATGAAAGAGAAATTTAAAAAACTGACGAAACTTGATATATTAGGTATTGTACTGACGGTAGTATTTTTACCAATTATCATTGTTAATATGACATTAGTTATTAAAGGTATGATCAATCCTGAAGAAGTACCAATGATTTTAAATAGAGCACCACTTATTGTTATTTCTGACTCTATGACAATCGATAAAGCGACTGGTACTGGTGAATTTAATAAGAATGACTTAATCATTATTAAAAAAGTAGATCCTGCTACTTTAGAAAAAGGTGATGTTGTTACTTATAAAGGTCGTGATGGAGATATCATTACCCACAGAATTACTGATCTTATTACTGATAAAAAAGATGGAGTAGAAGTTCCTGCTTTTGAAACTAAAGGGGATTACTCACCTGGTTATGACTTCTATCCAGTTCAATATGACCAAATTATTGGACAGTATCAAATGAGACTTCCACGTCTTGGTGGAGTCGCAATGTTCTTACAAACACCTGCTGGTGTAATTGTAATCTTATTAGTTCCAGTTCTAATTGTATTTGCTGTTGATTTCTTTATTAAGAGAAAACAACAACAATCAAGCAATTCTAAAAATGCAGAACTTGAAGCTGAAATTGCAAGACTAAAAGCATTACAAGAACAATTACAAAATCAAGAAACACAAGAAGAACCAAAACAAGAATAGTTCTTTAATGATAATAATATTTTATATCTTATTTAATTAATTTTGGTATAAGCTTGGCCACACAAGTCTATACATATAAAAACAATCAAAAAAGAAAAAATTTCTATTAAAAATGGAGGAAAATAAAACATGAAAAAACAAAGATTCTTTATGTTAGGGATTGTTACAGTTTTAGTAGCTGTTTTATCTTTAACATTCGTATCAAGCACATTTGCTAAATATACTTCTACAGTTTCAGGAA
>CAJGDR010000057.1 GCA_904502205.1 uncultured Bacilli bacterium
GACTAACTTTAAAACATTAAGAAGATCAATTGCTAAACTTCACCGTTATGAAAAAATGGCTGAAGATGGAACATTTGAAATGTTACCTAAAAAAGAAGTTATCGCTATCAAGAAAGAACAAGAACGTTTAGAAGCTTTCTTCGGTGGTATTAAAAATATGCAATCTTTACCAGGTGCATTATTCGTAGTTGACCCTAAAACTGAACACAATGCAGTTGCAGAAGCTAGAAGATTAGGTATTCCTGTATTTGGTCTAGTTGATACTAACTGTGATCCAGATGACGTTGATTATGTAATCCCTGGAAACGATGATGGTGTTAGAGCTGTTAAATTAATCGTTGGTATTATGGCTAACGCTGTTATCGAAGGTAATGGTGGTGCTGTTGAACCTTATACTTTACCAAAAGAAGAAGTTGAAGAAGTTAAGGAACAAAGACCAGCTAAAAAAGATAGAAGAAATCAAAAACCAAGACAAGAAAGAGCACCTAAAGCTGAAGTTGCTCAAGAAGTTCCTGTAGAAACTAAAGCTGAAGTAGTTGCTGCAGAAGTTAAAAACGAAGAATAATTAAGAGGTGTAAACATGATTACTGCTGCATTAGTAAAAGAATTAAGAGAAAAAACTGGCGCTGGTATGATGGACTGCAAAAAAGCCTTAACTGAATGTGAAGGTAATTTAGAAGCAGCTGTTGACTGGTTAAGAGAAAAAGGTATTGCAAAAGCTGCTAAAAAACAAAGCAGAATTGCTGCTGAAGGTTTATGTGAAGTTGCTATCGAAGGTAACGCTGCTTACTTATTCGAATTAAACTCAGAAACTGACTTCGTTGCTAAAAACGAAAAGTTCATTACTTTATTACAAGAAATTGGTGCTTTATGTGTTAAACATGGTGCTGATTCAACTGAAGTTGTTCTTGCTAACGGTGGTGAAGAATTAATCGTTAATGCAACAGCTACAATTGGAGAAAAAATTAGTTTCCGTCGTGTTCAAAAAATCACTAAAAATGATAACCAATCTTTCGGATTCTACAAACATATGGGTGGAAAAATCGCTACTGTTTGTGTAGTTGAAGGATTAGATGCAGAAGTTGCTAGAGATATGAGTATGCATGTAACTGCTACAAAACCTTTATATATCTCTAAAAATGATGTACCTGCTGATTACATTGAAAAAGAAACTCATATCCAAATGGAATTATGTAAAAATGATGAAAAATTAGCTGGTAAACCAGAAGCTGCTTTAGTTAAAATTGTTGAAGGTAAAGTTAACAAAGGATTAAAAGAAGTTTGCTTATTAGACCAAGCATACGTTAAAGATCCAGGTATGACTGTTGAACAATACTTAGCAAGCAAAAAATCAGGAATCGTTAGCTTCACTCGTTTCGAAGTTGGTGAAGGTATGGAAAAACGCCAAGACGATTTTGCTGCTGAAGTTGCTGCTGCTGCACAAGCTGCTTTAAAATAAGTAATAGAAAAATAAGGTAGGCAATATGAAAAGAATAATTGTAAAACTAAGCGGAGAAGCATTAGCTGGAAATAATCGTTTCGGTGTTGATGCAACAAGTGTTAAAAAGATTGCTGAAGATATTAAAAAGTTAGCTGAACTTGGATATCAAATTGGAATTGTGACAGGTGCTGGAAATATTTGGCGTGGTCGTGATTCATTAGAATTTGGTATGCCAAAAGCTGCTGCTGATAATATTGGAATGGTTGGTACAATTATTAATTCATTAGCCCTTGAAAATATTTTAAAATCAATCGGTATTAAAGCGGTGTCTTTATCAGCGGTTGAAGCAAATAAATTTGCTGAATATTATACAAGAGAAAGAGCTATTAAATATTTAGAAGAAGGTTACGTAGTAATATTTGCTGGCGGAACTGGAAATCCTTTCTTTACAACTGATAGTACTGCAGCACTTCGCGCAGGAGAAGTTGGAGCTGAAGTAATTTTAATGGCTAAAAATGGTGTGGATGGTGTTTATGATAGTGATCCTAGAACTAATCCATCTGCAAAACGTTTTACTAAACTAACTTATCAAGAAATGTTAAATTATCGATTACATGTCATTGATTTAACAGCGTCTGTTCTTTGTGAAGAAAACAATATTAAAACTATTGTCTTCGATATGAACAAAGAAGGGAACATTCTTAAAGTACTTACAAATCCAGAAATTGGTACTGTAATAGAATAAAATAAAGGAGAAGAAAATATGCCTAAACAATTATTAGCTGCTGGCGAAGATAAAATGAAAAAAAGCTTAGAAGCTTTAAATAAAGAATTTTCATCTGTTCGTACAGGTAAAGCCAACCCTGCCATCTTAAATGGTATTCAAGTTGATTATTGGGGAGTTGCTACACCATTATATCAAGTTGCTAGTATCAGTGCTCCTGATTCTCAAACAATAACTGTTAAACCATACGATAAATCATTAGTAAAAACAATCGAAAAAGCGATCCTTACTGCTGAACTTGGTTTAAATCCAGGTAGTGATGGAGATATGGTACGTATTCCAATTCCACCACTAAATGAAGCAACAAGAAAAGATTTAGTTAAAACTGTTAAAAAATTAGCAGAAGATAACAAAGTTGCAATCAGAAACATTCGTCGTGATCTTATTGATGGATTAAAGAAACTTGAAAAAGATAGCTTAATTTCAGAAGATGCATTACGTCAACATTCTGATGAAGCTCAAAAATTAACTGACAAATATATTGCTGAGATTGATAAAGCTTCTAAAGAAAAAGAACAATCAATCATGAGTATCTAGTTTTTAAACGTTGTGGAAACACAACGTTTTATTATAAAAAGGAGGTGAAACCTTGGAAACAGAGAATAAAACATTTATCTGTCATAAATGTGGTGGAACAGTTATAATTACTGAAAACCAAAATTTAGCAAGTTGCCCTAGTTGTAATAGTTTAATACCACTACCATATTTTATGACAACAAGTGATCCAAAGATTAACTCAGAAACTTTTAATAACATGTTAAATCGTGTTAATAAAGCAAGTGAATATAATATTGAGGGTCAATTTCACCGTGCCTTTAATTTGTATGATAAATTAATAAAGAATTATTATAATTTACAAATTGAAGATTATTATCCATACTTTGGTAAGCTTTTATCACAGTTTGGAGTAATTTATAATTTAAATGATAAATTACAATATGAATTAGTTTGTCTTAATATTTTAGACGAACCAGTTACTGTTAACGAAAATTATCTAAAAATGATGGAACTAGCCGATGCAAACACAAAAGAAATAATTCATCATATTGCTAACGAAATTGATCAATATCAAAAACATATTCAAAAAGAAATTATTGATATTTCGTCAAGTGATGTTACATTATTAGTAGATACAAGCGATAGTAACCCTAAAGCTTTAGAGGATTTGGAACTTGCTAAAACTATTCAACATAAATTTAGTGAAAAACAAGTAAAAATTACTGTTACTGAAGATTTATTTAAAAATGGTTTAAGTTATGAATTTTCTAAAGAGATTTATGCGATTGATAATTTATCAAGTCATTTAGTTGTTATTTCATCAAATTTTGAACATTTAAATAATAATTTATTTAGACACGTTTGGATGAATTACTATTCATCATCTGAATTAAAATCAACTATAAATGAAAGAATGTTTATTATTTGTGATGAACAAGAAAATATTGATTCATTACCAATTAATACACTTCGTTTTTATAAAACAAGTGACTTAGAAAAATTATGTTTTGATTTAAATAAATCAGCAAAATTTATTCGTAAGGATAATGAAAAAGTACTAAATAGTGCACCTCAACATGAAGAATTATTTGAATTATTAAATAATCAAGAATTCGAAAAAGTAAAAGAAATTCTATATGAAAAAATCGATACTGTTCCAATGGACTATGTAGAATGGTGGCTTTTGTATTTAACTAAACATAATATTGCTAATGAAGTTGAGTTAAAAAACAAAGTTATCAATCCGATTGAAAGCTATTACTTTAGAAAATGTTATTTATATGCACCACGCAGTATAAAAAGAAAGTTACATGAATATTACTTTAATACGATTAATCAAAACTTAGTAGTTGATGAAAAATACGAAAATGAAGTGAAAAAGATTCAAAAATCATATTTTAAGAAAGAAATTGCTAAATTAATTTTATCTGGACTTTTTGTATTGTTAGTAACATTAACATGTTTTTGGACATTAACATTTAGTAGCTTGACTTCAGCAATTTTTATTATTGCTTTAAACGGAATTGCTTATGGCATTTTATTCAAACGTATTTACAATATATTAAATGTTGGTAGAGTACCAGGAACTATTCAAACAGATATTGAAAAACAACATTATTATCAACAAATAAGAAAAGCACTAGATCCAAAACAAGCTGCTTTATTCTTACCAAATTACTTTACTAAACGTAATAAAAAACGAGTATTGGTTATTGTAGCTATTTGTTTAATTTCGACACTTTCATTTGTTATTAAAGATATTATTGTTAAAGTTCAAAATAATAATTTAACTTATTATTATGTATTCAATGAAGTTGTTATCACTGGTGGATATGGTGATGAAATTGTAATTCCTGAATTTATTGATGGAAGAGAAGTTGTAAAAATTGCTAATAAAGCTTTTTATGGTAACGTCAATTTAAAATCAATTACTATTTCGGAAGGTGTTGAAGAAATTGGTTCTTTAGCTTTTAGTAATTGTTCAAATCTTGAATATGTAAAAGTGCCATCTACTATTAATCGTGTTCGTAATACTCCTTTTACAGGAAGTAATAAAATTAAGAATTTTGTATATGATGGTAATATCATTACGTATACTAAATTTTTAGGTGAAAATTATAAACAAGAAATGTTAGACATAACATTTGAAGAATATTCTGAAACTAAATAAAACAAAAGATGAAAGAATTACTTTCTTTCATCTTTTTTTATTAATATATTTGTAATTTATTTATTTGAAATATTTTTTTAAAAAAGTTATAATATATGTGTGGTTTATATCACATCCTAGATAATTTAGAGTATTGCCTAAGGATGAAATGAAATATAATATAAACTCTCTTTAGGTAAAACTAAAGGGAGTTTTTTGCATATAAATATATAAAGGGGGTTTTATTATGGTATGAACTTTAATAAAATGTTTTTATATAGTTTGTAATGATTATTCAGGAGGTAATAATGAAAAGTAAATTTATATTTCTTTTTTTAGTATTCTTTGTATTTATGTTATGTGGATGTCAAGTTGAACCAAAATGTGATGTTAATGGACACACTTGGCAAGATCCAACCTATACGACGCCAAAAACATGTACAGTTTGTGGTGAAACAACAGGTGATGTTTTAGAAACTCCAAAACCAATTGAGATAGATGAGAAGATGAAAGCAGAAATTGATGATGCTTGGGGTGGAAAATTTGGCTATTCAAATGGTTTTACAAATTATGGTATTTTCAATGGTTATTTAATTTTATTAAACTCATATGTATCATATTATGGTATTGTTAATAATTATATGATCGAAGATGCGATATTTAAATATAATTTTGAATTTGATATTTATGCATATAAAAATGGTAAATTTATAAATATTATTGATTGTTATAAATTAAATATTTTAAATATTGAAGAAATTAAGATTATTTCAAATTATCATAAAGAATATTATAAAAGTAAAGTTAAGTCATATAGTGGTTTTGATTTGATGTATGATAGTTTAGATAATATTGCTGTTATCTATGACACTAAAGATGAATTAGTTTTAGAAAATAATATATCAAGTGATGAAATAACTTCAATTAATAGTCAATACGGTAGAAAATTTGAATATCACAGTTATTATGGAAAACATAATGATTATCATGTATTTTTAATTGAAAATTCAGAATCAGCATCAAATAATTTTTTATTAGGTAATACTGTTTTTAGATGGTTTAATAATTTTGATTTAATGGTTTTTGTAAATGGAATGTTTTTAAATATTGATGATGCATACATTCAAGGATACTTAAGCTTATATGATTTAGAAAAAATCGGTATGATTCATTATAATAACGTTATTAAGAGAATAAATGTTACTGATTATGATCAATATGAAAAAGAATATAATGATAAATGGA
>CAJGDR010000058.1 GCA_904502205.1 uncultured Bacilli bacterium
AAAAAAGGAAACTAATTAGTTTCCTTTTCATCATTATAATAAACTTTCCACAAATATAAACCTTGTGGCGGAGCTACATATGGTGCATATTTTCTATCTCTACCTTCTATTACGTCTTTGATATGGGCAGGTTCAAATTTACCTTCGCCCACTTTCAACATTAACGCAACAATTATTCTAACCATATTATACATAAAACCATTACCAATGATTCTAAATTCTAATACACCATCATTTATATTAAGTTCAAATAGTTCTATAGTTCTTACAGTATTTTTTATAACATGATTTTTAGAAAAAGATTTAAAATCGTGTGTCCCAACTATATATGTCATTGCTTCTTTTATTTTATCAATATCTATTCTGTTATGAAAATAGTGAACATATTTTGATTTAAAAGGTGAATATTCATTAAGCGAAACATAATAACGATATTCTTTTTTTATAGCAGAAATTCTTGAATGAAATGTTTCGTCTACGTATTCAATATCTTTTATATATATATTAGGATAAACTTTTTTATTAGTAATCTTTTTTAAGTTCTTTTCAGGAACAAGTTGTGTACTATCAAAATGTACTACTTGACCAAGCGAGTGAACTCCAGCATCAGTTCTTCCTGCACTTTTAATAATTACTTCAGTTTTTAGAATTTCTGATAAAGTTTTTTCTAAAGTTTCTTGGACAGAGTTAAATCCAAGTTGTCTTTGAAAACCATGAAAACAACTTCCATCATATTGTACAATCATTTTATAACGCATTATATCACCCTATATATAATCAAACATACAACAACCATTATAAATAATAATAACCAAAGTATGTCGCTTAATTTAATTTTTAAGATATTTATTTTACTTCTTTTTTCACCAGGTACATAACCCCTAGCTTCCATCGCTACAGCTAGATCTTCAGCTCTTTTAAAAGATACTATAAACATCGGTACTAAAAGCGAAACAATTTGTACAATTTTCTCTTTTAATCTTGATTCATTAAAATCAACTCCACGAGATGCTTGTGCTTTTAAGATTTTATCTGCTTCTAAGAATAATGTTGGTATAAATCTTAAAGCTATAGATATCATCATAGAAAAAATACTTGTTTTAATGTGCATTTTTTCTAGGGGTGAAAGTAGTGAATCTAATCCATTATTCAAATCAGTTGGTTTAGTTGTAAGTGTTAAAACAGTTGTAAACATAATTAATATAAGTACTCGGTAAATAATAAAAGAACCATTAATTAAACCTTGACTATATATATTAATATTATATGTTGTTAAAACTTTTCCATAGATTGGATACTGCAACAAACAAACAATACCAACTATTAAAAGTAAAAAACAAATAAATCGAAGTGGTAAATATTTTTTAATTAATATATATATGATTAGTACTAATACACCTACAGCAATATTCACATATGTTAATTGATTTTGTACTGTATATAGTAATTCTCCTGTATTGGTAAATAATACTTGGAATATGAATGAAAATATTAATAAAAATACAATTTGTTTCAAACTACCCAAATATCTAGTAAGCGGTACTTTCGTTAAGATTATTACAATAATAGCTAAAAGAAATAATCCACTTAATAAAATAAAGTTATTTGTTGGAACAATAAATATAGAAATCATAAAAAGCATCGTAATAATTATTTTAATTCTAGGATCCATTCGATGAATTAAACTATTAGAATGATAATATTGACCAAAAGCAATCTTATTCATGTTTTGCCTCCTGGATCAAATTATGTAATTCTTCTAATGTAAGTGGTAATTTAGAAAAATCAATTAATTCTTGTTTTTTTAACTTAAGTGCAATTTTTGATATATATGGTAAATCTAAATTATAGTATTCTAGTTTTTTATAATTTTCGAATAATTCTTTTGTTTTACCATCATATACTATTTCACCATTGTTTAAAACAAGAGTTCTTCTTGTATATTTTGTTACAACATTCATATCATGAGTAATTAAAATAATTGTTTTATTTGTAGTTTCATGAATATTTTTAAGTAATTCTAATAATTCATGTCTTCCAACCGGATCAAGTCCAACAGTTGGTTCATCAAGAATTAATATATCAGGATCTGATGCTAAGATTCCTGCAATTGCTACTTTTCTTTTTTGACCACCACTTAAATTAAATGGAGATTTTTCATAAAGTGATTCATCTACATTTAATTGTTTTAATGTTTTGATTGCTATTTCTTCTGCTTCTTCTTTTGTTTTACCAAAATTCATTGGTCCAAACATTACATCTTTTAATACTGTTTCTTCAAATAATTGATATTCCGGAAATTGGAATACTAATCCTATTTGTTTTCTTATTTCTTTTAAGTTTTTGTTCTTATTCTTTTTTGTTTTAATTTCTTGATTTAAAATAGTAAGGTTTCCAGATGTTGGAATAATAAGTGCATTCATTAATTGAACAAGCGTAGATTTACCTGAACCGGTGTGTCCTAAAATAGAAATAAATTCATTGCTTTCAGAAATTGTTAAATTAATGTTTTTTAAAGTTTCAAGCTTAGACTTAGAATCATATGTGAAATTTACATTTCGAAAATTAATTTCCATAATTCTTCCTTAATATCTTGATGGTTATCATCAAGAACATTTATTAATTTTACACTTTCTAATGTATCAAGTCCAGCTTTTTTTAATACTTCTACATTTAACAAAACATCCTTTGGTGTACCAGATAATACTAATACCCCATTATTTAACACTAATACTTTCTCACTATATAAAGTCTCTTCAATGTTATGAGTGATGCTTATAATCGTTTTTTTGGCCTGTTTTTTGAGCATTTTGACAGTTTCATTAATTTCTTTAACTCCAAGTGGGTCTAACATAGAAGTTGCTTCATCAAATATAACACATTCTGTATTCATTGCAAGAACACCCGCAATTGCAACACGTTGTTTTTGACCACCACTTAAGTTTTCTGGATTAGTTTCTAAATAAGAATCCATCTTTACTAGTTTAGAATACTCATCAATCAGTTCTAACATCTTACTTCGTTCAATATTTTTATTTTCAAGACCAAATGCAATATCATCTTTTACTGTTACACCAACAAATTGATTATCAGGATTTTGAAAGATTATTCCCATTTTATTACGAATAGATGAAATTGATGATTCATTCAATAAAACATCATCTATATATATTTCACCACTTGTTGGTTCAATTAACCCCATCAATAGTTTAGCAAGAGTAGATTTACCACTACCATTGTGTCCAATGATTGAAGTCATTTGACCAGATTCAATAATAAATGAAACATTCTTTAAAACATCTGATTCATTTGGATAATGAAATGAAACATTTTTAAATTCAATTTTCATATTATCACCTTATTATTTTAATTATATATATTTTACCACTAATTTAATAATTTTGCAAATAAATGAAAAAGCAGAATGTAATTTATATTCTGCTTTACTCTATGTCAATAATATATCGATTAACTTTAACAACTTTTTGTTTTAATGGCACTTCTTCATTATCAATCATAATAAATCTTCCACCACATTTTTGAATAACTTTATTTGAACCAATGTTTTCAATCATTGCATCTACCTTAATTTGTTGATATCCTAATGATTTTAGCAATTTAATTATTTCTAAAAATGCTTCAGTCATATATCCATTGTTCCAATATTTTCTTGATAAAACGTATCCGACTACTGGAACTCCATCGATGTATCCACATACATCAATTCCACCAATCAGTTCATTTGTTTCTTTCAACACTATACCAAAGTTAATTCTTTCAGGTTGATGATATTGTTCTATCCACGTATTTATAATCATTTGTGTAGTATCAATTGATTCATGGTGATTCCACGTCATATATTTACATACTTCAGGATCACTTGCCCAGTTATTAAACATTGCTTCTGCATCAGTTAATTCAAAGGGTCGAAGTATTAATCTTTTTGTTTCTAAAGTTAATCTCATATTATCACCTCATGTTAATTATAACATATATATTTTTAAACATAATAAAAATTAATAAAAAGTCTAGACAAATTGTCTAGACTTTATTTTTAATTTATTCTACGAATTCAATAATTGCCATTGAAGCGGCATCTCCACGACGTGGTTCTAATTTTAACACGCGTGTATATCCACCATTACGGTCTTGATATTTAGGAGCGATTTCATTGAATAATTTTTGAATTGCAAATTGACCATCTTCAGCTTTTTCAAAACGAACAAATCTAGCAGCTTGGCGACGTGCAGCAAGTGTACCTTTTTTACCAAGTGTTACCATTTTGTCAGCAACAGATCTTAAATCTTTAGCTTTAGCTTCAGTTGTTTCAATTCGACCATTAATAATTAAATCAGTTACTAGGTCGCGGAACATAGCTTTTCTTTGAGAAGCTTTACGACCAAATGTGCGATAGCCCATTGACATATTAATAATCTCCTTTATTTATTTTAGTTTTCTTCTTCAAAGAATTCATCTTCGTCATCGTCATCAAAACTTAAACCTTCAGAATTTTTTAAATTTAATCCGATTTCATTAAGTTTTTGAACAACTTCTTTTAATGACTTACGTCCAAGATTACGAACCTTCATCATTTCTTCTTCTGTTTTTTGTGTTAATTCACCAACAGTATTGATGTTTGCACGTTTTAAACAGTTATATGAACGAACTGATAAGTCTAAGTCTTCGATCTTTTGATCTAATTTCTTATTAGAAGGTTTTTCTTCAGTTTGGATCATAAATTCTTTTTCTTTAATATATTCATTTAATCCAACTATTACTGCGAAGTGTTCTTTTAAGAATTCAGCAGCAAGTGAAATTGCATCTGTAGGAACGATACTTCCGTTTGTCCAAACTTCAAGTGTTAATAAATCACAGTTGAAGTTATCTTGGTGACGAGTTTTTTGAACTTCGTAACGACATTTTGTAACAGGTGTAAAGATTGAATCAATTGGAATTAAACCAATAATTCTATTGTTTCCTTCTTTTGCAAATACTTTATTTTCATCTGCATTAACATATCCAACACCTTTTCTGATTCTAACAGTCATTGTTACTTTTGCACCAGGTGCTAAAGTTGCAATATGTTGATCAGGATTTACTACTGTAACTTCAGGCATATAAGGAGCATCAGTTACAGGTAATACTTGTTGGAAACTTAAATTAATATCACCAGCTGTAATAGTGATTTCTTCATTATTATCTAGAGGGTTTTCTTTAACAAATGTTGATTCATAGATGCGGCCATCAACACCATACTCTCCAAGTTTATCTTTTTCAGCATCAATTGTGAAAACGACATTTTTTAAATTCAAAATGATTTCAGTAACATCTTCTCTAACACCGGGAACCGTGCTAAATTCATGTTCGACACCATTAATGGAAACTGCAACCGCAGCAGCACCAGGAAGTGATGATAATAACACTCTCCGTAATGAATTACCTAATGTTTGACCATAACCTCTTTCTAAAGGTTTAACATATAATTTACAATAATTTTTGTCAGTTATATATTCGTTATCGATTTCAAGATTAGGTGTAATAAAATCTAATTGTTTCATTTATTTTCCTCCTTTAAATGAACATTTGATAAATAATTAGATTATTAAATATTATCCACGAGGTCTCTTTGGTGGACGGCATCCGTTATGTGGAACAGGTGTAACATCTTGAATAGATGTAATATCAAGTCCTGCAACTTGTAATGAACGGATAGCAGCTTCACGTCCTGGACCAGGTCCTTTAACAGTAACTTCAACTTTTTGCATTCCATTATCTAATGCAGCTTTAGCAGCAGCTTCAGATGCCATTTGAGCAGCAAATGGAGTTGATTTTTTACTTCCTTTAAATCCAACTGCACCAGCACTGCTCCAAGATACTACGTTACCTTGAGGATCAGTGATAGTTACGATTGTATTATTAAATGTTGAATGAATATGTGCAACCCCTGAAGGTACATTCTTTTTAACACGACGTTTACGAACAACTTTTTTAGCCATTATTTTACGCCTCCTTATTTCTTCTTGTTAGCTACAGTCTTAGCTGGGCCTTTACGAGTACGTGCATTTGTTCTAGTTCTTTGTCC
>CAJGDR010000059.1 GCA_904502205.1 uncultured Bacilli bacterium
GTTGATTAATTCATCAACTAATCAAATATTCCCAATCTTTAAAAAAGAAGTAGTAGAAAAATTAAAAGAACACATTTTATTCGATATATGGGAAGAAAGAGTTGATGATACTGTAATTCGTTTAGTTACAAATTTTAAAACTACAAAAGATGATATCGATAAAGTACTAGATATTATTAGTGAATTAGCATAAAGAAAATAGAACCATTTGGTTCTATTTTTTTATTACAAATATTTCCAATAAAAATTAAAAGTTTTGCGTTATATAAGTAGAGGTGATGAATATGAAAAAATTTATGCTTTTAACTATGTTATTTATTTTATCTTTTATAGTTGTAGGTTGTGCTTCAGCTAATACTAAAGGAGATGCTTTTTACCAACCAGAAATTGATAATTCAATGATGGAAGAAATTATGGGAGAAGGTTATAATAATATTACAGAATTTCCTTTTGTTTCAACAATAGAAAATAATAGTACATATTTCAGATTAGATTCAAATACAGGAAGCTACGCTAACCTTCGTCGTTATATTGAAAATAATCAACCAATTAATGGAAATATTATTAAAACTGATGAGTTAATTAACTACTTTAGTTATGACTTACCAGAACCAACAAATGGTAATACATTTAGCATTAAAGCTAGTATGATGCAAACTCCATGGAATGAAGAAACTAAACTAGTAACAATTGGAGTAAAATCAAAAACAGTTGAACTAAATAGTAATATTCGAAATAATTTAGTATTTTTAATTGATGTTTCAGGTTCAATGACATCAGATAATAAACTAGGTTTAATTCAAAAAGCGTTCCCTATGATGCTTGATAGTTTAAACTCTAATGATTTAATTTCTATTGTAACTTATGCAAGTGGTGTTAAAACACATTTAAGCGGATGCCCAGTATCTAATAAAAATCAAATAATTAACGTAATTAATGGTTTAAAAGCTGGTGGATCAACAGCAGGTTCAGCAGGTTTGGACATGGCTTATCAAGTAGCTAAACAAAATTTTATAGCTGGTGGTAATAACCGTATAATTTTAGCAACTGATGGAGACTTCAATGTTGGACCATATTCAAATGATGACTTAAAAGAACAAGTAAAACAACAATTAAATAGTGGTGTTTATTTATCAGTATTAGGTGTTGGTATGGGAAATTATCAAGATGATATGGTAGAAACACTAGCTATGAATGGTAATGGTAATTATGCTTATATTGATTCATTGATTGAAGCTAGAAAAGTTTTAACAGAAGATCTTGCAACAACATTACTTACAGTAGCAAAAGATGTTAAAGTAAAAGTAGAATTTAATCCTGATATAATTTCTGAATATCGTGTAATTGGATATGAAAATAAACAATTAACTGAAGATGAATTTAATGATCAAGAAGCTGATTCAGGTGAAGTAGGTTCTTCACATACAACTGTTGTTACATATGAAGTAAAATTAAACGCTCAAGCAAATTTAACATCAAATGATTCTATACTTGAAGTAATAATGAATTATAAAGATCCAGGAACTGATGAGTCTAAAACTATGTCAGATGTATTTTATACAAATGAAATTGAAACTAAAGTTTCTGAAGACTTTATCTTTGTTGGATGCTTAATTGAGTTTTCTTTAATTTTAAGAAATTCAGATTATAAAAAAGATGCTAATTTATACAATGTATTGGAAAGACTTGAAAGTTTAAAGACAATTTCAAATGATTTATATAAACAAGAATTTATTGGAC
The DNA here is from genome assembly GCA_904502205.1 of uncultured Bacilli bacterium. Next base: position 1,741 of record CAJGDR010000059.1, read on the forward strand.
TTGTAAAAAAAGTTCTTAATAATAGCTTAATTCAACAACAATAACTATATATACATCTTACATTGCAACTCCTTTTAGGAGTTGCTTTTTTATCGTATTTATCTTGTAAAAAACTTTAGAATAGTTTATAATATGATTATAGAAGTTAAATGAGGTAACTTATGGATTCAATTAAAAACATATATAAAATTGGTCATGGACCATCTAGCTCTCATACAATGGGACCAGCACTTGCTGCTGAAATATTTAAAAATAAATATCAAGAAGCTGATTTTTTTATTGTTGAGCTTTTTGGTTCTCTTGCATTAACAGGTAAAGGACACTTAACAGATAAAGTCATTATTGATGTTTTAGGTGAAAATACTAAAGTCCTTTTTAATTATGAAAAAGTATTTGAATATCACCCTAATGCTTTATGTTTACATGCATTCAAAAATCATGAAGAAATTGGTGATTGGTTAGTATTTAGTGTTGGTGGAGGTTTCTTAAGTGAACTAAATCAAGATAGACAAGTAGCTGATGTTCTTGTATATAAAGAAAAGAACATGGATGAAATTTTAGAAGTTTGTAAAAAAGAACAGATTTCAATATTAGAATATATTAATAAAAATGATCAAAACATTGATGAACATTTATATAATGCATGGCAACAAATGGAAAAAACAATCGCAACAGGACTTAAAAAAACAGAAAGATTACCAGGTAGACTTAATGTTCACCGTAAAGCAAATAGTTTTTATCAACAGTATATTGAAGATTTTAATAAAACAACATATTTGTATGCGGCGGCACTTGCAACTGCTGAAGAAAATGGTAGTGGTGGACTTGTTGTTACTGCACCTACATGTGGATCAAGTGGTGTTTTACCAGCTGTTTTACAATATGCAAAACTTTTTAGACACAAGACTGATCAAGATATTATCGATGCGATGAAGATTGCAGGTCTTATTGGAAACCTATGTAAATTCAATGCATCTATAAGCGGGGCTGAAGTTGGTTGTCAAGGTGAAATTGGTGTAGCCTGTGCCATGGCTAGTGCAGCATATGCTTTCCTTCAAGGAGCTACAAACGAACAAATTGAATATGCAGCTGAAATTGCACTAGAACACCATTTAGGTTTAACATGTGATCCGGTTGATGGACAAGTTCAAATACCATGTATTGAAAGAAATGCGATTGCTGCTATTAAAGCAATAGATGCTGCGAAATATGCATCACTTACAGATGGAACACACTACATTAGTCTAGACCATGCGATTGAAACAATGAAACAAACTGGTCTTGATTTATCTTATAAATATAAAGAAACATCAATTGGTGGACTTGCAAGAAAAAGATAAGGAGGATGTATGAAGTTCTTAAAAAGATTATTTAGTCGTTTTGTTATAACAAGTATTTTTATTCTTATACAAATCTTTTTGGCTATCTATTTTTTTAACAAACTAGCTGAACAATACATTTACGTTTATCTTGCTGCTACTATTTTAAGTTATATTTTATTAGTATTAATATTAAATAAGAATGGTAGCCCATCTTATAAAATACCATGGGTAATATTTATTTTAATTATGCCGATTCCTGGTCTTTTATCATATATTATGTTTGCTAAACCAATAATAACAAAAAAACATCGTAAGAGATTTGTTCAAATTATTGAATCTGCAAATCAAAAATATCAAATAAATAAAGAAGATATAAAAGAACTTAAAAATATCTCATTACAATCTTATAATCAATCAAAATATATTTATAAAAATTCACTAATGCATACTAGTAAAAATACTAAAACATCATATTTTAAAGTTGGTGAAACAATGTTTGAAGCGATGCTTGAAAAAATCAAACAAGCTAAAAAATATGTATTTATCGAAACATTTATTTTATCACCAGGTTATATGCTAGATACATTAATAAATCTTTTAGAAGAAAAAGTAAAAGAAGGAATTGAAGTAAGAATACTATATGATGATATTGGTTCGATGAAACACTTACCAAGAAAATACTATAAAACATTAAATAGCAAAGGCATTAAATGTATCGTATTTAATAAATATAATCCAGTTATTACAGTTGTACATAATAACCGAGATCATAGAAAATTATTAATTGTTGATGGTGAATATGGTTTCATAGGTGGAATTAATATTGCTGATGAATACATTAACAAAATCCAACCATTTGGCCATTGGAAAGATAATGGTATAATGTTACATGGTACTGGTGTTAAAAACATGACTATTTTATTTTTAGAAATGTGGAATGTATTTTCTAAAGATAAAAATGAAAACTTTGAAAATTACATTAAAGAATTAAACGATCAAGAATCAAATGGTTTTGTACAAGTATTTGGTGATGGACCATTACCACTATATAAAGATCATGTTGGAGAAAATACTTATCTTAATATGATTAACCAAGCTAACAAATATTTATATATTACAACACCATATTTAATCATTGACTATAATATGATTCATAGCTTAAAACTGGCATCTAAACGTGGGGTTGATGTTAAAATTATTGTACCTCATATTCCAGATAAAAAAATCATCTCACTTGTAACAAAATCTAACTACAAAGAATTAATTGAAGCAGGTGTTCAAATCTTTGAATATTTGCCTGGTTTTATTCATTCTAAGACAATTTTAACTGATGATGATAAAGCAATTGTGGGGACAATTAATTTAGATTATCGAAGCTTTATTCATCACTTTGAATGTGCTTGTTGGATGTATAAACCTGATTGTTATAAAGATATGTTAAATGACTTTACAGAAACAATTCAAAAATCAAAACAAATTAAATTAGAAGACATTCCAAAACAAGGATTAATAAAACGTCTATTTGTTTCTTTGATAAAAATATTTTCACCATTATTTTAGGAGGGGTATATGCAAGCAGTGGATGAATTATTTAAAATACAAGAAGTTGGATTAATTGAATTTACCAAAAGTTTAATACCAGGACTTAAAGAAGAAGTAATTGGTTGTAGAACACCAGACATTAAAGAACTAGCAAGAAAGTTAATAAAATGTAGTGAACATGAAAGTTTTTTAAAAACTCTTCCACACAAATATCATGAAGAAAACTTATTACATGGTTTTATTCTTGCAAGAATCAAAGTAAGCCAAAAAGAACTATTTGATCTTGTTAATGAGTTTTTACCATATGTTAATAACTGGTCTGTATGCGATTCAATGGTTAGAAGATCAAAAGTATTTACAAGCGATCTTGAAAAACTTTTTATTGAGGTAAAGAATTGGCTTAATTCAAAAGAAGTTTATCATATTAGATTTGGTATAATTACCATGATGAGTTATTTCTTAAATGATGAATATATTGATGAAGTTATAACTCTTGCAAGTAGTATTCAAACAGATGAATATTATATTAATATGGCACTATCGTGGCTATATGCTACAGCACTTATAAATTACTATGATCTAATAATTAAGCTATTAGAAGAACGTAAATTAAATACATTTGTTCATAACAAGACAATTCAAAAAGCAAATGAAAGTTACAGAATTAACGAATCAATTAAAGAATATTTAAAAACACTAAAGATAAAAAAGAAAGGTTAAACATGAATATTTTATTTTTCCTAAAACCCAAAGCGTCATTAGAATATGTTGAGGAAAACTATACTCTAAGACAAGCAATGGAAAAAATGGAAGTTCACAGATACACATCAATTCCAATTATTACAAAGAAAGGTGAATACTTAGGAACACTATCAGAAGGGGACATTTTATGGTACATCAAACAACTTGGTGAGTTTGATTTACAGTCATCAGAACAAGTGAAAATTACTGATATAAAACGTCATAAAGATAATGCACCAATTAAGATTAATGCTCATATTCAAGACCTTTTAAATGTCTCAAAATCACAAAACTTTGTACCGGTAATTGATGATAGAAATATGTTTATCGGCATTGTAACAAGACAAGATATTATTACATATTTTTATGATGTAACGATGAAAGAACACATTGAAAACTAAAAAATATTGGCAATATTAATTGCCAATATTTTTATTTTACCTATTTTTTAATATAGGAAATAATCATTGAGTAAATAAAAAACACAAAAATTCTAAATTTTCTTAATTTTTAATAAGATTAACTAATTACCAATAAAACTACTAGAAATACTAAAAAACTACCTAAAAACTACCATAGTTAGTAGTCTAAATAGTAGTGACAAATGTTGACATAAGTAGTATAATATCTATGATATTTGGTGGGGAGTATCCCTAATACTTAAAAAGAACAA
>CAJGDR010000060.1 GCA_904502205.1 uncultured Bacilli bacterium
TTCATACTATAATATTAAAAGATAAAAAAACACATTGGTTACCCAATGTGTTTTTTATATTTCAATTTGTTTTTTCTTATTAAAGTATATATATGTAATAAGAACACCAATACCAAAAAATATTCCAATTATACTCATAAGTTGTGATGGAGAAAGTCCAATGTTAGTAGATCCACGATTGTCGAATCTTAAGTATTCTGCGAAGAATCGATAAATAGAATAACTTATTAAATATAGTGGTAATTGGAGTTTATTAACTTTTAATAAAATTAAAAATAAAATGATTAAAAATAATGATTCAATAAGTTGAGTTGGAATTACTTTAGTAGTTTTAGCATAAAGGTTCGCTGAAACTAAACCTTTTTGTATTAATGAATTATCTTGTTTCATTACACCTTGTTGGTAAGCTGGTGAAGTTTCTAAATAATCTTCAAAAAGTTTTTTGTAAGCATCACTTCCATAAACGGTGTAAATACCATTACCTTCATATCTATATCCATCACCTGGGAAATTAACACCAATTGAAGATTCAGTTACTTTACCATAACAACATCCAGCACAGAAACATCCAAGTCTACCAATGGCATGACCAATAATAATTCCCATAGCTACAACATTAAAAATTTTAAAAATATGTTTTCTTTCTTCTTTTAAAAAGAAAAAGATTAATAAAACAAATACTACGAGTCCACTCAAACATCCGCCAAGGAAAGTAATACCACCATTACCCCAACCTTCACCATTTAAAAAGTGAAATAAATCATCAAAGAATCTTGCTCCTAGATAAAATGCGATACCACCATAACACAAAATAATGATAAAACGATCTTGTGATTTTTTTGAAAAATTAAGTGGTTTTGTTTTTCTAAAAATAAATAATACACCGAGTACTGCACCAATGATAATTAACATTGGAAATAAAATACTACTTTCTTTGTAAAACATAAGTTCACCTCTTTATATAATTATATAATAAATAATCGAAAAAGTCAAAATGTTTGTTTATTCTTTACTTTATTATTTATTTAAAATTTGATATAATAGGACTATAGAAAAATTGGCTTTGGTGAATATATGGAAAAACTAAACAAACTAACAAAAAATTTAAAAACAATTGAAACAAAAATCTTACAATCTGAAATTCTATTACTTGTTTATGATGAAATTAAATATCAAAAAACAGTTGATCACATAATCAAGTTATTAAACGAATCAAAAAAACTTTTACTTGAATATAATGAAACTAAACATAATAATATATATAATTATATAGATAATAACTGTTTTGAGATGGAACAACTAATTGAAGATTTAAAAGTTGAATTAGATCGTTTTATTAAAGTTGATACTTTTGTTTTCTTAAATAACAAATCAACTGAAGAACTATATAATATGTTAGAATATTATAAACAAGTATTAAAATCTGAAGGAACAGTCTTTAATGCTATTCGCCAAATCAAACAATATGCTAAAACTATCATTTTAGATTATGTTTTGGATATTAAAAATTATTTAGAAAAATATGAATCACCCAAAGTTCAAAGTATTTTAAATGTTGGTTATTTAGAATCAATCGCAAATCACTATTTAATAACAACTAGTGATTGGAGTCAAGTTAATAAAACAACAAAGTTTGCTATTAAATCGGTAGAAAACAAAAATAGTGAATTTGATAATTTACTTATTAAACAAACTAATTTTCAATATGCATACTTTTTAGTAATGGTAGGTGATTAGGATGTATCAGTTAGAACTTACAGCAATTAATAAAATATTAATTAATAAAGGTTTTATTAATATTGTTATTAATGATTTACTAAAAGACTCCAAGCTAGATATCAAAAGAAAAGCTTTATTTACAAGAATTGTCTATGGAGTTGTTGAAAACAAAATATTATTAGACTATCAAATAAATTTCTATTTGAAAAAAGATTCAATGCCGAAAGAAATAAAGAATCTACTTCGAATGGGTGTTTATATGATTCTATATATGAATCTTTCAAATCATCATGTTGTATTAGAGATTGTTGAAATGGTAAAAAAACTTTCACCAAATTACACAAGTTTGTTTAATGGAATCTTAAGAAACATTACTAGAAATGGTGAACAAGAAGTCTATTTTGATGATTTAAATCGAACATTAAGTGTTAAATATAGTTATCCAATAAGTTTAATTACTTTACTAAAAAAACAATATCCTAACGATTTTGAAGATATTTTAAAACATGATAGTGATACTTATAATGTTTACCGAATAAATACTTTAAAAACAACAGTTGATTTTATAAAAGAAGATTTAAAAGATTATGACATCGAAATTGTTGGAAATGCTTTAATCACAAAAGCTAATCTTACAAATTTAAATATTTTTAAAAAAGGGTTCATTGTATATCAAGACTTAGCTAGTCAAAAAGTAAGTGAAATTTTAAACCCAAGTGAAAACTCTAAAATTCTTGATATGTGTTCTGCACCTGGTTCGAAAGCTTTTCATATGGCAGCACTTACTAACAATAATGCTGAAATTACATGTTGTGATATATATGAACACAAAATTAAATTAATTAATGATATGGCAAAAAACTTAGGTGTAACATGCCTTAAACCTACAGTTTGTGATAGTGTAATGCAAACATACGAAGAGCCATTTGATTATGTGCTTCTTGATGCACCTTGTTCGGGACTTGGTGTTATGAAACATAAAGTTGATTTAAAATATCAATTTAATATGAAAGATGTTGAAGATATTGTTGTTTTACAAAAAGCTTTGCTTGGTAGAGCATCGAGAAATGTTAAAGTTGGTGGAACATTAGTATATAGTACTTGCACTATTAATAAAATGGAAAACGAAGAAATGATTAAGTATTTCTTAAAAAAACATAAAGAATTTAAACTGCTTGAAGTTCATCAGTTATTACCTACAAATAAGAATGATGGCTTTTATATTGCAAAAATGATAAGAGAGAATTAAGATGCGAAATATATATGATTTATCTAAAGAAGAATTAGAAAATTACTTTGAATCGATTGGTGATAAAAAGTTTAGAGCAGTTCAAATTCTTGAATGGCTATACCGAAAGAAAGTAACATCTTTTGATGAAATGACAAATTTATCAAAGCTTGCGATTCAAACATTAAAAGATAACTTTATTATTGAGGGTTTAAATTTAAAAACTAAATATGTTTCCAATGATGGAACTATTAAGTTTTTATTTGAACTAAAAGATGGCAATTTAATCGAAACAGTATTAATGCGTCACAATTATGGAAATAGTGTGTGTGTAACAAGTCAAGTTGGATGTAACATGGGATGTTCTTTTTGTGCAAGTGGTGAACTTGGAAAAGTAAGAAATTTAACACTTGCCGAAATGGCATTACAAGTTCTCTATGTAGATAATTATTTAAACAAAGAAGATCAAAGAGTATCAAATATTGTTGTTATGGGTATTGGTGAACCATTTGATAATTATGAAACACTACTTAAATTTTTAACAATCGTAAATTATCCAAAAGGGTTAGAAATTGGTGCTAGACATATAACAGTTTCAACATGTGGAATTGTGCCTAAAATTTATGAATTTGCTGATTTCCCATTACAAATTAATTTAGCAGTAAGTTTACATGCTCCAACTAATGAACTTAGATCAAGAATGATGAAGATAAATAAAGTGTATCATATTGAAGAATTAATAGAAGCACTAAAATATTATCTTGATAAAACAAATCGCAGAATTACTTTTGAATATATCTTAATTAAGGGTGTAAATGATCGTGATCAAGATGCTCTTGATTTAATTAAATTAGTTAAAAATATTAATTCATATGTAAACTTAATACCATATAATGAAGTTATAACAAATCCATATAAAGCAACATCTCATGCAAGATGTGAAGAGTTTTTTGAAATATTAAGAAAACATGGTGTTAATGCTACACTTAGAATGGAACATGGTAATGATGTTGCAGCAGCTTGTGGACAATTAAGAGCACAAGCCATTAAAGGTAAGGTGAACTAATGACAGCAAGAATTATATCTTTACTTGCTGACTTATATAAAATTCAAGATTTAGAAACAAAAGAAGTTTTATCCGGTAAAGCAACAGGACTTTTTCGCTATAAAAAGATGAGCCCTAAAGTCGGTGATATTGTCGAATATGATAAACTTCCAGATAATCAAATTTATATTACTAAAATTCATGAAAGAAGAAACGATTTAGTACGACCAGCAATATCAAACATTGATCAAGCAATTGTCGTAATGAGTGTTTTAGAACCAGTATTTAATGACAACTTATTAGATCGCTTTTTAACAATTTTAGAATTTAATAATATAGAACCAATTATTTTGTTTTCTAAGTGGGATTTGTTAACTGATGATGAAGAAATTACAAAGATCTTTAATTACTATCAAAGACTTGGTTATCAATGCCTCAAAGTATCAACTAAATTAAATACACTAGATAACATTAAATTAAACGGATTAATTGAAGGTAAGGTAAGTGTATTAACTGGACAAAGTGGTGTTGGTAAAAGTAGTTTGCTAAATTACTTATATCCTAACCTAACACTTAAAACGAATGAAATATCAAAAGCTTTAGGTCGTGGTAAACATACAACAAGACATGTTGAACTATTAGAACTTGGTGGAGGGTTAATTGCTGATACACCTGGTTTTGGAACAATGGATTTTACAGGATTTGAAGATATTGATATTATGCATAGTTTTAAAGAATTCTTTGAGTATTCAAAAGAATGTAAGTATAATGGGTGTCTACATATTAAAGAACCACATTGTATGGTAAAGTCAAAACTTGAAACTGGTGAAATATTAAAAACTAGATACACAAACTATTTACAATTTATTGAAGAATGTAAAAAACTTAGAAAGTGGTGATTTTATGAAAGTATCTCCTTCGATATTATCAATGGATTTTTCAAAAAAAGAAGAAGAAATTAGAAAATTAAATCAAACTGATGCGGAATTTATTCATCTAGATGTTATGGATGGTCACTTTGTAAGCAACACAACATTCGATGAACAATTCATAAAAACAATTAATTGTGATAAAATTTATGACACACATTTAATGATTAAAGAACCATTAAAACAGCTTCATAAATATGTACCATATACTAAGTATTTAACATTCCATTATGAAGCAGAAGAAAGAGAAGATATTTTACAATATCTTAAAACAAGAAAAGATGAGTGTTTAATTGGACTATCAATTAAACCAGGTACAGATGTAACTGTACTTGATGAAATGTTACCATATCTTGATTTAGTGCTTATAATGAGTGTTGAACCAGGTAAAGGTGGACAAAAATTTATGGATTCTGCTCTACAAAAATTAGCATATTTAGCGGATAAAAAGAAAGTATTTGGCTATAAATATTTAATTGAAGTAGATGGTGGAATAAATGAACAAACAGCAAAATTAGTGAAAGGGGTAGGCTGTGAAGTAGTTGTTGCGGGGAGTTATGTTTTTTCAAGTAGTGATTATCAAACAGCTATAGACAAAATAAGATAATATGATAGAACAAATTAATGTAATATGTGGTATCATTGTTGATGGTGATAAGATTTATTGTGAAAAACCTAAAAAGGATAATATCTTTGATTTATGGAGTTTTATAAGTGCTCCTGTATTTGATTTTGAACAAAGATTTGAAGTATTAAAAGAAAAGGTTCGTAAAAAATTAAAAGCGGAAATTATTGAAATTGAAGAGTTTGAACAAACAACTTATTCTCAACTTTCGATGCCTGTTGTTACTCATTCATATATATGTAAAATCTCACCAAATTACAAA
>CAJGDR010000061.1 GCA_904502205.1 uncultured Bacilli bacterium
AGTAAAATGTCACTAAATAAAGCGCTAAGATATATTCCCAAAATCGATACTATCGAAACTAAGAATCCAATAATAGCGATTTGAACTATAAATATTTTACCTATATCAAAACTCTTAGCACCAAGTGCTTTTAAAACACCAATTTCATATAAATTTTTACGGATACTTCCGATACCATACAATACAATATGTGCAAAACTTACAACAAATAATAAAATCAATACAAAATAACATAACCCCATGAACAATCCTAAAATAGTGTTAATTACAGGAATAACCGGTGTATCAATACTTGAAATTAACAATTTTTGTTCTGTGCTTGTATCTCTTATAATATCATATTGATCTACATTATCAAAATATAAACCATAACAGTGATATTTCACTTCAAGCAACTCTTTATACATTTTTTTAGATACTATTGTTGAATTTGTAAGCTTAGTAACTTTAACCGTTTTCTCATATTCGACTATTCCATTAGGATCATTGTTATAATATTTACGAATAGTAACTTCAATCGGTTTAAATGAACTATCATTTATTGAACTATAAAATGTACCAAAAAGTGAATTATAAGCTGTATATGACATATACATTTCATCTTCTTTTAATGTTGAGTTTGACTTAAATGTCCACAAAGTATCTAAAGCATTATTTACTTCTCCATCACTACAATATAAATCAGCAATTTTTAATTCATCAGGTGTATAATTCGAAAATATATCAGCATGGAAATCATCAGAAAAACTATATGTTAATGCAAGACGTGTTTCTACATCTTTTAAGAAATTAATCATTTCTTCATTTTTACTGTTTTGAAGTAGAAAATCTGAACTGCTAACTTTGTTGTTTACAGCTTCATCTACTTTTTTATAAATGTTTGCATATTTTTCTTTGTAGCCCGTATCAATAATGGCACGAGTTTTTTTGCTTTTTTTAACAATAGATTCATGATCACTATATTTATTTTCATGTTCGATTAATATGTCAGCTATATAATCTGTCATAATTAGATTTCTTTCACAATCATCTAATGAACCAGCAGTTAGTTTTAAATTTCCATCTTCTGTTAATGAATCGCTAAATAGTTTTTTTAGATACTCTTCATCACAACATAAAGTTCCATACGTTTCACCGATTGATGCATATTCCATAATCGCTGTGATTCTAGTATATGAATCGGAAGACATTACGCGAGTACGAATTGAATGATTATAGTTATATAATTTGTATATATTACCGCTATAACCATTACTATAAAATTCATTTATTTTATTTTGATCAATTGTGAGTGTTCTAGATGATGATAAACTTCCCATTAATGTTTGTTCACTTAAATTTACTACAGAAACAGCTTCTTTATTTCTTATTTTATCAATTGAAATATTTGGTTTAAATGAAACAAATACTTGGAATATATAAAATAAACTAATGAACAGTGCCGTAATTAAAATTGTATAAGGAGCACCATGCTTATTTTTTCTTAAAAACATTGATGATAATTTATATGAATTTTTTAACCCTAGTTCTGCTGATTGTAATTTAAACTCACCGATTTCTTTTTCAACTGTTTTAGTCGGAAAGAATCCACCTTTGTTTTGTGCTACTTTAAATTTGTCTGTTTTTAGTTTTTCATTAAGTGTAGCTACTTCTTTTTTCGTTAAATCTTTATGATGAGGCAAAATTACAAAGTTTTCATTAATCACTAAGTTATTAGAATATTCTGGATTTTTAGTATGATCTTTAACTATTTTTCCATCCATTAATTCAATAATACGATCTGCATAATTTTCAGCATCTTCACCATTGTGTGATACTACAATTACAAGTTTTGTTTTTGATTCTTCTTTTAAAAGATCTAATATTTGTTTTGATGTTTTATAATCCAAATTACCAGTTGGTTCATCACAAAGTAACATTTTTGGTTTTTTCACTAAACTTCTTGCAATAGCAACACGTTGTCTTTGACCACCTGATAATTCATTTGGAAATTTATCTTCTTTTCCAACTAAATCAACACGTTTTATAATTTCATTTAAATATTCTTCGTCTTCACTACCTGATAATTTAAGAGCTAAAGCAATATTTTCTTTAACTGTAAATTCTTCTAATAATAAAAAGTCTTGAAAAATAAAGCCTAAATATGAACTACGATATTGTTGAAATTGTTTTTCTTTAAATTTCTTAAAACTAATACCATCAACAACAATATCTCCTGAAGTGATGTTATCCAAAGTACCAATCATATTAAGTAAAGTACTTTTACCACTTCCACTCTTACCTGTAACAAATATCATTCCTTTACTCGGTAAATCTAATGTAATATCATTAACAGCAATACATTTTTCTTTTCGAGATGTCTTATATATTTTAGTTAAATTTTTAATTTCTAACATATACTTCACCTATTCTTTCGCCCTAATAATATCAATTGGTTTTATTCTAAATAAGAATATTTGAGGAACAATAAATGATAACAATGAAACACCAGCAATATAAATCAAATCTATCATTACAACACGAGGTAAATAGTTGATTAATCTAAGTTCATTAAACTGAGTATCTAGTACTGCTTCAAATGCACTAACCAAGATGTTGTTTGCAACATACGTTCCCGCATAAATACCGATATTTGCCACTACTAAAATTAATGCACAAACTATTAATGATTGCCTAATAAATATTCGAACTATGTCAAAACTTAATGTACCAATAGCTTTTAAAACACCAATTTCGTACTTATTCTTCTTAATACTTGATAATCCGATATTTACTAAGAAAATAATCGTTACCAATAAAAAGAATACTTCAATGAAATAAAAGAATTTACCAAAGATACTTAATACACGATTGATTGTTGATAACTTATTTGCATCAGTAGAACAAATTACATATTGATATTCTGATGCTGTTTCCATTAAATTACCCATATTTTCTTGATTATCTAGATATATTCCATACTTAATAATATCAAATTGTCTTAAATCATTATTTTTTGTTAAATTAATATAATGAGCATTACCTTTTCTTGTTCCAACAATTTTTAATGTTTTTTCAAATGTTTCTGTTCCGTTTGCCGTTTTCGATTTAGCATAAGTTAGTTTTAATTCTTTTGAAGGTAAGTCTTCAAATTTATTATATGATGTTCCAAACCACTTGTTATATAATTCTAAACTAATGATAATTTCATCTTCTTTAAGCCCTTCATCATGACAGAACTTATAATTATAACTTTGATATGCTTTTGAGTCGTTTGATGATTCAACATAGAAACCATTCAAATTGATCCAGTTACGATATTCAATATTATTTATACTGCTTTCATAATTTTCTGAAAAGCTATAACCATAACACAAGAAGTTCATACAAAACATTGTAAAATCGATAAATATATCACTAGTTTGAATTTCATTATATACTTTTCCAGCTAAATCTGGATTATTTGATACTTCATTAAATTTGTCCAATATTTCTTTATATTTAACTTCATAGTTTGTTTCAAATATGCCGTTAATATATCCATATTTAAAAAGCATTTTTTCTGTAGTAGAATATCTTGTAAAATCACCTAAGATTTGACTATATTCAAGTTCTTTATTTGGATTATAAAATTTTATTGAATCAGCTAAATAATCTGGGATATAAATACCATATTCTTTAATATCTTCATCATCTAATTTTGCTAAGTAATTAATTTCACCATCAATTCCAAAACATTTTTTCAAGAACTCTTCACTACAATTAATTACACCAAATGATTCTTTTGTATAAAACATTTTCAAATTAGAAGATATAGACATTGATTGTTCATAATCAATAGAGTAAGTCATCGAGCTAACAGCAATAGGTAATGTACTGTTATATTTATAATAAATATTGCCAAGATATCCCGAATTTATAAAACCTTGAATATCAGAATCCTTTACTCTTTGGATATTTTTTAACTCAACATTCCCACCATCATCAGATTTACCTTTTTGTAGTGGTACACATAAAATATTATGTTTTTGTAAACTTTTTGAAAGTTCATTATTTCCATCAAATTCTAAGAACGATTGAAAGATTGAAAAACATACCATTAATAAAGATGCTAATAATACACTACAAATAATTCCCAAACTTCGATTTTTGAAAAACATTCTAAATAATTTCTTTGAAGTTTTTCTTGTGATATTTTTAGCTCTAATGTTAAATGTTTCCATTTCGTTTTCTATTTTTGCTGTTGGAATAAAACGGTTATCAATTTGTTTTATCGATAAATTACCATTACTTGATTGAATTGCTTCATTAACAATGATTAATTCGTTTGTTGATAAATCATTATAATGTGGTAAATGTATCACATCGTTTTCAATTTTAAATTCATTGCTGTAATTTTTCGTTCTTTGTCGATCTCTGATGATTGTACCATCATATAATTCAATAATTCGATCAGCATAAGTATTCGCATCAACCATATTATGAGATACAATTACAACAAGTTTTTCTTGTGAGATCTTCTTTAACATATCTAGTACTTGAGATGATGTTTTCTTATCTAAGTTACCAGTTGGTTCATCACATAATATTACTTTAGCATCTTTTACAAGTGCTCTGGCAATAGAAATTCTTTGTTTTTGTCCACCACTAAGTTCGGATGGATAACGATCTGCATATAAACTTAAGTCTACCACTTGTAATATGTGATTAATTTTATCTTCTTCTTTTTTGTTTGCAATATCCATTGCAAGTTCTATATTTTGTCTTACAGTAAAACTTTCTAAAATATGATAATCTTGGAATATAAAACCAACATATGAACTACGATATTTAGTTAGTTTTGCTCTTGATAATTTTAATATATTGTTACCATCAGCGATAATTTCACCGCTAGTTGCACTATCTAGTCCACCAATCATATTAAGTAAAGTACTTTTACCACTACCACTTTTTCCTACAATAAAAACCATTCCTTTATCAGGAAGTGTAAATGTAACATCATTTACAGCTGTAACATCATTTCGTTTTTTTACTTTATATACTTTTTTTAAGTTTTTAATTTCAATCATAAAACACCTCTAACTTAATGTTTCACTTTCTTGAATTTTTTGATAAATAATTCTTTCGATTTTTTCTATTTCTTCTTGTTCAGATATCGCTTTTATTTGAAAAGGAATTTGGTTTTGGCGTATTGCTTGGATTAAAAACATGTTTACAGCAGTTGTCATGTCTAAACCCATTTTACTAAATAGTTCTTTTGATTTATCACGGATTTCTTCATCCATTTTAATATTAACACTTACTTTCATAAAATGCCTCCATTATACATATTATAACCTAAAATATGCCCATTGTCAATACATTAGGCATATAAATGTAATAAAAAAAGATTCCAAGTAAATTTCTTGGAATCTTTTTATAATACAATTATTTGAGAATTTTTTTAATAATATAACATTGTAATCTTTTTGGTAATAAATTTAATAATACAAGTCCAAAATTACGATGAATTTTATATGTATATTTTGGTCTTTTTTTATTACTCACTTTAAATATCAAATTAGCAACTTTAATTGGTTTAAGCGGTTTACCCATAAACTTTTTAGTAATGCTAACAAACTTATTTGCTTGCCTTTTATATAAAGTTGTAATGTTAGCTAAATCAGATGTATCTTGAATTGATGCACCTTGAAGTGGCGTTTCGATTGCACCTGGCATTATCGTTATTACAGATTGATTAATTAAATTAAGTTCTTGTCTTAAAGCTTGTGCATATTGTTCTAACGCAATTTTTGATACACTATA
>CAJGDR010000062.1 GCA_904502205.1 uncultured Bacilli bacterium
ATGATCTTACAATTACCTAAAGATTTGAATTTTGATGAAAACAATATTCGAATTCTCGGTTTTAGCAAAAAAGGCCAAGTATATCTAAAATATATTAATGGTAATTTAATATTAAACATCGCTAAAAGTGATGATATTTTATTAAAGTATGAATTAAAAGCGAGTAAACTCTATGACATTTTAACTAATGGAAATTGTTTTATTGAGGAATTTAAATTTCCTCTGAAAGGAGAATAAATGAATAACTTAAAAAATGATCTACTTAATTTAATTGATCCTTCTGTTAATGAAACATTATCAAAAACTAATGGTTTAGCCCATTTAGGTCTTGATGACGAAAAAGATATTGTTTTAATCGAAGTTTTAGTAGAAAAGAAAATTGAAGAAACAGAAAATCTTCGTAAAGAAATTATTAAACTAGTTAAAGGTAAATACAATCACAAAGGTATCAAGCTTGAAATAAATGAACGTAAAATTCACGAAAGCATCGCTAACTCTGGTATTCCATGTATTGGAATCATTAGTGGTAAAGGTGGTGTTGGTAAAAGTAGTGTAGCAGCAAATATTGCTTATCGTTTGATGAAAAAAGGAATTCAAACTGCACTTATTGATGCTGATATCTATGGTTCAAGTATTCCTGAATTGCTAGAAATGGAACACGCTATTCCATTTATGGATGAAAACGGTAAAATAATTCCTCTTAAAAAAGAATCATTAGAAGTAATTTCAACAGAATTCTTTACAAGAGAGCACGAACCAGTAATTTGGCGTGCTGGAATGTTACATAAAATGTTAGAATACTTCTTCTTTGATACTGCATGGAATCCTTTAACAAAAGTTATAATTATCGATTTCCCACCAGGAACAGGTGACGTAATGTTAGATATGAATAACTTTGTTAAAAATCCTAAAATGTTATTAGTCACAACTCCACACCCTGCTGCAACAAATGTTGCAATTAAAGCTGGTATCGCTGCTACGAAAATGGAACAAGAAATTATTGGTGTAATAGAAAATATGTCATATTTTAAAGATGAAGAAACTAATAAACCACATTACATTTTTGGAAAAGAGGGTGGTTTAAAGGCTGCTCAAAGTTTAGGTGTTGAACTTATTGCACAAATCCCAATTGCTGTTCCAAAGCATAATCAATGCGTTTTTGAAATTACTGAAGATAATGGTAAAATCTACGATGATATCGCAGATTACATCATTTACTCACAAGAAATAAAATAAAAAAATCGTCGTAAGACGATTTTTTTTATTCTTCATGTTTATGACAGCAGCAGCAATGTTCTTCTTCGTCGTCATCTTCGCAATCGCAATGACATTCGCCATCACATTCGCATTCGCCATCACATTCGCATTCATCATCACAGCAGTATTCATGATGATGTCCACAACCACATCCACAATGACTGTGTTCTTCTACTTGAGAATCAAATTCTCCTAAAGCTTCTTCAATTAATTCCCATTCTTCTTCAGTTTCAATTTCAACAAGTTCACCGCATCCATCTTCACCTTCAATGTAACGAGCTGCACCAACTTCAATTTTTTCATCATCACATTCTTCATTTGAATAATATTTTTCAATATCAGAAACACGACTGAAAATTACATATTTTTTTCCTAATTCGTCTGATTCAAATGTAAAAATAACTTGACAAAGTTCTTCATTTCCTTCTTCATCAACAATAGTTAAAAAACTATCTTGATCACTATTTAATTCAAAATTTTTATATTTCATAATTATCTTCCCTTTCTATTTATATTATCTAAATATGATTGTAATATTACAACTGCAGCTAACTTATCAACTTCTTTTTTACGTTTATTTCTTGATAAATCGGCACCAATCATAATTTTAGTAACTTCCATTGTTGTAAGTCTTTCATCAAAAAGTTCTACTTCAACACCTGCAGCATTTAACATTCCCTTAAATTCCATAACATATTCAGCTTGGAACCCTAAAGAACCATCCATATTTTTTGGTAGACCTAAAACAACTTTATCAACATTACGATCATCGATAATCATTTTAACATAATTAAATGCATTTTGCAAGTCTTTTTCTTTAAACCTGTAAGTTTCAATTCCAGTTGCAACAATTCCTAAACCATCACTTATTGCAATACCTACAGTTCTATTTCCTAAATCTAATCCTAAATATCGCATTACATACCAACTTTTTCTTTAATTACAGCAAGTGCTTCATCAATTTTACTTAGATCACGTCCACCAGCTTGTGCGAAATCAGGACGTCCACCACCATTACCTCCAGTAATGATTGCAGCTTCTTTAACTAATTGACCAGCATTAAATGGAACATTTTTTGCTTTACAAACGAATACAATTTTTCCATCCATCTTATCTGCAACAAATACTAACATTTTGTCAACATTAGCTGTTAAGTTGTCTACTAAGTCTTTTAAAATGTTAACTTCTACATTTTCTACGTTTGTTACTAAGGCTTTATAATCACCAATTTGAACAACAAGATCAGCAAATGTTGATGAATCAACAGAATTTTTATTTCTTAATTGATTATTATAAGCTTTTTCTAAATCTTTACATTGTTTTTGTAGTAATAAAGCATATTCCTTTTGAGCAATAATATCTTCATAACTTCCAACAAATTTTGGACTGATTAATTCGTTATAAGAAAGTTTAATACCCTCTTTATCAGAAAGATTTAAAATATCTTTAATTTTAATTTTTAATTCATCAATTGTGCTATTAATATTTGCTAAAGTTTCATTAATTTGTTCTTCGATTTTATCATCAGTAGCTGCTTCGATTCTGAAAATACCTGATCCTTTACTTTCAATTGATAAAATAGCTAGTTTACCAATTTCACCAGTATTTCCAACATGTGTACCACCACATAATTCTTTACTGTAATCCATATCAACAAGTCTAACAACATCACCGTATTTTTCACCAAACAATGCTTGTGCACCAAGTTTTTTAGCATTTTCAACTGATGTGTTAATCACTTTAACTTCGTAATTACTTAAAATAGCTTCATTAGTATTTTTTTCAATTTCTAAAAGTTGTTCATTTGTAACATTTTCATAATGATTAAAGTCAAATCTTAAACGTTTATCATTTACAAGTGAACCTTGTTGTACGACATGTTTACCTAAAACATTTCTTAATGATTGATTTAACAAGTGAGTTGCAGAGTGATTCTTAGATGTAGATTGTCTTAATTTATCATTAACTCTTAAGATAACAGAATGACCTACATTAATTTCAACATTGCTTTCTAATTGAATAGCATGTTGACCATTAGGAAGTTTAAATGTATTAAATACTTCTAAACTTTCTCCATCTACAACTACATATCCTTTGTCGCCAACTTGTCCACCACTTTCACCATAGAATGGTGTTTTATCAGTAACAAGCACTAATTCTCCTGTTCCAGCATCAACTAATTTTTCGTTTTCAAATACCGCAATAACTTTAGCTGTTGTTTCAAGTAAATCATAGCCAATAAACTCAGATTCTTTATTAAAGTTTAAGTAATCTTCATTTTGGTTATTCATTGATTGAACATTATTTCTAGCAGCTCTTGCTCTTGTTTTTTGTAAATTTAATTGTTCAGCAAAACCTTTTTCATCAACTAAAACGTTGTGTTCTGAAGCAGCTTCAATTGTAAGTTCTAATGGGAATCCAAATGTATCGTATAGTAAGAATACATCTTCACCTTTTAAAGTATTACCATCTAAATTTTCAATTAATTCAACAAGTTTCTTTTCACCTTTTTCAAGTGTTTTCCAGAAATTTTCTTCTTCGATTTTAATTAATTTTGCTACTAAAGATACTTGTTCTTGTAAGTATGGATAATATTCTTTCATATTATCAGCAACAATTTGAACCATTTGGTATAAAAATGGTGAATTAATATTCAATTTTTTAGCATATCTTACAGCTCTTCTTAAAATTCTTCTTAAAACATATCCGCGTCCTGAATTACCGAATGTTGCACCATCACTTAATGCAAATGTGATGCTACGAATATGGTCTACAATAACTTTAAACGCCATTTGTCCAGCATATTCAATACCAGTTTTTTCTTCTAAATATTTGATCATAGGCATAAACAAGTCTGATTCATAGTTAGTTTCAGTTTCTTGCATTACACATGCAAGTCTTTCTAGACCTGCGCCTGTATCAATATTTTTACTAGGAAGTTCTGGATAATCTTCACGAGCTTTACCGCTTTGTGAATTAAATTGACTAAATACAATATTCCAAATTTCAATATAGCGATCATTTTCAATATCTTCTTTAATCATTTTGATACCAATGTTTTCTGGATCATATTTGATTCCACGGTCAAAGAAAATTTCAGTATCAGGTCCACATGGTCCTTCACCAATTTCCCAGAAGTTATCATCTAAAGCAATTAAATGATCTTCTTTAACACCTAATGATACCCATTTATTAAATGTTTCTAAATCTTTTGTATAATATGTTATGTAAATTAAATCTTTATCAAAAGCAAACCACTCAGGAGAAAACAATAATTCATAAGCCCAAGTTAATACTTCTTGGCGGAAGTAATCTCCTATTGAAAAGTTTCCTAACATTTCAAAAAAAGTATGATGTCTAGCAGTTTTTCCAACATTTTCTATATCATTTGTTCTTATTGATTTTTGTGCGTTACAAAGTCTAGGATTACTTGGTTTTTCACGTCCATCAAAATACTTTTTCAATGGTGCAACACCAGCATTAATCCATAATAAAGTTGGATCATCTTGTGGTAACAATGATGCACTTGGAGTTGCTTCATGCCCTTTGCTCTTAAAAAAATCTAACCACATTTGTCTAATTTCATGTGCCTTTAAATTTTTCATAAATAATTCCTTTCCAAAATAAAATCGCCCCTAGATAAACTAGGAACGATTATAATCGCGGTACCATCCTATTTCACAATAAATGTGCCCTCAAATAGTTTTAACGCTTGCAAGCGGGAAGTATTAATTCCACTCAGAAGGAGCTTCGAATAGGATATAATCGTTTCACACCAAACAACGACTCTCTGAATATATTACCTATTTTACTAATCTTCATCAACGTATTATTATGCAGCTTTTTCTTTAGCTTTTTGAGCTTCTAATTTTGCTTTTTCTTTAGCCTTTTCAGCTTCAAGTTTTGCTTTTTCTTTTTCTTTAGCTTTTTGAGCTTCTAGTTTAGCTTTTTCTTTTTCCTTAGCTTTTTGAGCTGCTAATTTTTCTTTTTCTTTAGCTTTTTGAGCTTCTAGTTTAGCTTTTTCTTTAGCCTTTTCAGCTTCAAGTTTTGCTTTTTCTTTTTCTTTAGCTTTTTGAGCTTCTAATTTAGCTTTTTCTTTTGCTTTTTCAGCTTCAAGTTTTGCTTTTTCTTTTTCTTTAGCTTTTTGAGCTTCTAATTTAGCTTTTTCTTTAGCCTTTTCAGCTTCAAGTTTTGCTTTCTCTTTTTCTTTATCTTTTTGATCTGCTA
>CAJGDR010000063.1 GCA_904502205.1 uncultured Bacilli bacterium
AATCTTCTTTTGATAAATTATGACCAGAATGAAGTTCAACAATTTGACATGATGTACCACTAACAATACTTTCAGCAACACTTCTTTTTGTAAGTTCTTTTACATAAATAACTGGAACATTATTATTTTTAATTTCATTAGTCATTTCAATAATATCATCAATTGATGGATCGACTTCAATTGAACATGTTACATAAACCGATTTATATTTTAAATTAAATTCTTCAAATAAATAATAAAATGCAAATGGTGTACCAAAATAGAATGTTTTACCTTCAGCCATTTTTGATAAATCATTCATCATTATAATTGCTTTATCAAGTTCGCTTTGATATGTTTTTTCATTTTGTTGAATATGACTCTTTTGTTCTGGTAATAGTTCTTGTAGCTTTTTACTAATTTCTTGAACCATTAATTTAAGATGAGTTAAACTTGTCCAAATATGTGGATCAATATCATGTGAATGATGCTCATGGTGTTCATGTTTTTCTTCAATATTAGTAATACTAATACCTTCAATCTTTGAAAGATTTAAAGTATTTGTCGCACCTATTTCGCTAGCCCAGTTTTCCATAAAGTCACCTGTATAAATAAATAGTGAACTTTTCTTGATTAAAATCATATCCTCAACAGAAGGATCATAATTATGTGTATCAACACCGGGTAGTACAGCCATTTTTAAATCTACGTACTCGCCAGCTAAACTTCTAACAATATCATATTGTGGGAAGATTGTAGCAACTACAATTGGTAAATCTTGTTCATCATCACGACAACTAACAAGCGTAAATGAACATAGTAGTAATAATATTATCAGAATTTTACGCATAATTTTTACCTTCCTTTCTTTAGATTATTATATCATATTTTTAATTTTTTATCTAGTAAATTACAATAATTTTTAAAGTAAAAGACTGAATAATTTTTTATTCAGTCTTATTTGTTTTTATTGATTCTAGTTTCTTTTTTAACTCCTCTAATTGCTCTTTAATCTTAAAGTCATGCGTTAATTCATAAGCGATAGTCATAAAGTAATAATAGATAGGAAGTGACTCTTGTGTCTTTGGATCAGCAAGTAATTTCTTTAAAGTATTTAATACTTTTGTACTTGGACCAAATTGAATTTTTTGTGATTTCAAAATGTCTTGAAGTTTTTGAATATCTCTAAAGTCAATATTTTCACCAGGCATATTTTTAACAGCATTAAATAAATTATCAAGTTCTTTAGTAATTATAAAATTACGAGATAATACACAACATGCATAAGCAACATCTTTATTATTTAAATCATAATAGTATTTACCAAGTAAAAAATAAGCATTAGCTACTTGAAATTTATTACTTGCATCAAGTAATGCACGGTCAATATTATCTAAAAATTTATTAGTATGACCTAGCTTTAAATATGCTTCTGCTTGTAAAAGTACAGAATCTACTTGAACTGGATTTAGTTCAATTGATTTATCTAATACTTCAATCGCTTCTTCATAATCTTCTAAATTAAATAAATTATATCCTAAATGAAAATAATAATTAGCAACTGGTTCTTCGTACTTAATAACATTTTTATGTTCAGTATTATAATTTAATAAATAATACATATGTTCAAATAAATTATTAAATGAATAAACTACTTCATTATCTTGAAGTGGTCTTTCCATTGGAAAAGTATCAATTAATTTAACAACTAATTCTTGAGCTTTAATATATTCTTTCTTCTTTTCCAAATCAATCATTTGTTTATATAAATCTTTTCTTTTATTGATATTGTCTTTTGCAGCATCAATCAATTTTTGTTTACCCATTTCACCATATCTTTTTTCTAAAAGATAAATAATATCTTTCATAACATCAAATTGTGAAATTTTACGGTAATGTTCTGCTTCTTTTAAAACAAGTTTAAAATCTTCATTAATATTACCAGTAAACTTCTCTAAGACAGAATTTAGTATTTGTTCTTTATCCATCTTAATCCCTCATTGCTTGATATTGTTTTTTTGATAAATCTAATAAATCATTTGATGCAGCTACTTGTTGAATTAATTTTTTAACAATAAATTCAAGTTCTGAATCTTTTTGGAAGTCGCCTTCACAAATGAAGTTAACACGTTCATCTACTAAAAGTGGTTCTACTTTTTTCTTTTCTTTTTTGTTGTAAATTGCAATTGAGTGACCACCATATTCTTTTACTAATTTCATACATGGTACATCTGTTAATCCATCACCAAAATAAATCATGTTGTAATATGGGATTCTTCGATCTTCATCTTTAATTTTAGTATTTAATCTTACATCATCTGTAACGTCTAATACGCCTTTGGAAATTCTAAACAAAAATTGTGTTTTAGTTGTAAAGTTAACTGTTTGTTGTGGCCAGTCAGCATTACCTCTTTCATTATAGTGAAATTCACAAGCATATATTTTTTTGAATTCATCAGCAATTGGTGTTCCTTCAATAATTTCTTTAAGACCACTTGATAAAATATAATGTTCAATTTCTACACCTAATGATTTTCCATAATCATTAATTCTTTTAAACCATGTTTTTACGCCTTTGTATAATACAACATCTTTACCTAATGCTTGGAAAGATTCTTTAGTAATAGGTAAATCTTTCTTTTTAGCAGTTTTTAACATTAAATACATGTATGCTAAAATTCTATCCATATCATTCTTTACAGATATTCTATTTGCTTCACTCCAAAATTGTTCAGAAGACATTCCAATATTTGGAATAAAACTATATTCTTGCATATCTTTAGCACACAAAGTTTTATCGAAATCATACATTAACGCAATAATATGTTTTTTGTTTTCCATAGTTTTCACCTCATCGTAATTATAAACTATTTGTTTTAAATAATCAAGCAATAAAATTTATATTTAGTAGATTTTGTATATTTTAGAAAACTAGTCTTTTAAAACTTTAAAATAATGTCAAAATTTAGCCAATATCAAACTTTTATGATTTTTCTTGATTACTAAGCGTTTTAAAATAAAAATCTGAAATTTAGAAGATTTAAAGGGTTTTTAAATGTATGTTTTTATTATTTCAGCTGAATTAATCGTTTTTAAACTATTTTGATATTTTACAATTAACTCACCAGAATAATTAATATCAATTACTTCACAATCAATTAATTCTAATGAAGTTTGTAATTTAATCTTTTTACCAATTATAAATGATCTTGAAATATAATATTTCATATATTCAAAAGAATTATAATCTTTAAGATAACTTGATAGTTCATTCAAGATATCTTCTATTAATAAATTTTTATCAAGTTTAACACCGGTTTCTTTTTCAATGCTTGATGCAATATTCTTTAAACTTTCATCAAATTCTTGATTATATAGATTTATACCAATACCGATTACTAAATAATCAAATTTATTAGTATTAAAATTAATTTTAGATTCTACTAAAATTCCAGCAACTTTTAAACTGTTGATATATAAATCATTTACCCATTTAATATCAATTGGAATATTTAATTGCTTTTCTAAAGATTTACAAACAATAGCACAAATAACACAAGTAATATTATTTAATCGGTCAATCTCAATATTAGGTTTAATTCTAATACTCATATAAAGACCTACATCTTTATTTGAAACAAATGTTCTTGTAAGTCTACCATGTCCATTTGTTTGTTCTTTTGCTATTAAAACATAATTATCATATAAATTATATTGATCTTTTTTTAATTCTTTATTTGTTGAGTCAATTGAATCAACAATCTCAAGATGTTTAAAATAGTTATTCATATTATCACCAAATATATTATATCACACAAAAAGAAAAAAAGGTAAGAAATTCTTACCTTTTTATTATCCTAAAATACCTAGAAGTAATCCGGCTGCAACCGCACTACCGATAACACCCGCAACGTTTGGACCCATTGCATGCATTAATAAGTAATTAGATTTATCTTCTTCAAGACCAATTTTATGAACAACACGAGCTGCCATTGGAACGGCTGATACACCAGCAGCACCAATCATTGGATTAATTTTACCTTTAGAAAGTTTGCACATAAGTTTACCAACTAATACACCCGCTGCTGTTGCCATACTGAATGCAACCATACCAAGAACTAGAATCTTTAAGAAGTCTAAAACTTGATTTAAAGTTGTAAACGTTGCTTTAGCACCTACAGCAAGACCTAATAAAATTGTAATCATATACATTAAAGTTTTAGATGCTGCATCTACTAAATTAGGTACAACACCAGATTCTTTAATTAAGTTACCAAGCATAAGCATACCAATTAAAGGAGCACATGATGGAATTAACATAATTACAACAATCATAACGATAATTGGGAACATGATTTTTTCACGTTTTGAAACTTTTCTAGGTTCAACCATTTTAATTTGACGTTCTTCTTTAGAAGTTAATGCTTTAATAATTGGTGGTTGAATAATTGGCACAAGTGCCATATATGAATATGCAACAATAGCGATTGATGCTTTTAATTGTTCACCACCTACTGTTCCGTTCAATAATTTGTTTGAAAGGAAAATAGCTGTTGGACCATCTGCTCCACCAATGATACCAATTGACGCAGCTTGTAATGCGTCGAATCCTAAAACTAATGCACCGACAAATGTAATGAAAATACCAAATTGAGCAGCAGCACCAAGTAATAAACTAGAAGGTCTAGAGATTAGTGGACCAAAGTCTGTTGTTGCACCGATTCCCAAAAAGATTAGTGGTGGAAAGATTTCCCAAGCAATACCTCTTTGGAAAGACCATAAAAGTCCAGGCGCAGCATCACCAACAGGTCCTGCAACAAGTGTTGGTGCAAGGTTTGCAAGTAGCATACCTACTCCAATTGGAATTAATAAATATGGTTCAAAACCTTTTGCAATAGCTAAGAATATTAATAAACAAGCTACAGCAATCATTGCAATTCTAAAAATTAAATTAATTGTATCAATCTTACCGTCAGTAAAAAAACCCATTTGCTCAAAGAAGTTTTTGAATAATTGACCGAACATTGAATTTGAATAAATCATTTATCTTATCCTATTATAGCAATTACTTGTCCGTTAGAAACGCTTGTTCCTTTAGATACAGCGATTGATTTAACAACACCTGCAACATCAGCTACAACTTCGTTTTCTAATTTCATTGCTTCTAAAATACATACAACATCACCAACGTTAACTGTTTGTCCAACACTTACTTTAACGTCTAAGATTGTTCCAGCCATTGGAGCTTTTAATTCAGCACCAGCACCACCTAAAGCAGGTGCAGCAGCTTGAACTGGTTGAGCAGCTTGAACAGGCGCTGCAATTGTTTGATTGTTTTCAGAAACACTTTCAAGTTCTACTTCGAAAAGTTTACCATTAACTTTTACTTTATATACTTTCATGATTACTCTCCTATCCTATTTGTTTAATTGAAACAACACGAACATCTTCTTTTGTTTCTTC
>CAJGDR010000064.1 GCA_904502205.1 uncultured Bacilli bacterium
ATAACCACCAACACCACCGAGTCCAAATACTGCAATATGTTTATCTTTTAATAGCCCTACTTTATCTTGTAACATTAATCTAATTCTACTTAGCATCACTATTACCTTCTATTTCGTAAATATCATTAAAAGAATATCTCTTTTCGTCTTTTCTAACACCAACAATTGTACCTAGATTAATGTTGTGAATACTTCTAAAAATACAATCATCTACTTCTTCATTGTATTTTTTTAATTCTTTAATAATCTCTTTTACTTCTTTTCGTTTAGAATCTATTACATCTATGTTTTTAGTTAATGGACAAGCACATCCGATAAAATCTAAATTATGATATTTTTTCCATTTTAGAATATCTTCTTCTTTAACCATATAAAGCGGTCTAATAAGTTCCATATTACCAAAGTTTTTAGATCTTAGTTTTGGTCTCATAAATGTAATTTCGTTACTATAAAATATTCCAAGCAAAGTTGTTTCTATAACATCATCTGCGTGATGACCTAACGCAATTTTATTACATCCAAGTTTTAATGCGTAGTTATATAAATAACCACGACGCATTCTAGCACATATATAGCATGGGTTTTCGTCTTGTGAAGTAGCATAATCAAAAATTGATGTATTAAATATTTCAATATCTATATCTAATAATTTTGCGTTATCTTTAATCTTTTGGAGATTTTCATCATTATACCCAGGATTCATAGATATATATACAGCTTCAAATGGTACTGGTCCGTGAGCTTGTAATTCTTGAATACAAAGTGCAAGTAACATCGAATCTTTTCCACCACTAATACACACAGCTATTTTATCATTTGGCTCGATTAAATTATATGTTTCAATTGCTTTTACAACTTTTCGATATATTGTTTTACGAAACTTTGTAATTAAGCTTCTTTGAATTTCTATATTCATATTATTTACCTTTTAATATTTCTATTTCTTCTTCTGTTAATTTTCTTACATTCCCTAGTTCTAAATTATCTAGAGTAATAGTATCAAATTTAATTCTTTTTAAATACGTGACTTTAGTATTAAGTTTTTCGAACATTTTCTTAACTTGATGGAATTTACCTTCACTAATTGTAATCTCAGCTTGGTTACTTGAAATGACATTTAATAAACCTGGTTTTGTAATATAATCTTCTATTTCAATTCCTGATTCAACTAACGCTTTAGCATTTTCTTTTAATACTCCATCAAATTCAACATAATATGTTTTAGATACATTATGATTAGGTGATGTTAAATTATGAACAAGTGAACCATCATTTGTTAAAAGTAATACTCCTTCAGTATCAATATCAAGACGTCCAACAATCGTTAAATCTTTAACTAAGTATTCATTAGGGACAAGCATCATTACTGTCTTATTTAAGTTATCAACTCTTGCACTTACATAACCGCTTGGTTTATGCATCAGCAAATATATATATTGTTCATACTTTAATACATCGTTTTGATATGTGACGATATCAGTATCTAATTGAACATTATAACTATCATTCTTAATAATTTCATTATTAATTTTTACAAGTTTCTTTTTAATTATTGTTTTAGCATCTTTTCTAGATACTTTTAAACATTCTGCTATAAACTTATCAAGTCGCATATTATCACCTTTATTAGTATACCACATTTATTATAATTTTGCAATAAATAAAAGGAGGGCAAGCCCTCCTATTTTATTTCATACCTTTATTAATTGCTTTTAATAAGATATCAGTTGTATCTTCACCATTTTCCCAGTACATTAAACCAGCTAAATCATAGTTCCAAACATATTGACATTTTGCATCGATTGAGTTTGGATCATCAAATGAAATTACTGTATTAGTTGCAGGATCATAAATTGATGGAGCACATGATTTAGTATCATAATAATAAATCATTCTGTTTTTAACAACTGGATCGTTATAATATTTTTTAATAATATCAGTATATGTGATATGTTTTCCACTTTCAATAACATTAGTAGAACCAACACCTTTATCAGTAGTTGCAGCACCACCTAAAGTATAAACACGTCCATAGAACGCAACACCAACAACTAGTTTTTCAATAGATGCACCACGTTCTTTATAAACTCTGATTGTATCAGCAACACTACATCCACTTGAAGTATTAGATGATGAATATAATGCAGTGTGGTGAACAGCTTTTGTACTACCATGGAAGTCATAAGTCATTAAGTGAATATAATCTAAAATATCATTTAATGCAGAAACATCATAACGGTCAACACCCCATGGTCCACCTGGAACAGCTGATGTTACTAAGTAATCTGGATTTACATTCTTTAATGTATTAGCAATTTGTGCCATCATAGCAGTAAAGTTTGGTCTATCAACAGTTACATCTCTTCCAGTTTCATATCCTGGATATTCCCAGTCAATATCAACACCATCAAAGTGATATCTTTCTACAGCTTCTAAAATTGATTGTGCTAATTTAGTTCTTCCTGCTGCTGTGTATGCTGCATCACTAAATTGTTTACAACTTGAACCGTAACCACCAATACAAAGTACAACACGTGTACCAGTTTTTCTAATTTGCATGATATCTTCAATGTTCTTTAATTCTGATAAATCAACAACACCATCATCACTAACACGTCCAAATGAAATATTAACAACGTCTAAAGTTTCTCTTGCTGTATCAGTAAATCCTTTATAGCTTGATGAATATACATATGCAAATACTGGTTTAACATCACTTAAACTATCAAATACAATTCTAGGAACAATTACTTTAAATGGTTGTTCAATTGTAGAACCATTATAACTAAATTTAGCAGTTAAAGTAATTTCAGTATCAACACGAGCTGGATTAGTAACACCTTTATTTGACATTGTATAAGGATCACTTGATGACCAAAGAATATTAAATGTTTTACCAGATACATTTACTTTTGATAATAATTCAATATTGTCAAACGCAACATCATTAAGCATTGTTAAAATAGTTGTTTCTAATTGTGCCCAGTTAGCATATAAAGTGATATCTTCATAAATTTGTGTTTCAAAATCAAATGCTTTGTTACCTTGATACCAAATTAATGTTTCACCTTGATAACTTCCAGCATCTATTGCTTTTACTTTTTGTCCACTTGGAACATCAACAATTGTTTCTTGTTTTAAATGATTAATAAATTTAACTTGATAAGTATCTTTTACTTCCATCCACTTAGCATATAACGTAATTTCACCAATTTGGTTTGCTGAAATTTCTGTTACCCTTTCTCCGATAAATAATGGACTTTCATACCAACCTTCAAAATTGTATCCAGATTTTACTGGATTAGCAAGTACTGTTACTTTACCTACTTCATAAACTTCAGGATAATTACCTTCAAAGTTTCCATCATTTAATTCATAATTAATTGCATATTCTGATTCTAAGTTTCCAAGAGATTCATATTTAGCATATAAAGTAATTGATTCTGTAATAACATCATTTTCTGTAAATTTTAATCCGCGATTATCTAAAGAAGTATACCATCCGATAAATACATAACCTGTTTTATTAGGAACAGGTAATGATAAAGTTGAACCACCAGCTACATTATCTAAAATATTGCTGCCTTCTGATAATTCACCACCATTTAAATCAAGTGTTACAGTGAATTTTTTAGGTTCCCATTTTGCTTTTAATGTAATTTCTTTAGCAGGCATTGTTGTTTCAGTAAATTTTTCACCATCTAAATACCATCCAGCAAAATCGTATACTGAACTTGTTGGAAGAGGTAAATCTAGTTCATCACCATATTTATATGTTTGATTTAATGTAGTAAGCTCTACTTCATCACTATGGAAATAAATTTTATATTGTAATGTCATCCAACATGCATAAAGTGTTACATCTTCTTTATATGTATATGACCCTTCATATGATTTACCATCAAAGTCTTCATTATCATACCAACCAATAAACATATTTCCTTCTTTTGTTGGTTCAGGTAATTTTACTTTTTCACCAGCAGTTAAACCTGTCATAGGTTCAATTTCTTCACCACCATTTGTATTAAATGTGATATTTGGTTTTTCAATAGGTTTATTGTCATCTGGTGTTGGTTGAGGAGTTACACAACCAGCTATTAAAAATAACAATAAACATAAAATACTAAATTTTATTGTTTTAATCATTTTAGATTTCCTCCCATTTTGCATATAGTTTAATATCCCAATACCAAGTATTATCAATTTTCCAAATTGCTTCACCTTCAAAATCAGGATTATCATACCATCCTTTAAAGATATATCCATCTTTGATAGGTGCAAGAATTGGCATTTCAACGCCTGGCACATATTTTGTTAAATTAAATAAATTTTGTACATTTAAAATTTCTTGTTCATTGTAAGCATGAGATTCAAATCGTACATCATTATTTTCGTATATAAATTTATCTACATCTAAGAATCCCATAAATTCAGCTCGAATACTTGCTGATTCAGTGAAATATGTTTTATTGTTTTTTGGATAATTATTAAGATATAATTCTTGGAAATAAATTTTATTTTGAGGTTCAGCTAAAACTTCTAAATATTGAATTAACCAAATCCATTTTGATAAATAATAATCATTACTAAAGAAAGCAGTATTTCCAATCAAACTATGTTCATATGAAAAATTAAAGAAATCGTCTTTAACATAATATGAATAACTTCTCGCATTATAAAATTCACTAAAATCACTAATAAATTCATAATGAATTTTATTAACTTGATCTGTAAAATTATCATTTTTCATGTATAAATAATTATAACTATCTAATGTTTGTTGACTTAACGGTTCATTTATATCGTAAAAAGAACCACCATTTAATTCTAATGTAATATTATATTCACTTTCTAACTCAGATAATGGTACAAATTTAGCAACTAAAGTTGTATCTTCAAGGAACGGTTCCTTATTATCGTGTTTTGTATTACCAACATACCATCCTGCAAAAATACAATCTTCTTTGTATACTTTTGGTAACACAATCAGTTCATTAGACTTAACATTGTAAACATCTTGCATTTCTTGTTTTGGCGTTCCTCCATTTAAGTCAATACAAATTTTTACATTTATTGGTTCCCACTTAGCATACAATGTAATATCTTTACCAACAATAGTCTCTTCTGTAACTTCAGTTCCCTTTATAAACTTTTTACTAGGATACCAACCTAAGAATTTATAACCTTTTTTGATTGGTGTTGGTAAGTCTATTGTTTGTTGTTTTTCTATAACAACATTTTCATA
>CAJGDR010000065.1 GCA_904502205.1 uncultured Bacilli bacterium
TAAATTTGAACCTGCCCATATCAAAGACGTAATAGAAGGTAGAGATAGAAAATATGCACCATATGTAGCTCCGCCACAAGGTTTATATTTGTGGAAAGTTTATTATAATGATGAAAAGGAAACTAATTAGTTTCCTTTTTTGTTTTTTTGTGTAACTCTTTTAAAATATATTCTTCGTAATTAACTAAAGAAATTCGAGTTTCACTTACATCTAACTCTTTACTGATTTCTAAATTATAGTTTGGTTTTTTAATATTTCTTTTAATTATATCAATTTCTTTTTGCATATTCGTTCCCTCTTATATATAATATGTTATAATGTTACTAGCTATACTAAAATTGGAGGAGAAAAATGAAAAAAATATTTTGTTTTGTATTAGTATTCTTTTTTGTTACAGCGTTAGTATCTTGTGAAAAAGATAATAACGAAGGACATGAAAAACAAGAAACATCTACTATCTATGAAATAGCGAAAACATCAGGCTTTAAAGGTGATTATAATAGTTGGTTAAACTGTTTAAAAGGTACTGAAGAAAAAAGCTCTTTTGAATTAGTTAGAGAAAATGGTTATTCAGGAACACTTGATGAATGGTTACTTTTAAATACTAATGATCAAACTAAATTGATAGTATTGTCTGTGAATGATAAATTTGTTTTGTGGAAATTTATTGATTCTAATGACTGGAATAAATTAGTTTCTTTAAAATATTTAAAAGGAACATTAGATGATAAAATTGAATTTTCAACAACACCAACAAACGTAGTATGGAAATTAGAAAATGGTACAAAATGGATTTCGTTGCTTGAACTTAGTACATTGAATATATTTCAATCAGATAAAAATCTTGGTGTTGAAGCATATGAAGTTGCAAAACAACTAGGCGATAAAAGTACAAAAATTTACTGGTTTTTAACAATTGGTAATAAATCTAACGGTAAATACGAAGTTATTACTAAAAATGGTCAATATATGTGGAAAGACATAGATGATTATGATTGGGATGTTTTATTTGAATCAAGCGATTTTGAAAATACTGAACCTGAAGTGCAAGAGTATACAGTTAAATTCATAGGTCAAAATGGACAACTAATTAAAGAAATATTAGTTCCAGAAGGATCGTATATTACTGATATCCCTTTATATGAAAATGAAGGGTACATATTTAAAGGTTGGCAAACTAATTATAAAGAATGGAACTTCAGTAAAGATGTTGTTACAAACAATATTGATTTATATCCGATTCTTGAAAAAATATATTATATTCATTATGAATTAAATGGTGGTGAATTTAATGGTGAAGTAATTTATGAATTTACAGAATTCTCAAACGATTTTCTACCGTCAGCAAAAAAGAGTCAATATGTTTTTAATGGATGGTATTTAGAAGATACATACATGACAAAGGTAGAAAAAACTTTCGATTTACCACATAGAAATGTAACTTTATATGCGAAATTTGACACTGCTACTAGTGAGGAGTATTATTATCATACTGCTCTAATTGAAGATTTAGGTTCAGTTAATTATTGGAACTCTAAACAATCAACAGTTGGTAAATTAAGTGAATATATTCATAACGGATTCTGGGGAACTAGAATGAATGAATATAAAGATGGTTATGAATGGTATAATGTTATTGCAAATGAAAAACCAAGATTATTAAATCCATTAATAGATGGTGAAGGTAATGAAATTAACCTTGGTACTAAATATGAATTTGAAGTTAAAGTTGGCACTGAATTAAAATATAACACATTATCAACTTATCCTGAATTCGCTAAATTTAAAGGTCAGGAAGTTAAACCTGAAGACTATTTAACAACTTTGAAACATATGTACAATCAATTTAATAGTATTTCACAAGGTTCTAATAGTTTAACTGGCGATGGTTCTATTAAAGGTCTTAGTGAATACTATACTGCTACTGCTAACAAATTAAGTAAACAAGAAGTGGATGCATTATGGGAAAACGTATGTTATGATATCGTTGAAAGAGATGGAAAATGGTATATTCAAGTAGAATTCAACGTTCCTTGTAACCCATTCTATGCTATGTATTATTTGTCTTCTAACTTATATACACCACTTCCAGAAGAATTTATTCAATTAGTTGGTGGTTTGAAATACTATGGTACATTTAGTACAGACAATACATTATCTCCAGTTGATACAACTCTTTCTACTGGTTATTATGTAGCTAAAAGTTGGGATTTTTGGAAAGAAATTGTATTTGTTAAAAACGATATGATTGATAGCGGAAATATGTATAATTTTCCAGGTGTACATATTCAAGTTATACAGAACAATATAGGTGATACAGAAGTTGTATTTAAAGAATTCTTAGCTGGTCACTTAGATGCTGCAAGTATCCCTACAACTCGATTGGAAAATTATAAAGATCATGAATTAACAGCTATTGTACCGGACAGTAATACATTAAAATTAAACATTAACTCTTGTACACAAGAAGAATGGGAAGCATTATTCGGTGAAAATGGTTCAGTTTCTCAAACTGAAAAAGAAAATTATTGGGAATGTGAACCACTAATGAGTAATGATAACTTCTTGCGTGGTTTAAGTTATTCTATCAACAGAAAAGAATATGCAGATATGATGTTGAAGGCAACTCCAACTGGTAACTACTTTGGTTCAAATTATCTTTCTGACCCAGAAAAGGGTATAACTTATAACTCTACTGAAGCACATAGGCTAGCTACTGAAACCACTTTAGCTAATACTGACGGTTATGGATATAACTTCGAATTAGCTCAATCATTCTTCAAAGCTGCTTGTGATGAATTAATTGCTAATGGGACTTACAAAGCTGGCGACACTATCGAAATTGAAATCACTTGGCAAACTCATGCTCAAGTTGATGCAGAAGGTGTTATCTTAGCTAAATATATCGAAGATGCATTCAATAGTTGCGGCGGTGGATTAACAGTTAAATGTGTTCACTGGGTTGCTCAAATTTGGTCTGATGTATATTACAAGAAAATGATGGTTGGTCAATTCGACATTGGATTTGGTTCAATTTCTGGTAGCGCATTAAATCCACTTGACTTCTTAGAAGTATTAAGATCTGACAACACTTCAGGATTTACTTTAAACTGGGGTACAGATACAGGAAAAGTTTCTGATCAAATCTTCTATGATGGAATGTATTGGTCATATAATGCTTTATGGCAAGCTGCTGATAGCGGTGCTTATGTTATTGATGGTGAACTTGCTGGGTCATTAGTAGATGCTGTATTAGTTGCTCAAACAGTTAATGAAGATGGTTCTGTAGATGTTGAAATCAAGTGGGAAGGTGTTGATGATATAAATACAGAATTTGCAGTTTCTAAAATTGCTGTATGTAACTATGAAGTTTACTACCAAGGTGGAGATTACGAAGAAATCTATGTTGAATTCCAAGACAATGATGGTATCGTTTCATTTACTATTCCAGCTGAATATAATGCTAAAATAAATGGTTTCATTGGTTATGATGTATACTTTGATAGTAAAATTGCTGGTGTTCCAGGATCTACATATCTATCTTTATATTCATCTACAAATGCTGAATCAGTTTGCTCTCAACACTACATGGGTGTTTGGTCTGAACCAAATGCAGAAGCTGCTCCAGTAGTTCCAGAAGGTGGACAAGTATTCTCATACGTAGCTTCTTCTTATGAAGAAAGAACTAAGATTATTGGTATACTTGAAAAATTTGCTGTTGAAAACTTCCTTACTGGTATAACTTTATATGGTGATGGTGGATTTGTTATGTATTCAGACCGTATTGTTCCAGGAAGTGGTTCATGGGATAATTATATTCCAGGTTATGGATATGGTGTGTTTACAGAAGGATATCCAAATGGTTTACTAACACCTGTAAAATAAAAAAATAAAACTAGTGTTATTTTAAACACTAGTTTTTTTACATTTTATGACAAAATGAGAAAAAGTTATACAAAAAATTTACAAACTAAAATCAAAAATGTTATAATGTAGTAAATAAGGAGACTATAATATGAACAAAACAAAAATTTTCTCAATATTTTTATTTTTATGTTTATTCTTTTTAATTGGATGTGATCAGTTAGAGGAGCATACACATGAATTCATTAAAGGTGAGTGTGAATGTGGTGAAATCGATCCAAATTATGAAGAACATGTACATGAATTTATTAATGGTTCTTGTATTTGTGGTGAGAAACCATCAAAAGATTTATCAAGTTTCTTTAATAATGTCTTTAATAATATTGAAGGCTATATTGATGAAATAGAAAATGGAGATTTAAATTTACCTAAAAAGTTCGGTAGTAGTAACGTTGTAATTTCTTATACTTCTAATAATCCTGAATTTATGACTGATGAAGGCAAGAAAATTGAACATGAGTTTGACGAAGAAGTTTCAATCACATGTACTCTAGAAAGAGATGGACAAATATATACAAAAACTTTTGAATTTATTTCTTTAGGTATTTCATATAATGAAAGAGTTAAAAGAGCTGAAAAATATATTAAAGAGTTTATTGAAAATACTGATTTAGTTGAAGGATTAAAACTTCCGACTGAACTTCCAAATTTTGGTGGAAGAATTAGATGGATTGCAGAAGACCCATATCTAATTTATGATTATGAGACATTACATTTACCAAAAGAAGCTAAAACAGTAAGATTAATGGCTGAAATTTGTTTCCCACAATCTGCATATAAAGTAGTTACATTCCCTGTAGAATTAAACGCAAGACCTAGTGATATTACTGATTTAGATTATATTAAAACTTTCTTAGAAACAATATATTCTGAATCTCGTGATTATATGTTTATGTATGATGGAACTCTTGCAGTACTTAATAGAGATTTAATTGTTAATGTTGAAGATGAACTTAAAGAAACATTCTACACATATAAAACACGACCTGCTGTTTCACAAAGTGTACTTGATCAAAAAATGTATCCTGGTTATGTTATTCCAAATGAAGAAAATGTATTATGGATTGTTGTTCATGATACAGGACTTAGCACAGTTGGAGTTGATGCTGAAAGACTTGCACAAAATCAATGGAATAGTGCATATCTAGGTGGAGGACGTGAAGCATCTTGGACATACACAGTTGATGATTACCAAATTTATCAAAGTTATGAAGATACTGTGACTTTATGGCATGCTACAGATGGTAGAACTGAAGGTGGCGGAAACCTAAATGGTATTGGTATTGAAATGTGTGTAAA
>CAJGDR010000066.1 GCA_904502205.1 uncultured Bacilli bacterium
TAGCTTCTACACCATAGAATAATGTATGATCACTTGCAATACCTGGTGTAATATAATTTAATGCTTCCATCATTTCAATTAATGATTTCATTGTGTTGTATGGAAGTACTAATCCTAAGTCACCTGGAATAGCTTCTTTAAGTGTTGGTTTAACAAAACC
The DNA here is from genome assembly GCA_904502205.1 of uncultured Bacilli bacterium. The sequence goes on from CAJGDR010000066.1 coordinate 161, forward strand.
TTCGTTAATTCTTTTTGCAGTAGATCTTCTTCCTTTTTTGATATCACCATATTTTTGAACAATTACTGAACCATTTGTAAGTCTATTAGCTAAACTTGAAATTTCTTCAGCATATTCATTTGGTTCATTAAATGGTGAATCAAATGAATGAGATACTAATAATGCAAAGTTAGTGTTTTTACTACCTAATTTGATATCGTTATATGAATGTCCATTACATAACATAATACCATGATGGTTTTCAATTACAACGTGCCCACTTGGGTTTGAACAGAATGTTCTAACTGTCGTACCAACACTTGTATTAAAGATAAATTTACCTTCATATAAATTCTTATTAATTTCATCCATGATGATATCAAGTGTTTCTACACGTACACCAACGTCTACACGATTATTTGTAAATTCAATTCCTTTATTAGATAAAACTTGAGTTTGCCAATGAGCACCAGTTCTACCAACCCCAAGTAATAAATACTTAGTTTCAATTACTTCGTCATTAGCAAGAATTACACCTTTAACTTCACCATCTTCAACTAAAATATCTTTTACTTCAGTTTGGAAAGCATAATCAATATGTGGTTTCATTGTTTCATAAATATTAGCTAATAATTTTAAATTAACTTCAGTACCTAAGTGTCTAACTTCACTTCTTAATAGTTTTAAGCCAGCACCCATTGCACGTTTTTCAATGTCATATACTTCTTTTGTATGTGGATCTGTAATAACATCTGGTGCACCATGTTTTAAGTTAATCGCATCAACATAACGGATTAAATCTAAAACTTCTTCTTCAGGAAGATAGTCTGTCATCCATCCACCAAATTCAGAAGTAATATTAAACTTACCATCTGAGTAAGCACCACTTCCACCAAATCCTGATGTCATAGAACAAGCTGGATAACATCCGGCACTTTTGTTTTTTACTTTAGGACAACGAGATGTTTTCTTTTCTAAAATCGGGCATTTACGATTGTAAATATTTGGACCTTTATCAATTAATAATACTTTTAATTCTGGTGCTTTTAACATTAATTCATATGCTGAAAAAATTCCTGCTGGTCCTGCACCTACTAATATAACGTCATATTTCTTTTCCATAATATCTCCTAACTATTTTAAATCCCAAGTTGACCCGACTTCAACATCAACATCAAGTTTTACTTTAAGATTTACAACATTTTCCATTTCTTCTTTTAATATTTTTTTAACAATTTCTATTTCTTCTTTTTCTGTATCAATAATAAGTTCATCGTGTACTTGTGCAACAATCTTACTATTTAGTTTTAATTCATCAAGTTTTTCTTGAACTTTAACCATAGCCATTTTAATAACATCAGCAGCAGTTCCTTGGATTGGTGCATTCATACTTGTTCTTTCACCAAACTTCTTTAAAGCGTGATTACTAGATGCTAATTCTGGAATATATCTACGTCTTCCATATAATGTTTTAGAATATCCTGAATTTGTTGCATCTTTAACTAGTGAATCTAAGAATACTTTAATTTCTGGATAAATTGCAAAATATTTTTCAATAAATATCGCTGCATCAATTGGTAAAATATGTAGTGTTTCGGAAAGTCCCCAATCACTCATACCATAAACAATACCGAAGTTAACAGCCTTCGCCATACGACGCATATCTTTAGTAACTTCTTCATAAGCAACATTATTAATTTTTGCAGCTGTTGATGCATGTAAATCTAAACCATTATTAAAGTCATTAATCATTGTTTCACAATTAGCCATTTCAGCTAAAATTCTTAGTTCTATTTGTGAATAGTCAGCACTTAGTAACATTCCATCTTTTGTTGATGGTACAAATACTGAACGAATAATTTTACCTTCTTCTGTTCGAATTGGGATATTTTGAATATTAGGTTCTGTACTTGATAGTCGACCTGTTTGAGTTAATGTTTGTTTAAATGTTGTATGGACTTTTCCATCACTAAAGATTTCACTACTTAACCCTTGGACATATGTACTATATAATTTTGAATATTTACGATATTCTAAAATTAAAGGAATAACTGGATGTTCATCTTTTAAGCCTTCTAAAATTTCAGCTGAAGTTGAATAACCGGTTTTATTCTTTTTTCCTTTACCAACTTTTAATTCTTCAAATAAAATTACACCAAGTTGTTTAGGTGATGCAATATTAAACTCTTTACCAATAAGTTCATAAATAATTTTTTGAAGTTCTTTAATTTTTTCTTCAAATATTTGACCAATTTCATTAAGTCTTGTTTTATCAACTTTAAATCCACTATATTCAATCTTACCTAACACTAATGCAAGTGGTAACTCAACTGTATAATATAAATTTTCTAATTCATCTTGTAATAAAAGATTAAAGATTTCATCTTGTGTTTCTTTAATTGCTACAACTTTGTGCATTCCGTATTTAGCAAACACTTCTAAATCTGGTACTTGATATTTTGTTTTCTTGCCATAGACTTCTTCATGATATTCAAGATTAACATTTTTAAAGTGTTCAAAAATACTTTTTAAATCACCAGATACATAACTTGGATTAATTAAGTATGCAGCAACTAAAAAATCATAAATAATACTTGTAACATTAACACCTAAATATTTAAGTGCAAGATATACTTTTTTAGAATCTAAAGTATGTTTTAGAATTGAAGAATCTTCTAAATACTTATTTAAATTACTATTTAAAAAGTTACCTTTTTCAATAAAATAACAATTATTATTTACTAAAAAGCTTAAACCTAAAACATTAGAACGATGATGATTTTCACCATCTAATTCCACATCTAAATAAAATTCAGTAGTATTTTTTAATTCTTCTTCTAATAGATCTACTTGATTTATATATTCATTATAAGAAATTTTAACTTCTTTTGGAGCATTGTCTATTTTTAATTTTTTGATAAATGATGTAAATTCTACTTTTTCAAAGAAACTTCTTAAAAGTGAATAATTTGCATCTTTAATTAATATATCATCGAGAGTAAAATCAAATTCAATATCTTGATAGATAGTTGCAAGAAATTTAGTTTGATAAGCAATTTCTTTTGATTCATTGAAAGCAAGTTTAGCTTTTGGTGTTAATGCATCAATGTTTTCATAAATTCCATCAAGTGTTTGATATTTATCTAATAAACTAACAGCAGTTTTTGGACCAATACCTTTAACCCCTTCTAAGTTATCAGAACTATCACCAATCATAGCTTTGTAGTCAATCATTTGAATTGGTTCAAATCCCATTTTTTCTTTGAAGTTTGAAGCTGTATATTCATCAAGTTCAGTAATCCCTTTTTTTGTTAAACATACAGTAACTTTATCTTTTACAAGTTGAAGTAAGTCTTTATCTCCACTAAGACAAATGACTTCGTATCCTTCATTACTTGCTAAACGTGCCATTGAACCAACAATATCGTCAGCTTCATAATCATCAAGTTCAAGACGTTTAATACCCATTACATCTAAGTATTCTTTAATAAGAGGAATTTGCATCGCAAGTTCTTCAGGCATTTTCTTTCTTGTACCTTTGTATGATTCTAGTTGTTGATGTCTAAATGTTTTTTTACCTTTGTCAAAAGCAACAAGCATATGATCACCTTCAATTGTGTCCATTATCTTGTTCATCATATTGACAAATCCATATAAAGCGTTAGTATATAGTCCTGAGCTAGTCTGCATTAAGTTTCCCGTATATGCAGTTGCATAATAAGCTCTAAACATTAGACTATTACCATCTAATAATATTACTCTCTTTTTCATAATTTTCACCTTTCTTATTATACCACATTTTGTTAATTTTGAAAACTTATTATGTATTCTTTTTAAAATGGGCATAATATATTGAGGTGATTTAATGAAATTTTTATTATTATTTCTTACTTGTTTTTTATTAATTAGTTGTAATAAGCCAACTGATTATGATAATTTTATTGATGAAATTTCTAGATATCCTACTTTTAATAAAGAATTAGATTATCTTTATTTTAATGAGTACAAAAAAACAAATAATTATGTTTTAGCATTAAATAAAGTAAATCATCCAAACTTTTACAATACAACATCAAATCAAATTATGTTTGATAACATTATGCTTATTAATAAATTTCATGGAGTAGATAGTAATTTTATTCCCGATAATTTAGTAGTTGTTGAAAATGTTGACTATATTAAAAGACCTAATGAAGTAATGTACATCGATCAAAATGCCCTTTTAAATTATCAAGATATGGTTAACGATGCAAAAAAACAAAATATTAATTTAGTACTTTATTCTGCATACCGCACATACGAAAAACAACAAAGTCTTTGGACTGATGTACCAACCTTTGATAATATGTATTTAGCTGTTCCTGGTTATTCTGAACACCATACTGGTCTTGCACTTGATATTAGTACATTAGAAGATGGTCTAACAAAAAACAAAAGCAAAGCTTATAACTATCTAAAAGATAATGCTCATAAGTTTGGTTTTATTCTAAGATACCCAGAAAATAAAGAATCAATAACAGGTTATAATTATGAACCATGGCATTTTCGTTATGTTGGACCTATTGCAGATGAGATGTTTAGAGAAAATTTAACGCTCGAAGAATTCATTTATAACTATGTTGCAATATAAAAAGGCAATAATCGTTAAACGATTATTGCCTATTATTTATTAGTTACAATCTCTAAAGCTTTGCTTATCGGATAAGAAACAAACACCCCACAAATGATTTCAACAAGTCCATTAATACCAACAAATAGTATTACAAATGTAAATGGATTTGCTGCTCCTAACACATTTACAAAGTTTTGAATGTAGTCTGTATTATAAAAACATACACAAAGCATTGTCATAAAGAATAATGTATTTAACACTGGAACTAATACACAAACAAGAATTTGAGCTAAATTTTTATTTTTCTTAACCAACATTTTGTGGATTAAAGAAGGTATTACACCTACTAAAATACGAGTTGGAAGACAAACTAATAGTGTTAACCATGGATTAATTGATAGTAAAACAGCTCCAAAAGGACTATATCCTAAACATTGTAAGAAGCTAATAACACCAAATA
>CAJGDR010000067.1 GCA_904502205.1 uncultured Bacilli bacterium
TAGATGCTTATGAAGGAACAATGCCTCAAACTAGATTCGTTTTAAAGAAAGCATTAGAACACAAATTAAAAACAATTGTCGTTGTCAATAAAGTCGATAGAGAAGCATCTGATCCACTTCGTGCGGTTGATGAAGTATTAGATTTATTTATTGAACTAGGTGCTGATGATGATGCTTTAGAATTTTCAGTAGTTTACACATCTGCTTTTAAAAATACTTGTAGTTTAGATCCAGATATTAAAACTCAAACTTATGGTATGGAACCTTTACTTGATATGATTATTAAAGAAATTCCTGATCCAGTTGTTGATATTAATGGAACTTTCCAATTTCAACCAGCCCTTCTTGATTATAATGATTATGTAGGTCGAATTGGGATTGGTAGAATTACTAAAGGAAGAATAAATGTTGGCGACAATGTTTCAGTAATTAGAGTAGATGGTTCTATTAAACAATTTAAAATTCAAAAACTTTTAGGTTTTATGGGACTTAAAAGAATTGAGATTAGTAGCGCTGAAGCTGGTGATATTGTAGGTATTGCTGGACTTGATGATATTTATGTTGGTGAAACGATTACTAAAGGTGATATTAATGAAAGACTTCCTTTAATTGAAATTAGTGAACCAACGGTCCAAATGAATTTTGGAACAAATACTTCGCCATTTAGTGGTCTTGAAGGCAGTTTAGTAACAGCAAGAAAAATTGAAGATTATCTTTATAAAGAAACTGAACGTGATGTATCTTTAAAAGTAGAAAGACTTGGTACGAAAGAAGAATGGGTAGTATCTGGTCGTGGAGAACTTCACTTAAGTATTTTAATTGAAAATATGCGTCGTCTTGGTTTTGAATTTCATGTTTCACGTCCGCGTGTAATTGAAAAAATAATTGATGATGTAGTTTATGAACCATATGAGGATTTACAAGTTGATTGTCCTACTGAATATATTGGTTCTGTTATTGAACTTTTAGGTTCAAAACATGGAGAACTATTATCAATGTCATCATATGAAAATCAAACAAGATTAAATTATGTTATTCCATCACGTGGCTTAATTAGTTTTATGACTGACTTTATGACATCAACTCATGGTTATGGAATATTAAGTCATACGTTTAAAGATTATAGACCAAAAGAAAACATTGGTTTTATTGGAAGAAAATTAGGGGCATTAGTATCAAGTCATACTGGTCCTGCAACAAGTTATGCCTGTGGTCAAATTGAAGATCGTGGAGAATTGTTAGTAGAACCAGGTACAAATTGTTATGAAGGTATGATTGTTGGTATTTGTAATAGAGAAGAAGATTTAGCTGTTAATATTACAAGAGAAAAACAACAAACGAACCAACGTAGTGCAACTAAAGATACAACCGTCGTACTAAAACGTCCAAGAACGATGACATTAGAAAATTACTTAGAATTTATTAATGATGATGAGTTAGTTGAGGTTACACCAATTAATATCAGACTTAGAAAAGTAATCTTAGATACAAACGAACGAAAACGATACGATAGTCATCATAAAAAGAAATAGGAGATTGAAATGATTAAAAAAAGCTTTACAATTAATCCGAATAGAACAATTGATGAAATAAGAAGTTATAAAAAACTTTTAGTTTTAGGTATTTATCAAGGATGTGAAATCTTTTTTCCTTATAACAAAACTAAAGAAGAACAACAAATTTATTTAGATGGTGTTAAAGAATATCTAGAATATACAAACGATTTTATATGTCATTTGCCATATGGTGGAGAAAACAATCTTGCATCTTATGAAAAGTTAGACCAAACAATGAAAAGAATTAAAGATGCGATTGTATTTTCTAGTAATTTACCAATCAAAAAATTAACACTTCATCCTGGTCATTTAGATGGAACACTAAAGTATGAAGAAGCATTTGATTTAATGATTAAAAATATTAAAGAATTATGTCTTTTCGCAAGTTCTTATGGAATGACTATTATGTTAGAAAATTTAATTGGTGAACGTGAGTTTATGAAAAGTGTTGATGATTACTTCCAAATGAAAAAACTTATTGATGAACCAAATTTAAAATTAATCTTTGATGTTGCTCATTACTATTGTTCACATATTCTAGAAACTAAAGACATTAAAGCTTTTATTGAAAGAACAAAAGATGATATAATGCATCTACATGTATCTGATAATGATGGAACACGTGATAAACATGCAAGAATCGGTACTGGAACAATTGATTACCAATTATTCTTTGATACATTAAATAGTATTGGTTATGATGGATTATGTTCTAGTGAAGTCTTATTTAATACTGTTGATGACTTAATTCAAACTGCTAGCGATATTGATAGATATTTAGAAAAGAGATAGATTTATGAAAGATATGAAAAAGAAATTATTAAAATTAGCGCTTATAAGCTTTATTACAGCGATCGGATTATTTGGGATTGCCTTTTACTTTTTTCATTTTGTGACAGATGCAGGGTTTACCCTTACTTATCATGAAGAAGCTGGAAAACCATTTGTGACTGATTTAATTGGTCAATTTGCTGTATTATTCTTATTTACAAGTGTAATTTCATTATTAATTGCAAAAATATTTTATAATGAAGAAAATAACTAAAAGAAAAAAGACTATTATAAGAATTCTTATAATAGTCTATTTTTTTAATAAAGATTTAATTTTAGTAATTAATAAGTCAATAGCAACTTCGTTTTTTCCACCTTCAGGTACAATTATATCTGCATATTTTTTAGAAGGTTCAACAAAACTATGATGCATTGGTCTAACAGTTGTTAAATATTGATTAACAACAGATTCTAAAGTTCTACCACGATCTCTAATATCACGTTTTAAACGTCTGATAAATCTTATATCATCTGGTGTATCAACATAAATTTTCATATCAAAAAGATTTCTTAGTCTTTCATCAGTAAAAATCATAATACCTTCAATAATAATAACATCACTAGGTTCAACTGTTTCTGTATCTTTTGTTCTAACAGATAAAACAAAGTCATAAATAGGTTTTTCGATTGATTTACCATTTAATAAATCATCAATATGTTTTAGAATTAAATCAAAATCATATGAATCAGGATGATCAAAGTTAATTTGTTTTCTTTCTTCTAAACTTAAATGAGCCATATCTTTATAATAGTCATCAAGTCTTAACATTGATACTTTACCATATGGAGTTGCTAGCTCTTTAAGTTTTTTTGCTACTGTAGTTTTTCCAGATGCAGTTCCACCTGCAATACCTAATATTTTTGCCATAAATAATACCTCGACTGTAATATAATATCACAAATTGATCTTTTTTACAATTAAATAAAGTAAAAAGCTAAATGCTTTATTAATTAGCTAAATTATGTTAAAATATAATAAGTAAGGTGATAAAAATGACAAAATTAGAATTTATTAAAATATGTGAAGAATTTAATTTAAAAGGTGCAAGTGTAACGTTTTTAAAAGATGGTAAGATGGAAAACTATCAATATGGTTACATGAATGAAGAAATCAAAGAAGAAACAAGACCAAATACAATATACCGAATTGCTTCTATTTCGAAAACTATTCTAGCAATTGGTGCAATGAAACTATATGAAGATGGTTTATTAGATCTTGATAAAGATATTAGTGAATATTTAGGTTTTAAAATTAGAAATCCAAAATTCCCTAATGCTTTAATTACTACAAGACATTTAATGACACAAACATCATCAATTACAGATGGTTTCGACGATGAAGAAATGGAAAATGATTCAAGGGTTGATGGTTATAATGGTGTTAATGGTAGAATATTAGGAATACCACTTGAGGTAATGCTTGTTCCAAATGATAGTCCATATTATTCTGATTTAACATATAGTGATTATTTACCTGGTACACATTTTATTTATAGTAATTTTGGTTGTGGAATTCTTGCTTGTATAATTGAAAAAGTAAGTGGTAAGAACTACGATGATTATATGCAAGAAGTTTTGTTTTCTAAATTAAACATTGATGCAAGTTACTTCCCATATAAATTAAAACATCCAGAAAATATTGCAACATTATATCGTGGAGTGAATATTAGAACTGGTCAAAGCTTTGTTGATAGAGCTTATAAGAAAATGCCACTTGGAGAAAGCTATATTGGTCCAGCTGGTGGATGTTTTATTAGTATTAATGATTTATCTAAAATTATGTTAAGCTTTATTGATAAAGATTATATGGTTTTAAAAGAAGAAACAATTAATTATATGTTACAAGAAAACTGGCGTGGAACAGAATATGATGATGGTTATTTAGCTAAAGCTTTACAAATGATGATTTTAGAAGATGTTTTAACAATGCCAATGTATGGACACTTTGGAACAGCTTATGGACTACGTAGTATGATGCTTTTTAATAAAGATTTAAAAATGGGAGTATGTTTTGCTACTAACGGCGGAAATGTATCAGAATATACTCATCATATACCAAAGATTCATTATACTGTTTTAACAAATGTTTTTAAAGAACAAATAAAATAGTTAAAAAAAGCGTTTAATTATATGAGGTGATTAAATGAAGCTTTTTAAGAAAATATTAATATTAATTTTATTAATCTTCCTAACTGGTTGTACAACTTCTACACCATCTGATACAGCAACATTACCAAACTTAAATGGCTTAACAAGAGAAGAAATTGCTAAAAAATTAGAAAGTCGTGGTATTCGTTATCAATTTATGTTTTATGATATGGCATATTATGATGATAATGAATTTGATCAATTTGTTAAATATGGTCAAGATTTAAAACATGGTGATAAAGTTCAAAAAACTGATTTAATTACAGTTTATACAACTGCACTTTTACTTCCAACTAATTTACCAACAGTTCATATGGATTTTGACTATATTGGTAAAACATTAAAAGAAGATGGTGTTGAACAAGTGACTTTAGCAAGTGCAATCGATGGTGATACTGCTCACTTTTATACACAAAGTGGTGAATATATCAAGGTTCGTTTTTTAGGAGTTGATACACCTGAATCAACCTATCAAAAAGAAGCATGGGGTAAAGCTGCTTCTAACTTTATGAAAGAATTATTACAAAATGCTAAAACGATTGTAGTTGAATTTGATAAAAAAGGTAATATCATGGATACTTATGACAGATATTTAGCCTATGTATGGGCTGATGGA
>CAJGDR010000068.1 GCA_904502205.1 uncultured Bacilli bacterium
ATTTCAATAATAAAACCCATATGATCAACAAATTCTTTTTCGGTGTAGGTTAGGGGAATAATTATATCCTTTGCTGTATTTTGAGTTAATTCAATAGTTTCAAAAGAATTTGTAGATTCAATATACGGATTATAATTTGAACCAAAAAGTTGTGTTGTATGCATGGTATGATCAATTTCCGTATTATATTCATTAATAATGACATAATCATTATTTACTTTAATAGTACTTGAAATAGCCTTAATTGAATTTATTTTAATATTATTTTCTAGATTATTAGATAAACTAATCTTTACTGCAACTAAACTCTGTAAATTTCCTAAGTCATTACATATCGATTGTACTTTGTCAATGCTTAGATAATTACTATTAATTGGTTTTTCAAAGCAAATATTTCCTACATTAAATTGAATTTTTTCTCCAGTATTATAGTTAATTTCCAATTTTGCTTTATCAATTGTAAACATTTTTTCAATAATAAAATTAAATTTTAAATGAATTTTATATTGATAATATTCAATACCATTAATTAATTTTTTTCCTTGTAATAATTCAATATTAGTAATACTAGTTGAATAAAAATCTAGATCATTAAACAATACACTTTTATCAATTTTTGATGTATTAAAATATTCATTATCATTAATATTTGAATATACTATTATTTCTAATTCAGGATAATCTTCTGCAATAATTGAATAATGTTTTTTAATAGCAAAAAAAGAAATTTTGTTATTATTCGATAATGATAAAATAACAATAAATAATGTTACTAAAAGAATTCCTACAATGGGGATTATGATTTTATAATGTTTCTTCATAATAATCATAATACTCACTTATAACATCTATATACTCCCAGGCTCCCTTTTTAAATCTAATGCCTAAAAAATAATAACAAGCAACGCCTGTGTTTAAGTAAGCTTCTCCTTTACTGATGATTGTTAACTTCCTTTTTGCAGGAATATTTAGTGTAGTCCTTGTAGTCTCAACGGTTGTATTTTGAGTTTTTGATCCAATTTGTTTTCTAATTTTACCATCGACTCCACCTGATATAGTTTTTACCTTACCGCTAATATCAATCCCAAGATCTCCTTCAACACTAACACTTGATTCAACAAATTTTTCTTCTTCAAAAGTATATACAAATGATAATTCTTGATTAGTATTGTTGGCTTTAGAAAAAATAGTATTACCGACAAACTTTACTTTAATATCATCATTAATTTGTTTTATACTCCAACCAAAAACCTTTTTCTTTACTTTTTTATATTCAATATTAAGTTCATCATTTGTATATTCATCCAGCAATTTTGCAAAAGAATATTTTGGCAAAATTATCTCTTGAAAGTCTTGATGTCCAGCTCCTTTAACTTTTATTGGCGTGTATAAAACTATTATTGACATTGTCAAGATCAAAATTTTTTTAAAAATAAAAACACCTTCTTTCGATAACATTATAAACTAATATATTTTTAAATACAATTAGTTTATTTTTCGAAAAAAGGTGTTATTTTTGAATTTCATTTTAGTCTAGATTTTCGAAAAAATCTTCAATTTCTTTAACTTCTTTGATAATATTTTGAGATAAATTTACTGATTTTTCTAAACCTATTTGAATATTGTCTTCAATACGAATTCCAATATTTTCTTCTTCAATATAAAGTCCAGGTTCAATTGTAATAATCATACCTTCGACAAGATCTAAATTTCTTAATGATGGATCATGAACATCAAGCCCTAATGAATGTCCAATTGAATGGTAGTAGTATTTAATTAATTCACTATCTTCTTTAATTAAACCTAATTTTTTACAACCTTCAGCTAAAAGTTTTTTAGCATAATCATTAATTTCTTTCCATGTTACACCGGCTTTAGCATACTCAATACACTTTTTATTACAATTTAGAACAACTTCATAAACTTCTTTTTGACGTTTAGTAAACTTACCACTTACAGGGAATGTTCTAGAAATATCGCTAGAATAGTGCTTAGTATAACAACCAACATCCATTAATAATAAACTATCATCTTCAATTTTAGAATTATTATCAACGTAATGTAAAATTGTTCCATTTTTGCCAGCTGCAATAATACTTGTAAATGATGCATTTTTACCTTCACTACGATTTACAAAATCATAATAAGCTTCTGCTTGCATTTCATTTTGTAATTTTTTATGATTTTTCATTACTTCTAAAATAGCATTATTTGTTGTATTAATACTTTCTTTGATTAATAGAACTTCAGCTTCGTCTTTTACCATTCTAAGTTTAATGATTTCTTGATAAATATCTTTAATAATTAATGCTGGATATTTTTCAGTAATTGTTTTAGCATATGATAAACCAAAAGTATTATAGAATGGAACTTCATGTCTTTCTAAGTCTAAATATAATTTTTCAGCAACTTCATCAGCGTATCTTAGAATTTGGAAATGGTTAGTCATATAATCTTGGAAACTACCATTAAATAAGATATCTGAAACATCATATCCAGATAATTCAGAAGCTTGTTGTTTAGTTAGTTTAGCACCAACCCATTTTGCTTTTAACTCATCATGTTCTTCAATAAATAATTTTTCGTAGTATTTTCCATTCGCTTTCCCAATAACAAGCGTTACATCTTCTTGGTCAATTCCTGCTAAATAATAAAAATTATGATTGACATTAAAGTTATATGATGAATCAGCAGATTTAAAAGGTGCAAAACCTGAATGTAATACTAAAATTGAATTATCGTCTAATACATTAAATATTCTTTTTCTTCTTTTTATCAATTGGTTTTTCATAATTCTTTTCCTTTGGATTATAATAATTTTCAAGTGTTCTTGCAACTTGTGTCATAACTTTAGTTGCGTCACGAATAGTAACACCATCTAAGATACCATATAAAATATCTTCATGGAAGCGATCGTGAATTTTTAGTACTTTTTTAGCTTTTTGTGTAGTACTAATTTTCATAACACGATGGTCTTCTTGGTCACGTTCTCTAAATAAATATTCTTTTTTAACCAAACGATTAACACAAGTTGTTAATGAACCAACAGTTATTTTTAATTCATTAGCAATTTTAGTCATTGGCATAACAGCTTCTTTATCAACAACTTCTAATACGTGTATTTCACCTAAAGTTAAATCAGAAATGACTTTTTTATCTAATAAACGTTCTTCAATAACCATTGTTAAATTAGCAACATAATTAAATGCTTCTTCTAAACGTTTATAAAGAACTTTTTCTTCTTTATTAAATGTTCTAGCTTTACGTTCAGGTCTTTTTATTTCTGATGGTTTAGGTTTTTTTGATGTTGATGCTTTTCCAGTTTCTTCTGATTTTTTAGTTCCAGTTTTAGCAGTTGATTTTTTAGTAGGTTGTTTAGGAGCAGGCGTTTGTTCTTCGTGATCAGTGACACTTAATGCACCTAATAAGTCATCAATTTCATTTTTACCTTTAACACTGAAACCTTCATTGTTAACTTTAGTTTGTGTTAACTTTTTCTTATCTTCAGTTTCCTTCTTAGTTACAGGTTTTTTTGTAGTTTTTGCAGCTGGTTTCTTAGCTGTAGTTTTTGCAGTTGTAGTTTTTTTAGCAGCTTCTTTCTTTGTAGTTGTTTTTGTAGTAGCAGCTTTTTTAGTTGCTGTTGTTTTAGCAGCTGCTTTTGCAGGAGTTTTTGTAGCTGCAGTCGTAGTTTTTTTCTTAGTTTCTTTTGTTTCTTGAGTAGATTTTTTAGTTGTTGCCATAATCATTCTCCTTTTTTTATTATTATAAATCAATTTATAAATAAAGTCAAATACTTTGATTCTAAAAGTTTTTTTCTACATTAAAAAAACCTTACAGAATTCTGTAAGGCTTTTTATTAACTATTTATTAGCTTCGATATAAGATACTAAATCACTAACTCTACGTACGTTTTGAGCAGCTTCGTCGTCTAATTCAATACCGAATTCATCTTCAATTGCCATAATTAAGTCTACAGCATCAAGTGAATCAGCTCCTAAATCATCTACTAAATGAGTATCTAATGTGATTGTTTCTGCATCTTTATTTAATTGATTAGCAATAATTTCTCTTACTTTTTCGAATACCATAACTATTCTCCTTTTTTAAATGGTTTTTTATTTTGTGGTTTTGGTTTGTTTGGTCTTTTTACTTCTGTTTTATCATTTGGATCGATCATAGTTAGTTGTAAACGTCCTTTTTGAACATCAACATCTAAAACCCAAACTTTTACAATTTGACCAACACTTACAGCTTCAAGTGGATGTTTAATATATCTTTTTGACATTTTAGAAACGTGTACTAAACCATCATCATGAACACCACAGTCAACGAATGCACCAAAGTCAACTACATTACGTACTGTACCTTGTAATTCCATACCAGGTTTTAAGTCAGCTAAATCGATAGCATCACTTCTTAAAACTGGAGCATCAATTTCATCACGAGGGTCACGAGTAGGTGCTTGGAATGCATCTAAAATATCGTTTAATGTATATTCACCAACACCAAGTTCTTCGATTAACTTAGCACGATCAGCATTTTGAATAGCAGTTGCAAGTTCTGGTTTACCTAAATCAGCTTTACTGAAGCCTAATTTTTCAAGGATTTTGTTAGCAATTTCATAACTTTCTGGGTGGATTGAAGTCATATCTAGTGGTTCTTCACCATCCATAATTCTTAAGAAACCAATTGCTTGTTCCATAACTTTAGGACCAATACCTTTAACTTTGATAGATTCACGTGAAGCAAATTTACCAAATTCATCACGATGTGCAACTATTTTTTTAGCAGTACCTGCATTTAAACCAGCAACATATTTTAATAATGATGGTGATGCAGTATTAATATTAACACCAACTTGGTTAACTGCTGTTTCAACAACAAAGTCTAGAGCATCAGATAATTTAGATTGAGTAACGTCATGTTGATATTGACCAACACCAATTGCTTTTGGTTCGATTTTAACAAGTTCAGATAGTGGGTCTTGTAAACGTCTTGCGATAGATACTGCAGAACGTTCTTCAACTTCATAATC
>CAJGDR010000069.1 GCA_904502205.1 uncultured Bacilli bacterium
CAATTTTGAATTACTTAAATAATCATTTAAATAAGTATTTTGTTGTTTTTTGTTTGTTTTAACCTTATTTAATAAAGCACATATTTTATCTTGTGTTTCATCCGTTTCTACTTTTCTTCGAGCAATACGAAGATTATTAGGAAAGCCTTTATAATAAATATTATTTTTCATGATGTCCTTGATAAATAAATAAATCACTTACAGGTTTGTCATCAACAATATTTAAAATACCTTGACCAAGTGTTTTAGCAACTGATAATTGAACAATACGTGCTTTTTCTTTCATCTCTGAACTTAAAGCAATTGTATTAGTAGTTACGAATTCTGCTAAAGCACTGTTTGCAATACGTTCAGTTGCAGGATCTGAAAGAATAGGATGTGTACAACAACAATATACTGATTTTGCACCTTTTTGTTTTAATACATTAACAGCAGCAACTAGTGTACCAGCAGTATCTACAATGTCATCAATGATAACACAGTTTTTACCTTCAACTTCACCAATAAGATTCATTACTTGAGCCACATTTGGTTTTGGACGACGTTTATCAATAATTGCAATTGGTGCATCAATTGCATCCGCAAGTCTTCTTGCACGTGTTGTTCCACCGTGGTCAGGAGATATAACTACAACATCTTCTAATTTTTTATTAACAAAATATTCTGCGAAAATTGGTAACGCTCTAAAGTTATCAATCGGAATATTGAAGAAACCTTGAATTTGATCAGCATGTAAATCCATGCAGATAACTCTGTTAGCACCAGACATTTGTAATAAATCCGCCATTAATTTTGCAGAAATTGGTTGTCTAGATGCAGCTTTTCTATCTTGTCTAGAATATCCATAGTATGGCATTACTACATTAATAGATTTAGCTGATGCTCTTTTTAACGCATCAATCATAATGAATAATTCCATATAATTTTCATTTACTGGTTTATTTGTAGATTGAACAATAAACACAGAATGTCCTCTTACTGTTTCATCAATATTAATTTGTACTTCACCATCAGCAAATCTTGTTACTTGACATTTAGAAAGTTCAACACCAACATAGTCAGCAATTTCTTGTGCAAGTTCTGGATTTGAATTTAAAGAAAAGATTTTAATTTTTTTACCATGTATTGTAGCCATATATATTCATTCTCCTATTTAGTATTTTTAACAAATTCGATTATTTCTTGTGCGACATTATTCGCATCTAATTTATATTCATGTAACAATTCTTGATATTTTCCTGTTTGACCAAATTCATCATTAATACCAATGGCTTTTAACAGTGTTGGTCTTTTAGAACTTAAAAGTTCAGCTACAGCTCCATATGCACCACCAATTATAGAATGGTTTTCATATACAACCGCTTTGTTTGTCTTATTTACAGAAGTAATAATTGTTTCTTCGTCTAATGGTTTTAATGTGTTTAAACTAATTAATTCAGCATCGATTCCATTTTCTTTTAAAACAGGAACAACTTTTAAAGCTTCTGCTGTCATAATTCCACTTGTAAAAATAGTTAAATCTTTACCACTTTTTAAGACATCCGCTTTTCCAAGTTTAAATTCATATCCTTCTTCATAAACATCAGGGTATAATTTTCTTGGCATTCTTATATATACAACACCATCATATTCTAATAATTGTGGTATTGCAAGAGCAAGTTGGTTCGCATCAACTGCATCATATATTAATACTCTAGGTATAGCTCTCATAACTGAAACATCTTCAAAAGCCATGTGTGTTCCACCATTATTTTCAGCAGTAATACCTGGATCAGTTCCAACAATAATTGCTTTTTGCATAGAATAAGCAAGTGATACAGCAATTTGATCACATGTTCTTCTTGTTGCAAAAGGCGCAAAAGTAAATATGAATGGGATAAATCCATAACTAGATAGTCCAGCAGCAATGCTTATCATATTCGCCTCAGCAATTCCGACATTATAGCATCTATCTGGAAACTCTTTATATAAAGGAAATGTCCCGTTTGGTTTAGCTAAATCTGCATCTAAAACGCAAATGCGTTCATCTTTTGACATTAATTCTTTTAACGTTTTATAAAAAGCTTGTCTAAATTCCATATATATTCACCTATTTTAATTCTTCTAAGGCCTTTTCTAAATCTTCGTTAGTAATAGGCATACTATGATTTTTGTCAGGAACGTTTTCAATAAATGAAACACCTTTTCCTTTTAAAGTGTTTAAAACAATCATATGTGGTTTATCTTTAACAAGTTTTGCTTTTTCAATTGTAGTTTTGATTAATTCAATATCGTGTCCATCAATTGAATATGTATCCCATCCAAAACTTTCAAATCTTTGTTCCATCGAACCACAATCATTTACTTCTTCAACAGTTCCATCAATTTGTAAATGGTTATAATCTAAGAAAGCAATCAAGTTATCTAACTTTTTATTAGCAGCAAACATCATTGCTTCCCAAACTTGACCTTCTTGAGATTCACCATCCCCAATAATAGAATATATATATGCGTTATCTTTTTTAATTTTTGACCCCAGTGCAATACCAACAGCACAAGATATACCTTGACCAAGTGAACCAGTCGTCATATCAACACCAATTACTTTATTCATATCACAATGGCTTGGTAAATTAGTTCCAATTTGATTTAAAGTTGCTAATTCTTCTTCTGGGAAATATCCGCGATGTGCTAAAGTTGCATACACAACAGGACCTGCATGACCTTTTGAAACAACTAATCTATCACGATTTTCTTTTTTAGGATCTTTAGGATCTATGTTCATTACATCAAAATATAAAACAGTCAAAACATCTGCGATAGATAAACTTCCGCCGATATGACCAGAACCAAAAGAGTTAATACATTTTAATGTAAGTTTTCTTATTTCTTTAGCAATTTGATTTAAGTTATTCATAGGACACCTCTTCGTTTACATTATTATACACCATTTTGTTTTTTTTAACAACAATTTTAAAAGAAAAAAAATAAACCACCTTTTCGGTGGTTAATTTTATTCTTTTTCCATTGCAGCAAAAATAGCTTCTTCAATCATTTTTCTTGTTTCGCTATTTGTTGGATGTACAATATCTAAGAATACAGTGTCGCTGATTTTTCTGCTTGGCATTGCGATGAACATTCCTTTTTGTCCATCAATAACATTGATGCCATGAACCGCAAAACAATCATCAAACGTTACGGCAGCAACCGCTTTAACACGACTTTCGCCTTCAATCTTCTTGATTTTCACATCTGTGATTTTCATAAAATCCTTTTTCCTTTATCCTTTCTTCCTTTGTAATTATATTATAACACGCAGTTATTAAAAAAGCAAGTTATTTATTTTTCAAAGTAAGCTTTTCTAGGCATATAGCGTTCTTTTACTAATTGTAATAGTTCTTCTTTTTGTTCAATAGAATCAAGTTTAAAAACAATAATTGAAAAACGATTAATAAATAAATATAAATATTCTTTATTTTTAACAACCTTATATACATGACTAAAGGCTACAATTGGACTATCAGTTTCTTCAGCAAGTTGATATTTTATGTGTTTAGAACCAATCTTTACATTTATTTCAAGTGGCTCAGGTGGATTGCTTGATATTCTTTTTTTAACATAAACAACCCTTAATAACGTATATAGCACAGTAGCATAAATAACTAAAACAGAACCTAATGCAATCATATAATAATTATTTTTATTAATAATTGACATTACAATAAATAAAATTCCAACAAATACTAAAAATGATCTTTTTACAAAAGCACTTGAATCATGTTTTACTAAAAAGATATTCATTTCTAAAATATCTTCTTTATTAAGTGTTTGAGTAAATTCAATACCTGCTTCTTGTTCTAATTCTTCTTTAGCTTCTTTTTGAGGATCAACATATTCTTCAACTTGTTCTTCAATAGTTGATTCTTCATTTTGTTCTTGTATTATTTCTTCTTTTAATTCTTCTGACATTTTTTAATTCCCTTCCCTATTATATATAGTTTATTTTATTTAATATTATATAATCCCATTAAGTAATTAGGATACATTTGTTTTATTTTTTCAACTATATTTAAATCTACTTCGCTAATTAAACTATATAACGTTGAGCCACTGCCACTCATGTGAACATTGTCTAAGTGTTTAGTTAACTCAATATAAAGTTTTTTAACATTTTCAAAGTTATCAAATACAACCTTTTCTAAATCGTTTTCTAAAATATCTAAAATATTACTATTTAATATATATTCTTTATTTAATATTGATTCAGAAATTTCTCTTACCTTATTATATATATACTTGGTTTCTATTTTAATATTAGGATTAATTATTAAAACTTTTTTATTTAGCTTATAATCAAAAGGTTCTACAATTTCACCAATTCCTTTAACAATTGCTTTGTCATTATATAATAAATAACATATATCTGTTCCATACGCTAAAACAAAATCTAACAATTCTTTTTTTGATAAATTTAATTTATAATGCTCATTAAAGAAATTTATAATACTAGCAATATTAGAACTAACTCCACCAAGTCCTGCTCCAACTGGTATATTCTTTATTATATATATAGATTGATTAGGTAAATAGTATTTATTAATAAATGCAGTTACCGCTTTATATATAGTATCTTCTTCTTGTTTTATCTCGTACTTGTCATATTTTATTGTTGTTGTTTCTGATTCGTTGATTTCAATTATATCTTCTAAATCAATTAATACATTAAACATTTCTAAAAGATGATAATTATTCGGAGTTTTACCAACAATTTTTAATATTAAATTTAATTTTGCAGGTGAGTTAAGTTTCATATATACCTCAATATATTATTTTCATTTTGCCATAGGTCTCAATACCGCCGATTGCGTCTTTTCCGCCATCTATATATTTTATAATATTTTGATAATCAACCATCTTATTTATAGGTGTTGCAGCAACTTTAATTGCAGTAACAGCAGGATCAAACGTATGGATATTTATTCTACCCGGACTTGATGCGAAATTTGCACCTTGACCAATTAAATATTCATAATG
>CAJGDR010000070.1 GCA_904502205.1 uncultured Bacilli bacterium
ATGCGTGAATTATTCTTACAAATCGTTTATGGACGTACTCAATCTGCATTCTCTGAAGGTGGATTAACAATTGGTGCTGGACTTGAAGACTTAGGTAAAGGTTTAAGAAGCCAAGTTGGTACAAGTTATGCAACTCTTGAAAAAGGTCCAAGATATCTTGAATTAACTGAAGGATATATTACAAAAATGGCATTAGATGCTAATAACGAAATTATTGGTTACCAATATTTAAGTTTAGGTAGATTTATGGACTTCCTTAAAAAAGGAATTCCAGCTGAAGAAGCATTAGAAAAGGCAAAAGGTCAATATGGTCGTTTCGATGACGGCGTTAAATTCATTGACCCACGTCATGAATAGGAGGTTCACCATGGCATTATTCGAAAACTATGAACGTCGTATTAACCAAATTAACAAAGCTTTAAACGAACACGGAATCGCATCATTAGAAGATGCTAAAGCTGTTTGTGATAGCTATGGAATTAACGTTTATGAATTAGTTAAATCAATTCAACCAATTTGCTTTGAAAATGCATGTTGGGCTTATGTAGCTGGTGCTGCTATTGCATTAAAAGAAAATGCTGCTAACGCTGCTGATGCTGCAAGATTAATTGGTGTTGGTCTTCAATCTTTCTGTATTCCAGGAAGTGTTGCTGACGACAGAAAAGTAGGTTTAGGACATGGTAACTTAGGTGCTATGTTATTAACTGAAGATACTAAATGTTTCGCTTTCTTAGCTGGTCACGAAAGTTTCGCAGCTGCTGAAGGTGCTATTGGTATTGCTAAAACTGCTAACAAAGTACGTAAAGAACCTTTACGTGTTATCTTAAATGGTCTTGGAAAAGACGCTGCTAAAATTATTTCTCGTATTAACGGATTTACTCATGTTGAAACAGTATTTGACTATTCAACTGGTAAAGTAACAATCGTTAATGAACATGCTTACTCTGATGGTGATCGTTCTAAAGTACGTTGCTATGGTGCTGATGATGTTCGTGAAGGTGTTGCAATTATGCACTTAGAAGGTGTTGACGTATCAATCACTGGTAACTCAACTAACCCTACTCGTTTCCAACATCCAGTAGCTGGTACATACAAAAAAGAATGTATTGAACAAGGTAAGAAATACTTCTCAGTTGCATCTGGTGGTGGAACTGGTCGTACTCTTCACCCAGATAACATGGCAGCTGGTCCAGCTTCTTACGGTATGACTGATACTATGGGAAGAATGCACTCAGATGCTCAATTCGCTGGTTCATCTTCAGTTCCTGCTCACGTAGAAATGATGGGATTAATCGGTATGGGTAACAACCCAATGGTAGGTGCAACTGTTGCTGTTGCCGTTGCTGTTAGCCAAGCTTTAAGCAAATAATAAAAAATAAAGGCATCATTGATGCCTTTTTTTAAGAGGTAATATGTATAATACAATAATATTTGATTTGGATTTAACACTTCTAGATACATTAGATGATTTGTGTGCAACAATGAATTATGTTCTAAGAAGTTACGGATTTAAAGAAAGAACAAAAGAAGAAATAAATAGTTTTATTGGTAATGGAATTAAAATGTTAATAAAACGTGCGATGCCTTCTGATGTATCTAGTGAAATTTATAATCAAGGTATTGAGCTATTTAGAAAATATTATAGTGAACATATCATGGATTATACAAAAGTATACGAGGGTGTAATTGAGGTTTTAACTGAACTTAAAAAGTTAGGGTTTAAACTTTGTGTCGCATCTAATAAAGATTATTTTGCTGTAAAAATGCTTTGTGATCATTTCTTTGGTGATTTGTTAGATGTTGTTATTGGTACACGAAGTGATATTAATAGCAAACCTAGTACTGATATGATTGAATACATTAAAAAAGAAATACCAAATGCTTCAATATTATATGTTGGTGACTCTGAGGTTGACTGCCAAACTGCACTTAATGCTAAAGTTGATGGTTTACTGGTTAGTTGGGGTTCTAGAAGTGTTGAAGTTTTAGAATCTTTCGGCTTTAAAGTAATAAACAATCCAAAAGAATTATTAAATTTAATAAAAAAATAATCAAATCAGTTGCAAAATAAATAATAAAATAGTATAATCTTATTGATAATGATTATCAATAAGGAGATATATGAAAACAATCAGAAACACTTATCAAAAAGAATTAGTATTAACTGATGTGATGAATAGATGTGATCATCCAACAGCTCAAATGGTTTTTGAAAGTTTAGTAGTAAATAATCCCGAAATTGGTATTGCAACGATATATCGTAATTTGAATTCTCAAGTTAATAATGGAATGCTTACTACGATTATTACGAAAGATAACATAACACATTATGACTATAATAGAGATGATCATTGTCATTTGGTATGTACAAAATGCCATCAAATCACAGATATACCTACAACGAAGTTTATTGACCTTGACTATTTGAAAGAAGCATATGGTTTTGAAGTTGATAAACAAAATGTTATATTGTATGGTGTATGTAAAAAATGTCAAAAAGAAGAGGAGAAATAACAATGGAATTAAAAGGATCAAGAACAGAACAAAATTTAATGACAGCTTTTGCTGGTGAATCACAAGCTAGAAATAAATATACTTATTTCGCAAGTGTAGCAAAAAAAGAAGGATATGAACAAATCGCAGCTATTTTCCAACAAACAGCTGATAATGAAAAAGAACATGCTAAACTTTGGTTTAAAGCATTAGGTGAACTAGGAACTACAGCTCAAAACTTACTTGCTGCTGCTGAAGGTGAAAACTACGAATGGACTGATATGTATGCAGAATTCGCTAAAGTTGCTGAAGAAGAAGGATTCACTAAACTTGCTTATCAATTTAGAGCAGTTGCTGAAATTGAAAAAGCTCATGAAGAACGTTATCGTAAATTATTAAATAATGTTGAAATGCAACAAGTATTTGAAAAAGCTGAAATGACTATGTGGGAATGCCGTAACTGTGGACATTTAGTAATGGGTAAAAAAGCTCCTGAAATGTGCCCTGTATGTGCTCATCCAAAAAGCTTCTTCGAAGTTAGAAAAGAAAACTACTAAAATTAAAATGGCTAACCAATTGGTTAGCCATTTGTTTCAATTTTATCTAAAATGCTGATTTTCGCAAGATTTGCGGTTAAATTAACCATTCTAGCAATGATTCTATCAACATTTGCACTTGGAGTCTTGATAAACAATGTTACATCTAAATCGAAATGTCTAGATACAATTTCAGCATCATCTAAGTTTCTTTCGACTAATTTTAATAAAGAATAGTCAAATGATAACTTGATAAATTTATATTCAATAATATCAATTATTTGTGCTACTTTTAAATTTTCACTAACACTTTTGCTGTAAGCACGAACTAAGCCTCCAGCACCTAATTTTATACCACCAAAATAACGAACAACAACAACAGCAACATTTGTTAGGTCGTTTTTTCTTAAGACATCAAACATTGGCATACCAGCTGTTCCGCTTGGTTCACCATCATCATTATAATGTCCATATTCACCATTTTTACCAATTACATAAGCAGTACAATAGTGTGTAGCATTTGGATATTCTTCCCTAATTTCTTGGAAAAAAGTTTTCGCATCTTCAACATTATCAACATGACGCATTATTGAATGAAAAATACTCTTAGTTATTTCAATTGTTATTTTAGAATCTTGATTAATTGTACGCATAAATTTCACCTATATGTATTATACTAAAAATACCAAATAATTTCAACAGAATTATTTCTTTTGTTTGATAAAAACGAAATATTGTGTTAAAATAATAATAAGTAATAAAAGTGGTGAGATTATGAAATTAGAAAAATTAATTATAGATAAGTTAAGTAAATTAAAATACCATTTATCATGTGCGGAATCATGTACAGGAGGAATGATTATATCTACTTTGATTGGTGCAAACGGCGCTTCACATGTAATTAATGAAAGTTATGTGACTTATAGTAATGAAGCAAAATGTCGTTTGTTAGGAGTAAACCAATCGACAATTGATAAATATCAAGTAGAATCATTAGAAGTTGCTAAAGAAATGGTTATAGGATTGCAGGATGTTACTAAAAGTGAAATTTGTATTAGTGTAACAGGTTTCGCCGCTAGTGGTAAAAAACAACCGACAGATGGACTTTGTTATTATGGAATCAAAATTAATGATTTATTAATTAATGAATCTGTACAAGTTAAAGGTAGTAGAAATGTTTGTCGTAGAAAACAAACAAAACATATTTTGAAAAGATTATATAATGAAATAAAAGGACTTTCATAAGAAAGTCCTTTTTTTATTTATTTAAAATAATTTTGATTGCTGGTCTTACACCAATGTTTTCACCTTGTGGATAGTATGGTTTATCAGGTGTTCCATCATATTTAACCATTGCTGGAAATAATGGAGTAAACTCGAAACCTGTACGTGTCCACCAGTTACTTGAACTGTCAATGTTGTTTGGAACACTTACTAAACCATGTGCTCTTGCAAAATCAGATGCATGTGCCACACGACAGTCATTGTTGAAGAAACCATATAATGTGCTTATAACTTCTTTGTAACTTAATAAGAAAACTTTATCAAGAGTTGAACGAAGATCAGGATCAGGTTTTAAACCAATGTGAGTGTATTCGTTTTTATTAAGTGATTCTTGAATAAATGATTGTTCTTCTAAAGTAAATGCATTTTCGAAGAAATATCCATTTAACCATTCACGAATTTTACTATATTCATAATCTGAAGGTCTAATTGTTATTTCATTTTCAGTAATTGTATCTTTAATATTGTTGAATGCTTTAGAATCAATAATATTTTCTGATAATAAAAATAATTCATTTGAGGTAGGATTATTAAGAATTTGCCAACATAGAGGTTCAACTAAGAAATAGTGTGTTGTTCCTACACGATATTTAGTTCCTTGGTAGAACAATTCATTATCCCCTGGATTATCACCAAAATAATGATTGTTGATTACTGTAACTTTTGCGAATTCGTGATTTTGATATTCAAT
>CAJGDR010000071.1 GCA_904502205.1 uncultured Bacilli bacterium
AATGGGATTTAATCCTGTAAAAAATAACGATGATGATGAAGTAGTTCCTCCAGCACATGAACACTCATTTGTAAATGGCGTATGTGCATGTGGAGAAAAAGATCCTAACTACAATCCTCCTAAAGTTGATGTTACACCTATAAGTGAAGCATTACAATTAGAAAAAGGTGCAACTGTTACAATTGAAGGTACAGTTGATGGTGTATATTATGCATGGGATGATTCATATGGAAATATGTCAGTATATTTAAGTGATGAAACTGGTCGTATTCTTGCATTTAGAATTACTGAAAAAGTTCAAATGGGTTATGTAATCCGTGTAACTGGTACTATTGATATTTATAATGGTACTGCTCAAATTGCACAAGGATCTACAGTTGAGGTTATTCAAACTGAACAACCAATCGATCCTAATGCTCCTGTTTATAAAACAGTAGCTGAAGCAAGAGATGCTGAAAAAGGATCACGTGTTGAACTTACTGGTGTTGTTGCTCAAATCACATATGCATTTGGTATGGTACCTGATGGATTCTTCTTAGTTGATAATACTGGATCTATTTATGTATATGGTAAAGATGTAGCAGCAGAGGTTAAAGTTGGAAACACTGTAACAATTACTGGTAATAAAACTTACTATGTACTTGATTCTGAAATTGCTAACGCTGAAAAATATGGATATCTTGGATGTAACCAAATTGATAGTGCAAGACTTACAGCTAATGATAACGGAACAAGTGATTTTGATAAAACTTGGATTGAAGAAATTACTGTAAAAGAATTATTAGAAATGCCACTTGAAAATGATATTACAACTAAGATTTATAAAGTTACTGCTCAAGTTGTAAGAGCTGAAGGTAAAGGATTCACAAACTACTATTTCAATGATTTAGATGGTTTAACTGGATCTTATGCTTATACAAAATGTAGTGGTGGAGATTTCACTTGGCTAGATCAATTTGATGGAAAAATCTGTACTGTATATTTATCAGCTATTAATGCTAAATCTGAACCATCTGGATGTTTCTATCGTTTACAACCAATTGCTGTAGTTGATGAAGGGTATAAATTTGATGAAACAAAAGCTCCAAGCTTTGCATTAGAATATTATGCTAAACCTCAATTCTTAACACTTTATAAAGCAGACCCTGCAACTGAGTTATTATCAACAGTTACTAATGCTTTAGAATTATTTGGTGATGTTCAATTAACTTATCAAACAAGTAATAAAGACGTTGTTTACTTTGAACAAACTGATGGAAAATTAGTATTCCATACAGGTAATGCAGGTACTGCAGTAGTTACAATTGTTGCTAATTACAAAGGATATTCTGAATCAATTAATGTTGAAATCGAAGTTAAAGAACCTGAAACTTATGAAACAATTACTGTTAAAGAAGCAATCGATTCTTTAGATGATACTGAAGTTATCGTTAAAGGTATTGTTGCTGCATCAACTGTAAACCAAGATGGTTTCTACTTAGTTGATGAAACAGGTGCGATTTCTTGTCTTGCTCCAATTGCTGAAGTTGCATTACTTTCAGTTGGTGATGAAGTAATTATTAAAGGTACTAAGATTCATAGATTAAGTCCTGATTATGCAAGTTCAACTGTTGGTCACATTGTTATTAATGATTGTACAATATTATTAAATAACTATGGTAACCATGAAATTCCAACTAATTCATTTGATACTACTAAGACTTTAGACGACTTAAATAAATTAAGCAAAATGGAAGATCATACTGCTCAAGTATACGTTATTACTGGTGTAATTAACTTTATTGATTCTAACTATTATACAAGCGTTGTATTAAAATCAGCTGATGGATCTGTATCTATGAATATTTATTCATCTAGTGGTAACCAATATAAAGACTTTAGTGAATTCTTTAATAAAGAAGTTACATTAACAGTTTGTATTTGTAACTGGAATAGTAAAAAACACCAAATTGCAATTCTTTATGCAACTGATGGTGAAACAACTATTTACAATACATTAAACTTTGAAGATTAATAAAATGAGAGTAATACAATGAATGTATTACTCTTTTTATTTGAAAAAATGACTATAATAGTGTAAAATAATATAGAAATATAAATACTAATTATAAGAGGCAATTATGAAAACAGATAACTTTGGTTTTACTCATAAATCAGGAATATTATTACCAATAAGTTCATTACCTTCTAAATATGGAATTGGTAGTTTTGGTAAAAGTGCATATGAATTTGTAGATTTTTTAAAACAAACTAATCAAACTGTATGGCAAGTTTTACCACTTAATCCTACTTCAGTTGGTGATAGTCCGTATCAATCTCCATGTTCTAATGCTGGTAATCCGTATTTTATTGATTTAGATATTTTACATGAAGAAGGTTTAATAACCGAAGAAGAATTAGAAAAAAATAAACATGAGTATCAAACAATTGATTATGGATGGGTTTTTGAAACAAGATATAAATTATTAAAAAAAGCTCATATTAGATTTAATAAAAATAGTGACTATTACACATTTGTTGATGCTAATAAAGAATGGCTATATGATTACAGTTTATTCATGGTTTTAAAACTTAAACACCAATACGCTGAATGGACAAAATGGGAAAGAGAATTTAAAGACATAAATCAAGCAAGAAAACTAATGCCGATATTTATGCAGGATATGGAATACTGGATGTTTATTCAATTTAAGTTTTATGAACAATGGAATAAATTAAAACTTTATGCAAATAGTAATGGAATTAAAATAATTGGTGATATTCCAATTTATGTTGCACTTGACAGTGTTGATGTTTGGAAAAATCCAGAAGAATTTTTGTTAGAAGATGATTACCAACCAAAACTTGTTGCAGGATGTCCACCAGATGATTTCGCAGAAGATGGACAACTTTGGGGTAATCCAATTTATAACTGGAAACAGATGGAAGAAAATAATTTTAGTTTTTGGATTAAAAGATTAAGCACGACATTTAAAATGTATGATATTGTACGAATTGATCACTTCAGAGGTTTTGCAGGTTTTTACGCGATTCCATCAACTGATGAAACAGCAATTAATGGTAAATGGTATGAAGCACCTGGTATTAAATTATTTAATAGAATCAAAGAAGTTTATCCAGAGTCTAAGATAATAGCAGAAGACTTAGGATTTATTACAGATGACGTAAGAGAACTTTTAAAAGCAACTGGTTTTCCCGGAATGAAAGTATTACAATTTGCGTTTTATACAGATAATAGTGAGTACTTACCAAGATGTTTTGAAACAACAAACTCAGTATGCTATACAGCAACTCATGATTCTGATACTTCAAACAGTTTTATTGAAACTGCTAATTCTGAAGTCTTAGAAAGATTTAAAAAAGAAACAAAACAATTTAAAACAAAATCTAAAACTGATAAATTAATTGAACTTGCTTTATCTTCAATTTCTAATTTAGTTATTATCCCAATTCAAGATTATTTAAGTTTAAACAATGAAGAAGGCAGAATTAATACACCATCAACAAAAACAGGTAACTGGGTATGGCGAATAGATAATAACTACAAAACTACTAAATTAATAAACAAAATTAAAAAGTTGACTATTAAATATAATCGTTAATAATAAAGAATTTTAACAATAAAAAATGTTATGTTAGAAAAAGTGTAAAAAACAATAAAAACTATGTTAGAAAAAGTGTAAAATATCATTAACATTTTACACTTTTTTTAATGTAATATTTATGAAGTGTTTATATGGAAAGAAAAATATATAAAGATTTATTAAATTGGAAGGTCAATAATGACCGTAAACCTTTAATATTACAAGGAGCAAGACAAGTTGGGAAAACATATATTGTAAATTATTTTGCTGGTAGAGAATACGTAAATAGTGTTTATTGTAATTTTGAAAAAGATTCACAACTACATGATTTTTTTGATAATTTAGATCCAATGACTATTATTAAAAAATATCTTTATATAAAAGAAAAGAGATATTACCACATAATACGTTAATAATTTTTGATGAAATTCAAGCTTGTCCACAAGCAATTACAGCTTTAAAATATTTTAATGAAGAAGCTAATGATTATCATATCATTTCACTTGGATCATTACTTGGTGTATCTGTAAATAGAAGTAATTTTTCTTTTCCTGTAGGTAAAGTTCAATTCATGACTTTGTATCCTCTTGATTTTGAGGAATATCTAATGGCTAAAAATGAACATGAATTAATTGGTTTAATTAAAAATTGTTTTTTAACAAATACACCATTAGATAGAGCTTTTCATGAAAGAGCAATTGATTATTATAATGAATATTTGTATGTTGGTGGAATGCCTGAAGCTGTAATGGAATATAACAGAAATTCTAATCCAGAACTTGTTAGAATTATTCAACAATCAATTTTAGAATCATATTTAAATGATATGGGGAAATATAATAAACAAACAGAAATTCCAAAAACTAAAATAGTATATAAAAGTATTAGTGCACAACTTGGAAAAGAAAACAAAAAGTTTCAATACAAAAACATTAAACATGGAGCACGTTCTAAAGAATACCAAGAAGCTATTGAATGGATAACACTATCTGGTATAGCTACTCAGCTTTATAGATTAGACACAGTGTTATTACCTCTTAATGCTTACCAATCATTAACTGACTTTAAGTTTTATATGAATGATGTTGGTCTTTGTACTGCGAGTCAAAATATTTACATGGAAGATATTTTGAGTAATAATGAATTGCTTGATATATTTAAAGGCGGATTAACTGAAAATTATGTTTATAATCAACTTATATCAAATCATATTAAATCATATTATTGGGTAAGTGATGGAATAGCTGAAGTTGATTTTATAGTAAGAATAAATAATGATATTATTCCAATTGAAGTAAAGTCTTCTGAAAGAATTCGTTCTAAAAGTTTAAGCGTGTATAAAGAATTATATAAACCAAAATATTCTATCCGAATTTCTCTAA
>CAJGDR010000072.1 GCA_904502205.1 uncultured Bacilli bacterium
AAAAGAAATTACTAATTTAAAATGTGGCGTTATTGGTCTTGGAACCAGTGGAACAATGATTGCAAGAGCACTTAAGTTTTTTGGAGCTGATGTAAGTTATTTTAGTCGTACTAGAAAAGAACATTTAGAAAATGAAATTGGTATCAAATATTTAAGTTTAAATGAACTATGTAGTTCGCAAGATGCAATCTTTCTTGCACTTAACAAAAATGTTTTCTTGCTTCAAGAAGAACACTTTAAATTAATGACTGGCAAACGAATTCTTTTCAATACTTCAATCGGTCCAGGTTTTGATCCTATTGCGTTAAAAGATTGGCTAAAAGACCAAAATCATTTTTTCTTTGGAGATACATTAAATACTGCTGGTGATTTATCAATTTGGGAACTTGATAATGCCTTTACAATTAACCGTTCTTCTGGTGGATACACTTATCAAGCATTTGAAAGATTAGGTCAAAAAGTTATAAATAATATTGTTAGCTTTTTAAATAATAAAAATGAGTAATATTTCTATTACTCATTTTTTTTATTAAATATTTATTTTCTTCTTTCTAAAGTTACGATATTTTCAATATGCTCTGTTTGTGGGAACATATCAACAGGTTGAATATAAATTATTTTATAATCATTTACTAAATATTTTAGGTCATTAATTTGTGTATGTGGATCACAAGATATATATATTACTTTACGCGGTTGAAGTTTTAAAACAGCTTTTAAGAAACTTGCATCGCTACCTTTTCTAGGCGGGTCCATAATTACAACATCAATCTTTTCTTTTTTCATTGCAAGATTGTTTATAAATCTTGTTGCGTCATCACAATAAAAATGAACATTTTTAATGTTATTTAATTTAGCATTTATTATAGCATCTTGATGAGCACTTTTTTCAAGTTCGACACTAATGACTTTAGAAACATTAGGGCTAGCACAAATTCCAATTGTTCCAACTCCTGAATATGCATCTAAAATAATATCTTGCTTTGTAAGGTTAGCCGAATTAATTGCCGCCTCGTATAGTTTTTTAGTTTGTACTGGATTAATTTGATAAAATGATTTTGATGAAATTTTGAATTTCATTCCCATTAAAATATCATGAATATAACCCTTACCATAAAGGACTACTTCTTGATCACCCAAAACATGAGTTGTAAGTTTAGGATTTATATTTTGAATAACAGTCGTAATTTCTTTACATCTAGCAAGTAGTGCTTTAACAAAATTATTAGAACCAGGAAATACTTTTTCTGATGTAACAATTATAACCATTGTTTCATTCAAAGCTTTACTTCTTTTAACCATTACGTGTTTAATTAAACCACGTTTCTTTTGTTCATTGTAAGCTGTAATTCTAAATTTTTCCATTAGTTCTTTAATAACTTGAACTATTTTATCACTAATTTCATCTTGAACAAGACATGTTGTAAAGTTAACAATTTTATGAGAGCTTTCTTCATAAAAACCACTTATCAAACGATTCTTTTCATCAACACCAAATACTACTTGATTTTTATTACGATAGTTGAATGGTTTTTCCATCCCAATGATATCATTAACTTTTTCTTTAAAACCAGCATTTTTGAAAATAGTTTTTACTTCATTTGTTTTAATAACTTGTTGTTCGCTATAATCAATATGTAGTAATTTACATCCACCACATTTTTCATAAATTGGACATTTGACTTTAATTCTTTTAGGGCTAGATTCAATTACTTTAATTAAGCGACATTTATTAGTAGTTTTATTAATATCTATTTCAACTACTTCATCACTTATTGTATTTGGTACTTTATATGTTTTATTATTAATAAGGCATTTTCCTACTAAATCTGGGGTGTAACCGGTAATTTTTACTTTCATTTGTTTTTCCACCTTATAATTAGTTTTTTTAAAAAAGGCATTATTTAATGCCTTTTATTTTTTAAATGAGTTTAAATAATCAACAAGTTGAACATAATCAACTAAATAACTTGGTTTTTCAATTGGTTTAAAGCGATAAATACATTCTTCATTAGGAACTTCAAAATGACTGTTTGGATCAAAAGGTAATTGTGTTAATTGTTCCATTTTGAAATCTTTTCTAAATGGTTCATTATTACATGTACCTTCATAATAACATTCATTTTTGTTCATTACAACAATACCTTCACCTAAAGATTCAAAAGTATTTGGAATAAACTTATTAGAAACAAGTTCAACTTTTGTTGTTAAATTAAATTCTGGATTATCTGACTCTTTACCAATTTGATTTTTTTGCCACTCATAGTGTTCAGAAATTGTTTCAAATGTAACTGTTTCTTCGCTTGTTTTTTCTAGTAACCCATACTTATTAACAAGAATTTGATTATTACATTTAGTACAAGTTACTAAATTATCGCTAGTAATGAATGAATGTTTTGAACCACACTTAGGACAACGAACCATCAAGTTTTCTAAACCTTCAGCTTGATGTTTACCTTTAATTTTATGTGGTAATCGTTGTTGATTTAAGTATTCATCAACATTAATCGATTTAACAATACGATCATAAATTTCTTGATCTGTTAAAGTGTCCAATTCTTCTTTTTTTACAACTGGAACAAAATCTAAATTTATCTTTGTTTTTCTTGGATATTTTCGCCATTTTGGTAGTGATAAATAAATACCACTCATTTTTAAGCCCATCACATCAGCTTTTGTCATTCTGACAAGTTTAACAATAGAAGGAGAAATAAAAGGTAATGTCCCATCCATTGTTGTTTGACCTGTTGGTGCGATCGCAACAATACCGTTTTTATCTAAAACTTTTTTCATTTTACGAATAGCTGAAATGTCCGGTTTAAATTGGTCTTTCGAAATACATCTAGCCCAAGTAAGTATTTTACAGAAAGTTTTATTGAAAAAGAAATAACTTGCAAGAACAAAACTAACTGGACGATAATTACAAGCTGACATTACAAAGTAATGATCTTTATTTGAAGAGTGATTATAAATTAAAATACAACCTCTTTTTTGTTTTCTTAAAGCTTTACGATTAATCTTTGGACGATATTTAAGTAATAAATAGATTTTAGAATATGTTGAAAAAATAAAATTAATCCACCATGGCATTAATACTTTTTCTTTTTTATTTTTTTTCTTCTTTTCGTTTTTCATAAAATCACCTATAAATATTATACTAAACTTTTAATTAATTGTAAAATAGTTAAATAAATTGTTCTTTTAATAAATCACTTTCAATTTCAATTATATCATCAATTAAAATTTTAGTTTTATCTTTAAATATAATTACTCTTTCAAATTCATCAATTTTGGAAATAATTCCAGTCTTATCTAAATATTTACCACCAAGTTTTTTAATATCTTTTACAAAGTAAGTAATTTTAACCGGAATTTCTAAATGTTTATATTCATTTATGATTTGTATTTTTCCATTTAAAATAACTAACTGTTCTTCATCAAGAAAAATTTTAGAGTCTGTTAATCTTGATACTTCTTGTATTTCATCTGCATGACCAGTTAACGCAGCAAATGGTGCAAATTGTGCGGCACGTTGAATTCTATTCATTCTTGGATGTTTAGAAGATGTAGGATGTTCTAAATGAATAATATCTTGATATTTATTTTCCATATTATGCTCTGTGTCCTCCAATTTGTTTATTTCTATCAATTGAAGTAGCTCCTTCTTCTAAGTTCATGCCTTTTAATATCGCATTTTTTCCAAATCTTTTTTTCAAACTGACTACAGTTTTTTGAAGTTCTTTTTCTTTTTGAAGTTTTTCTTTTTGTTTTAACTCTTCTTCTTTTGTTAACTGATTATTAACATTAAAAATATCTAATTGTTCAAAAACTATTTCATCTTTAATATTTGATTCATACTCAATGTGATTAGCACATATATTAATTCTTCTAACTAGTAATAATTTATTGATAATTTTATCATACAATGCTAAAACACCTTTTGTGATTTCTTCGGTTGATGAGGTCATCTTTTTAAAGTTTACTGTACCATGAGCATGTTTTGGAACTAATCTTCCATAATGATCTTTAGTGACTTCACCAAAGTAACTTGCTGAGATTTTTGGATCTTTTAGGTTTTCAATATCATATCCTACAGTTAAAGTAATTTGATTTGTTACAATTCCTTTTTCCACTAAATCTAAGACTAATAAATCAATCATTTCATGCACAATAAGTCTTGCTTTAACAGCTGTGTATGGTTCATGTAAAACTTGTCCTGATGTAATTGATTTTGCAACTGGCTTATATGATTTAACATCTTCTATTGTACATGGTTCATATCCCCAAGCATGGTCAATTAAGAGTTCAGCATTTATTCCAAATAATTTGTAAAGTAAATCTTCATTGCGGTAACATTTAGAATCTGCTACAGAACATAATGCAACATCCCCCATTGTGTACATTCCATGTTCTTCAAGTTTAGCTGAAATACCTTTACCAACTCGCCAAAAATCAGTAAGAGGTTTATGATCCCATAGTAATTCACGATAACTTTGTTCATCAAGTGATGCAATTCTTACACCATCTTTATCTGGTTTTACTTTTTTCGCAACAATATCAAGTGCAACTTTAGCTAAGTACATATTTGTACCAATTCCCGCTGTTGCTGTAATGCCTGTTGTTTTTAAAACATCTTTGATCATAGTTCTAATAAAGTCATGTGCATTTTGTTTTCGAATATTTAAATAAGCAGTTAAGTCAATAAATACTTCATCAATCGAATAAACATGAATATCTTCAGGTGCAACATATTTTAAATAAACATTGTAAATTTCAGCACTATATTTCATATAATAGGCCATTCTAGGTGTTGCCATAATGTAATCAACTGCTAATGAATTATTTTCTTTCAATTCTAAATCATTGTAAGATGATCCAATTAATTGTTTATTTGGAGCTAATTTTCTTCTTTCTTCATTAACTTCTTTTAATCTTTGATTAGCCTCAAATAATCTT
>CAJGDR010000073.1 GCA_904502205.1 uncultured Bacilli bacterium
ATATTTGTTTCAGAAACTGTTGATGTAAAATAGGAGGGTAAAATGAATAGCATTAATTTATTGTTAAAAAATATGCAACAACAATTAAATAATCAAACAGTCGTTCTTGCTATATCAACAGGAATTGATTCAATGGTATTATTAGATATTGTTCAAAAATTAAAAAATGTTAAAATTGTTGTAGCTCATGTTAATCATCATAGAAGAGAACAGTCAAATGAAGAACAAGAGTTTATTTTAAAATATTGTGAAAATAACAATATTAAATGTTTTGTCGAAGAATTATATTTTAACGATACTAAAAATTTCCAAGAAGCTGCTAGAATTAAAAGATATCAGTTCTTTGAAAAAGTAATAAAAATGGAACAAGCACAATATTTATTAACTGCACATCATGCTGTTGATAATTTAGAAACAATTTTAATAAGATTAATTAAATCATCATCACATAAAGGATATGCAGGTATCGAAAAAATTCAAAAGCATAATGATTATTATATTTATCGACCACTATTAAATCTAACTAAGCAAGATATATATGATTATCAAAAACAAAATAACATTAAGTTTTTTAACGATGAATCAAATGATCAAGATGATTATTTAAGAAATCGAATTAGACATAATATTATTCCTGAAATGGAAAAAGAAAACCCATCACTTTATAAAGCTATTGAAATTTATCAACAACATATATTAGAAACTAATAAATTACTATTTGAAAAAATAAATAGTTTTATAAATAATGAAGTTTTAGCACAAAATAATATTATAAGTTTTAAACAACAATCATTTTTAGAATTGTCAAATTATTTACAAGAACAAGTCTTATTTGAAATATTAAAAAAATATAATTTATCTAAAACATTAATAGAAGAATTAATCGATCAAATTAAATCAAATAAAAACACAATTATTAATAATATATCTACTAATCTTACAATGATTAAAGAATATGGATATATTAAATTTGGTAAACTTTCTAAAATTGATTCATTTAGTTTAACAATTAGTACAGATGGCACATATTTTTTACCGAATAATACTAAAATTATTGTAGATAAAAATATTAGTTATTTTGAAACGGAAAACAATAAAATGTGTTATAATATTAAAGATTTGCCAATAACTATTAGAACTCGAGTTGACGGTGATAAAATACTAGTTAATAATAAGTTAAAGAATTTAAGCGATTATTTAACAAACAATAAAATATCACATTTTGTTCGTGAAAGTTTATTAGTAGTTACTAACAATTTAAATCAAGTGATTTATTTAATTGAAATGAAATAGGAGGATAAAATGAAAAAACAAAGAAAAAAGTTTGGAATATCAGATATATTTGTTATTGCAATCGTAGCGTTTGTAATTGTTGGAATTGTTTTATTTTTAGTTAATGGTTCATCATCATATGAAAAACTTACATATAATGAACTAGTTCAAAACTTAGAAAAAGGATATGTAGAAGAAATTGGTTTTTCTGGTGTAAAAGGTGATGGAAATACTGATGTTTTATATGTTGAAGGAACATATACTCAACAATATCAAGAACAAGTAAAACATATTGGATTTACTGCTTATGTTCAAGAAAGTGATTATGAGCAAATTAAAGCAGTAGCTTTAATTGCAGGTACTGTAGTTAAAGGAACTGAAGTTATTTCAACATTTAATTTAATGAACATTATCTGGATTGGTGTATTAATCTTCTCAGTTGTAATGTTATTTATGTTTATTATGAAAAGTGGTGGAGCTGGAAACGACAAAGCATTTACTTTTGGTAAAAGCCGTGCTAGACTTACTAAAAAAGCCACAACTAATTTTAAAGATGTAGCTGGACTTGATGAAGAAAAAGAAGAAATGATTGAAATCGTTGACTTCTTAAAGAACCCACAAAAATATTTTGCGATGGGAGCTCGTGTTCCAAAAGGTGTACTTTTAGTCGGTGACCCAGGTACTGGTAAAACATTACTTGCACGTGCAGTTGCTGGTGAGGCTAATGTTCCATTCTACACAATTTCTGGTTCTGACTTCGTAGAATTATTTGTTGGTGTTGGTGCAAGCCGTGTTCGTGACATGTTTAAAACTGCAAAACAAACAGCACCATGTATTGTCTTTATTGATGAAATTGATGCTGTAGGTCGTCAAAGAGGAACTGGTCTTGGTGGTGGACACGATGAAAGAGAACAAACACTTAACCAATTACTTGTTGAAATGGATGGATTTAGTGGTAACTCTGGTGTAATCGTTATGGCAGCAACAAACCGTGCTGACGTTTTAGACCCAGCCCTTTTAAGACCTGGAAGATTCGATAGACAAATTCACATTGGAAAACCTGATTTAAAAGCAAGAGAAGCTATTTTAAAAGTTCATGCAAGAAATAAAAAGATTTCTCCAAAAGTAAATCTTTCAGATATTGCAAGACGTACTCCTGGATTCAGTGGTGCTGATCTTGAAAACTTACTAAATGAAGCATCACTTTTAGCTGCTCGTGAAAATGCTAAAGAAGTTAAGATTTATCATGTTGATGAAGCAATCGATAGAGTATTAATGGGACCTGCTAAAAAGTCTAAGAAATATTCTGATACAGAAAAAGCACTTATTGCATACCATGAAGCAGGACATGCAGTAATTGGTTTAAAATTAAAACATGCTAATGTTGTACAAAAAGTAACAATTATTCCACGTGGTGTTGCAGGTGGTTATAACTTAATGACTCCAGAAGAAGAAACATTCTTACATACTGAAGTTCACTTAAAAGCTGAAATCACTGGACTTTTAGCTGGAAGAATTGCTGAAAAACTTGTGTTTGATCAAGTTACAACAGGTGCTCATAATGATTTCCAAAAAGCAACATATATAGCACGTGCTATGGTTACTGAATATGGTATGAGTTCTTTAGGCCCAATTCAATATGAAAGAAATACTGGTAATGTATTCTTAGGCCGTGACTATATGACTGATAAAAACTTCTCTGACCAAGTAGCTTTAGAGATTGACCAAGAAGTAAGAAAGATTATTAATGATTGTTACACATTAGGTGAAGAAACACTTAAAGAACATCGTAAACTATTAGATTTAATTGCTCAACACTTAGTTGAAATTGAAACACTTACTAAAGAAGATATTACAGAACTTGTTGAAACTGGTAAACTTGGTTGGTGGGAAAAGAAAAAAGCAAAGCTTGCTGAACAACAAGCATTCTTAGAACAACAACAAAACCAAGAACAAACTGAAAACAAAACTGAATAATGCGTTTAGATAAATATTTAAAAGTTTCAAGACTTATTAAAAGAAGACAACTTGCGAAAGACGCAAGTAATTCTGAAAGAATTCTTTTAAATGGCAAAATTGCTAAACCATCAAAAGAAGTAAATATTGGTGATGTAATAACTATTATCTTTGGTAAAAAAATAGTTGAAGTAAAAATTACAAAATTAATTGATTCTACAAAAAAAGACGATGCGCTTTTAATGTACGAATTAATCAGTGAAAAAGAAAAGACAGGAGAATAAATAATCCTGTCTTTAAAATTAGGAGAATATATATGTTAATACTTGCATCTAAATCACCACGAAGAAAAGAGTTTTTAGAAAAAGCAAACTTAGAATTTATTATTGATACTGTTGAAACAGAAGAAATATTTAATCCTGATTTATCAATTGAAGATGCGTTAATTGATATCGCAAGACAAAAAGTATTACCAGTATTTTCAAAACATCCAAATGATACAATACTTGGTGCAGATACAATAGTAGTGTGTGATAATCAAATTCTAGGAAAACCTAAAGACCTAAATCATGCTAGAGAAATGTTAAAATTATTATCTGGTAAAGTTCACTTTGTGATGACCGCTGTTGTAATTAAAACAAAAGAAAAGGAAACATCATTTGTAGAAAAAACAAATGTTTATTTTAAAAAACTAACAGAAGAAGATATTGATATTTTAATTACAAAAGAAAATGTTTTAGATAAAGCAGGATCTTATGCTATACAAGGTGTAGCAGGAAGTTACATTGAAAAGATTGAAGGCGATTATGACAATGTTGTAGGTCTTCCTATTAAAAGAGTACTAAAATATATAAAATAAATAAAGGAAGCATTTAATTGCTTCCTTTATTTTGCTTTCTTATGAAGTTTTAATAATTCTTCTTCAGTAAATTCGTAGTTTTTACCACAGAAGTGACAAACAGTGTTTGCACCATGTTCTTTATCAATCATATCTTGAATTTCTTCTTTACCAAGTGATATAATACCTTTACTAAATCTTGACTTAGAACAAGTACATCTAAATCTAACAGGAGTTGTTTCAACAATTTCTAAAGTATCATCACCAAGCATTTTTGCAATTTGCTCTAAACTCATACCGTTTTGGAACATTTCACTTACTGTTGGTAAAGTATTTAGTTTCTTTTCAATTGCATCAATTACTTCTTCCTTAGTATTAGGTAACAATTGAATAATAAATCCACCAGCAGATTTAGCAAGATTATTTGTATTAACTAAAACACCAAGTGATACAACAGATGGAACTTGTTCAGAAATCATAAAATAATACGCAAAGTCTTTTGCAAGCTCGCCATCAATAATAGGAACTGAACCAACAAAAGGCTCTTTTAATTTTAAATCTTTAATAACATTGATTAAACCAGTATGACCTACAGTTTCTCTTACGTTTAATTTATTAGCTGCATTGTATTCAAAATGACAATGTGGGTTGCTAGCATATGCTCTAACATGACCATGAGCATCAGCTTCAGCCATAATTAAACCAATTGGTCCATCGCCATCTACTTTAACTGTAACTGTTTCGTCGAGTTTTAACATACCACCCATCATAGTAGTAAATGCCATAACTCTTCCAACTGCTGCAAGTGCGCTTGGATAATAATTTAATCTTTTTGCAAGATTATTTAAT
>CAJGDR010000074.1 GCA_904502205.1 uncultured Bacilli bacterium
ACATAATATATATGTTGAAAAGAAATTTCTTTTAAACTTCATAATGTTCTCCTTTCTATGCAATATATTTAAGCCAATTAGTCTTAACTTTCATAGTGTCAATTCTATTTTTAATTTTCTATCTCACTAAGTCCTATGATTAATTATACCATACTATACAAAAATTTACTACAAAATTAAAAAGCCACTTCATCTTTCAACAAAGTGGCGTGTATTCTAATGGTGGACTAGCGGGGATTTGAACCCCGGTCTTAATTAATCTTCAATCAAACTTCTACATACTTAGTTTATTGATTATATCTCGTATTAGAAAAGACAACAAACAACACTCATCTAATACCAGCTCTAAATCTCGAATCCTACGCCGAAGCTAACGTGATCATCAAAGCTTGTTCTCTGAATCCAACTATCTCACACAAGCAAGAAATAGTGGAGTTAAGCCTATATTAAGGCCCTGCTATTTAAAGCCTAGCAGAAAGCTAAAGTTTGATTTCCGGTTATTTTTAACCTCAGGTTTTAACGTGCCTACCCACGGTATGCTTATCAATTGTCAACTAACCAATCGAATCCAATAACTAGCCCAAATAAAAGCAAAAGCTTTTATTTCATGATGTATAAAATACCAATTGTTCCTTTACCACAGTGACTTGATATTACACATCCTGCTTTTGTTTCATATAAATTTTCAATTTTATCAGTTACATCTGCAATCTTTGATCTAATGTATTCAGCATGTTGAGGACCTTCAGAATGAGTTATAAAAACAAATTCTTTATCAACATCTTCAAAACATTCTAAGAATTCATCAACCATAATTCCTAATGCTTTTTTAAATGGTCCTATTGGTTTTTTCCAAACGCCCATTTTTCCATCAATAACTTTGATCATAGGTTTAATTCTAAGCACTGTTCCAAAGATTTTAGAAGTTGAAGAACATCTTCCACCTTTATGTAAGTAATCAAGTCCTTCAATACAAAATTGTGCTCTAATTTTTGGTTTGATTTCTTCTGCTTTTTGAACAATTTCTTCAACTGTTAAACCAAGATCGCGCCATTTACATATTTTTAATACTAATAATCCAATACCTGTAGAAAGGTTGCCAGAATCAATAATATGCATACGTCCAGTATATTCTGGATGTTTTTCTTCTACCATATCTTTTACCATATGTGCATATTGATAACTTGAACTCATTCCACTAGCAATACCTGTATAAATAACATCTACATCTTGTTTTAAAAATGACATAAAGAAGTCATAGATATCTTGAATAGCAGATGTTGAAGTTTTTGGGTGTGAATGTGTTTTTTCAGCAATCTCATACATTTCTTTAGCTGTAAGATCAATACCATCACGATATTGTTTATTATCAATATTAACACAAAGTGGTAAAATACCTAGATTATGTTGTTCAATTAATTCTTTTGATAAATCAGCAGTTGAATCGGTTAAAATTTGAATCTTTCTCATATATTATCTCCTCGATATTCATTTTTTATAATTCCATTTTGTAAGTATTTTAATTTCTTTTTTAAAACAAATTTCGCGTCTTCTTTTAAACTATCACTTATATAATATTGTAACATTGAATTAAAAACAAAAGAAAATAACAAAATTACAAATTCAAATATTTCTTCTTTTGTTTCCATTGAGAACTTTTCTAAACCATTTATATAAGTATAAGCTTCGATATTATCTTTTGAAACAATTTGAGCTAACAAATTGTTTTGTTCAATATAATCGATGTTACTAAATAAATCTTTAAAAAAACCTTCTTCAGTAGTTCCTTTATAACTTGCAAGATAATCAAATAATTCAAGTAATAAATCAAAAATATCAATTTTAGAATTTTGATTATAAACATGTCTTTTTAGGAAATCTTCTCTTTTAGAATATAATAAATATTCATAAAAATCTTTTTTATCTGTAAAATAATAATAAAAAGCTGTTCTTGTGATACCTAATTCTTTAGTAATTTCAAATACATTAGTTTTCTTATATTTCAATTTGCTAAAAGCACTTAGGCCATCATCAGTTAGTTTTTGTTTTTTTATTTTCGATAGTTTCTCAAACGCAACTGTAGGCATAGTTCACCTCATTATACATATATTATACTTGACACTGTGTCAAAAATCAAGTAATTTTGTAATTTTCATAATAAATTGGTTTTCAGTTTTAAGAAAATGTGATAAAATACTATGTCGAGGTGATTAGATGAAAGAATTACTTGCGCCTGCGGGAAGCAGTGAAGCTTTTTACGCGGCTGTATCAAACGGAGCAGATGCTGTATATCTTGGACTTAGTTCTTTTAGTGCAAGAGCATATGCCCAAAATTTTGATGTTGATTCATTAGTTGAATTTGTTGGATATGCTCATCTTAGAAATGTCAAAGTCTATGTTGCAATGAACACTATTCTTTATGACTATGAACTAGATAGTGCTTTTGAAACTGTTGATAAACTTGCTTCAATCGGGATAGATGCAATCATTGTTCAAGATCTAGCATTACTAGATTATATTACAAGAAACTATTCTTCAATTGAGGCTCATATATCAACTCAAGTAGGAATTGATGATATCAACGGTGTAACTTTTGTTAAAAATATTGGTTCTACAAGATGTGTACTTGCACGTGAGGTAAATATCAAAACAATTGATGAAATCAAAAAGTTAATTGATATTGAAATTGAAACATTTATTCATGGAGCTCTTTGTGTTTCATATTCAGGAAACTGTTTCATGTCAGGTCTTCTTGGTATGCGAAGTGGAAATCGTGGACGATGTGTTGGATGTTGTCGTAAACTTTATAAGTTAAAAAACAATACAACACTAGAAGTTATGATGCCTAATTACATTTTAAGTATGAAAGACTTAAATACATCAAGCGATATTTTAAACTTTAATTCAATTGATTCATATAAAATTGAAGGTAGAATGAAAGAACCATCATATGTAGCTGGAATTGTTAGATATTATAGAGAACTTTTAGATGGTAAAAAACCAAACAAAGCTCATTTATTTAAGAATTTCCAAAGAACTTTTACAAAAGGTTATATTACAGATTCCAATGTTGAAAACATTACTAATATTGAAAAACCTAACAACTATGGTTATTTAGTGGGTGAGGTTATTAATGTTTATAAAGGTAAAGTAACAATTAAACTTTGTAATAAAGTAAATCAACATGACCAATTAAGATTAGAAACTAAACCTCATATTGATGAAATTAGTTTTCCTCTTACTAAAATGTATGACAATGCTGGTAATTTAATTAATGAATCAAGTAATATTATCCATGTCTATTTAAAAGAGAAAGCCTATGTTGGTCAAAAAGTATACAAAACTAAAGATGTTAATTACTTAAAAGAAATCAGTAAAACATTCCATGAAGATTATCGTAAACTTCCAATTACTTTTAATGTATTTGGTGAAATTGGTAAACCTTTAAAAATGACACTAGCTTATAACAATGTTAAAGTAAATACAACTAGTGAATATTTAATAGAACTTGCTAAAACAACTGGTGTAACTGATGAAAACTTTACAAATTTACTAGAAAAGTTAAATGACACACCTTACTATTTAAAAGATATTAATATTAAATTCCCTAAAAATGGTTTTGTTCCTTTAAAAATTATTAGTTCCATGAAAAGAGAATTAATTGAAAAATTAAATGAAAAACGTTTAGTTGTAAATGTTATCAAAAAAGAACCAATTAAAATTAATGTTCCAGAATTTAGAAAACCAACACCAATTCTAACATGTGAAGTACAAAATGAAGAACAATATAACGCTTGTATTGAACAAGGAATTGATATTATTTATTATAAAAATAAAGTATCAAGAAATAACGCTAAATATGTTGAAGGATATGAACGTGTTTTAGTTGGTGGATTAAATGGGGTTGAGTATTATAAAGATAAATGTAAAGTCACAACTGATTATTCACTAAATATTGTAAATCATCAAAGTTTAAGAGTTTTACACGAACATGGTGTTGATACAGTAACATTATCTTATGAAATTAATAAAACAGATATTAACGCCCTAATCGAAAACTATTACGATGAATATCTAACTTATCCAAAAGTTGAACTTATTGTATACGGTAGACAAAAACTAATGGTTACAAAATATTGTCCACTAAAACGTATC
Organism: uncultured Bacilli bacterium; assembly: GCA_904502205.1. The sequence continues at coordinate 4,156 of CAJGDR010000074.1, forward strand.
GGCATGTGTGGTAAATGTAAAACTGAAAGCTTTAGTTTAGTTGATGAGATTGCTGAATTCCCACTAGGATTTAACAACTGTGAAGTTACTTTATATAACTCTAAAACACTAAACTTAATTGATGATTTAAAAGACTTTGATGGAATTTCAAGTTATAGATTATCATTTACTAAAGAAACTAAAGATGAAACAATTAGAATTATTGAAATGTTTAAAAATCGACTAAATAATTTAGATGATGAAACAAAACTTTTTGATTCTACTAATAATACTAGAGGTCACTTAAATCGTGAAATTATGTAAAAATAAAAGCATTAGATTTTAAATCTAATGCTTTTTTACTTTTGTTATAAGATATGAAATGTAATGGCACTTTTAAATAAATTATTTTTTCGCCATTTTCTCAAGTGCCGATGCAGCTGCTTGTTGTTCTGCATCTTTTTTAGACTTTCCAACACCTTCACCTAGTTTGATACCATCTAGTAATACACTCATTGTGAATGTTCTATTATGTGGTGGTCCTTCAACATTGTCTAATCGATATTGTAAAATTGATCTACTTTCTGATTGAATATATTCTTGTAAATGACTTTTATAATCAACAAAAGGTTTAACAATATCTTTTCCAATATGAGGAAATACAATGTCTTGTAATATTTCT
>CAJGDR010000075.1 GCA_904502205.1 uncultured Bacilli bacterium
ATTCTTCAGGGCAGGGTGAAATTCCCGACCGGCAGTAAAGTCTGCGAGTTCCGCATCCTTAGGAACATGATAAGGTGAGATTCCTTAACCGATAGTAAAGTCTAGATGAGAGAAGAAAATCCTTTCTTTTTTTGTCGCCCGGTGGCGACTTTTTTTATTACAAATTAAGGAGGCATTATGAAATTAAGCGTATCGAAAATTGTTCAAATTGCATTATTATCAGCACTTGCTGTTGTATTTTATTACATTCCTAAGTTCCCATTACCATTCTTTCCTGGAATGTTAAAAGTGCAATTTTCAATGTTACCAACAATTCTTGGTGGATTTTTACTAGGACCAATTGGCGGTATTTTGATTGTCGTAATTAAATTCTTATTTAAATTACTATCAACACAATCAGCTGCAGTTGGTGAAATTATGGATCTAATGATTGGTATATCAGTTGTACTTGTTACATCATCAATCTATCGTTCTAAGAAAACTAAAAAAAGTGCTATTATTGCACTTGGATTAGGTGTAGTTACTTGGGTTTTTGTTGGTGTTTTATTAAATGGCGTAATGGCTCTTCCAGTATATTCAAAACTTTATGGTATAAATGCAGTACTAGGAATGATGAAAATGATTCCAGGTGTTACTGAAGAAAACTACGTTATGAAATATTTATTATTTGGTTGTTTACCATTTAACTTAATGTTATCAATTGTTGTTTCAATTGTAACATACTTTGTATATGGTAAACTAGGATATCTATTTGAAAAAATGGATAGTAAAAGTGAAAAAAATAAATAAGTCATAATAATTTAAACTTGGTTATTAAAATTTTGTTTTTTTAATAAATAATTTTCCCTATAAGTAAAAAGCCTCAATAGAATAATCTATTGAGGTTTTTTATAACTTAAAGTAGTCTTTTAAAAATAAATAGACACCTTTTTCTTTATTTGATTTAGTAATAACATTGGCATGTGGTAAAAGTTCTTTATGACTATTTGCCATCGCAACTTTGATATTTGCTATATTAAACATTTCAATATCGTTGTGGCCATCACCAATAGCAATAACGTTTTTTGGATCAATATTATAGTATTCAATTGCTGATTGTAAACCACAACCTTTATTAACATTTTTATTATAGATTTCTACAATATGGAATAAATCACCCTCACCCCAATATCTAGATCTTAATGTATCACTATAATGTTCTTTAATATATTGTTCTAAGGGTTTTACAAATTCTTGTTTAACAAAAAGAATTGAACCATTTGGATCATCAGGTAATGTATCTTGAAGTCTTCCTTCATTTAAATGACCACCATCAACATGAAGATAAGGGTGGGTTAAATGATCATATCGTAAAACATAAATATCATCATGGATTTCAGAGAAAACATTAATTAAAGAGTCCCCACAATAACTAAGAATATCAAATAGACTATCTCTTGAAATTCTTAGGTCAGTTTTTGGAAAATTATCATCAACAGGATTAGATACTAACGCACCATTATAATTAATAATAGGTGTATCTAAGCCAATTTCTTGATAGACAAAGTGACTTGAACGAAATGGTCGGCCTGTTGCGATCAAAATTTTATGACCAAGTTGATTTAATTTTTTTAAGTAATTGACAGCATCTTTTTCGTATTCAGCAAAATTTAACATTAAAGTGCCATCAAGATCAATTATAATTAGATGTTTGTCCATAGGTTTTCTCCTTTTTGTATATTATATCAAAGTCTTTTGAAAAATACTAACAAATGAATAATGAAAGAAAAATAAAATAAAACACTTTGCACTTTACAAAATTATTAAAATGTAGTAAAATAACTATAAGGCAATTTAGGAATGGAACATATATATGATTTATAGTAAAATAGATGATTTTACCAATTCAATATTTCGTGATTTAAATGGTGACTTTAATTGGAAAGTTTTAGTTGCTATGTTAATTGGTATTGTAATCGGAATGTTTTTGGCTGCAACTTTCTATGGAATACTATTATTACTATCATTAAAGAAAAGTGAAAGAAAATTTGGTACACCACAAGAAATTGATCAAGAATTAATTGAAACAATAAATTTGATTAAAAAAGATTACGTCAATATAACTAGTGGTTTTAGTCCAAGTGAAAAATTAAAAGTGCTTGGTAATACTATTATGAATACAATGAAGACTGTTGCACAAAAGTATTATCCGGATTCAAAATATCCAATATATGAATTAAATATTAATGAGCTTGTTATTCTTGCACATTATATTACAAATCGAATTGATGAACTATTTGATAAAAACATTTTAAAATATTTTAAAAATGTTAGTATTAGTCAAATATTAAAACTACTTGATGTTAAGAAAAAAGTAGAACAAAATAAAGCGGTAAAAGCTGTTAAAAAAGTAAATCCTGTTGTTAAAGTAATTAGTGGAATTGTTAATTATGCCAATCCAATATATTGGATTAAAAAACTTTTACTTGGAGGTACAATTAATGTTGCAGTATCAAAGATGTCTTTACTTGTAATTGACATTGTTGGTTCTGAAACAATTAGAGTATATAGTAAAAGATTATTTAGCGAAGAAACTAATTTATTAGATGATATTATTAAAGAAGAAATTAAAGAAATGGAGGAATTAGAATGAGAATTAAAGATAAGAAAAAAAGAAATGAAGAAACAACATTTACACTTAATTTTATAAGTGAAGATAGCTTAAATGAAAATCCGAAACCAACATTTAAGAATCAAAATCAATATGTTCCTGAAACTCCATTAGAATCATTTCCAATTTATTATTTAGAAAAAACTGAAAAGCCAGTTGTTAAAATCGAAAAAACTGAAGTTATTCTTGATCCAGATGTTTTTGTATCACCAATCTTAGGTATACAAAATAACAATGTTGTAAGTGATGGAGAAAGTTCAAGATCACTTAAAGCATATGAAAACTTTATGAATAACAGTAAAATGGAACAATCAAAAACCGAAATTAAAAGAAGTTTTGGTTTACTTAATACTGAAGAACATCGCAGTATCTTAATTAATGGATATAATTCAATTCAAGAAAATCAAGAAAGCGATGGTTATAGTATTGAGAAAGATGAAACAATGATTGAAGAGTTTCATCCAACACATAGTAATTATGAATATTATACAGAACCTGTTCAAAATAATGAAAAAGAAGATGTTATTGTTGAACCATTTGAAGAAGTAAAAGAAGTTGAAGTAGAACCATTACCATGGGAAGAAGAAGACTTATCCTATATGGAAGAAGTTGAGCCTGTAGCAATAGTCCAAGAAAAACCAGTAGAAGTTGAACCTATTCCTCGCCCAGTGGAACGTCCAGCTCCAAAACCTGTTCAACAAGTAAAACCAGCTTATCAAAAACCATCTAAGAAAACAAAATATGTTGCTCCTCCACTTAATTTATTAAAGAAAAATAAAGTTGATGGTGGACAAAACAAAGCTTGGGTTGAAGAAAGAGCTGAGGCTATTAATCGTGTATTTAGTGAATTTAATTACCGAGCTAAAGTTGGTGGGTATGTTGAAGGACCTGCTGTAACATTATTCTTAATTGATATTGAACCAGGTACTGATGTTAGCAAAATTAACTCTTATACAAAAACTTTAACAATGAGACTTCGTACAAAGAGTTTAAGAATTCAAGATCCAATTCCAGGACTTGATTGTGCTGGTATTGAAATACCAAATGAAAATCGTGCCGTTGTATTAGCTGGAAACTTAATTAATAATCCTAAATTCTTAAATACTGAAAAACGATTAAGTTTTGCTTTAGGTTTAAATTTAAACGGTGAAGAAGTTTATGCCGATATTGAAAAAATGCCACACGGTCTTGTTGCAGGTGCGACAGGTTCTGGTAAGAGTGTATGTATTAATACATTAATTATTAGTTTAATTTATAATAATACGCCAGAAGAATTAAGATTTGTTTTAATTGACCCAAAAATGGTTGAACTTTCAATTTATAACGATATTCCACATCTAGCAATGCCAGTTATTACTGATGCTAAAAAAGCTCCAGGTGCATTAAAATGGGTTTGTGAAGAAATGGATCGTCGATTTGTTGTATTCTCAAGTGTTCATGCGAAAAACTTAAAAGCATTTAATGATATGGCAAGACGTAATGGAAATCCAATTATGCCAAAAATTGTTGTTGTTATTGATGAACTTGCTGATTTAATGGTTGTAGCAGGTGCTGATGTTGAAGATTATATTCATCGTATTGGTGCTAAAGCTCGTGCTGCAGGTATTCACATTATTGTTGCTACACAACGTCCATCAACAGATGTTATTAAAGGAACAATGAAAAATAACATTCCAACACGTATTGCATTTAAAGTTACATCAGCTGTTGACTCATCAACTATCCTAGACCATGGTGGTGCTGAAAAACTACTTGGTATGGGTGATATGTTATTTAGCAATGAACAAGGTGAAGAACGTATTCAAGGTGCATACGTTACTGAAGAAGAAATTGGCGACATTGTTGATTACTTAAGTAGACATAATGAAATAACATATCTTGTTGATGAAAATGAGATTCAAGCAAAAGCCGAAACATTAGATGCTGATGATGAAGAAGATGAAATCTTTGAAGAAGTAGCAATTTATGCTGTTCGTAATAATGTTGGTTCAAGTAACCGTTTAATGCAAATCTTTAACATTTCATTTAATAGAGCCAATCGTCTTTTATTAAAAATGGAAAGACTTGGTA
>CAJGDR010000076.1 GCA_904502205.1 uncultured Bacilli bacterium
TGCTGGTAAAAAAGTAATCGTATCAGGTTGTGGTAACGTTGGTCTTTACGCAATTGAAATGGCAATTAAGTTAGGAGCAACAGTAATCGCTACTAACGATACAAGTGGTACTGTTTATAATCCTAATGGTATTAATTTTGCTTTATTACAAAATATTAAAGAAGAAAAAAGATTATCACTTAAAGAATATGCAGCGCTTGATAAAGATTGTAAATATACTGAAAAATCAAAAGATATTTGGCGTATACCTTGTGATATTGCACTTCCTTGTGCAACACAAAATGAACTTAATTTAGAAGATGCTAAAGCACTAGTTGAAAATAAAATTATTTGTCTTTGTGAAGGGGCTAATATGCCATGTACACTAGAAGCTACGGAATACTTAATTGAAAATAAAGTGATGTATGGTCCAGCTAAAGCTGCTAATGCTGGTGGAGTAATGGTATCTGGTTTTGAAATGAGCCAAAATTCAATGCGTTATGGATGGACTTTTGAAGAAGTAGAATCTAAATTAAAACAACAAATGGAAAGCATTTTAATGGAAGTATTAAGTTGTGCTAAACATTATGGTAATCCATATAATACAGTACTTGGAGCAAACATTTCAGGCTTTAAGAAAGTTTCTGAAGCAATGCTTGCACAAGGTGTTTGTTAATTAATAATAAATTACAAATAACAAGTATTTTTAATTGTTATTTTTGTTAAAATATGATATAGTATTAATATAGAATTAAAATAGGAGGAGAATATGAAGAAAATATTTTCTATTATTTGTTTAGCTCTTATTAGTTTAGGGCTAGTTGCATGTGGTGTTGCAGGTGAAGAAAAAGTTATTGATTTAGCTAATGTTTTAGAAATAAATGAATATACTAATGTATTAAATGAACATAAAAATATTCTTACTAAAAAAGTTACTTTTAGTGATTTAGAAAAAACAGTTATTACTGAAAACACTGAAGAATTACTTGCTGTTGATGAACAAGGTAATTATATTACTGATACTATTTATTATGATGCTGATGGTAAATTTACATTAAGTGAATCAGAACGTAATGGTGTGATTTACCAAAATTGTGATGGTAAATTAGGAATTAAATTTTTAGGTTTTGAAGATCGTAATAAAGATATAATTAATGACTATTTCATCTTTATTCCACGTAATGCTAATTATAATGATGTAGTAGTTGAGCCATTATATGCTTATTTTGAAGTTACATCTTCTTATAAAGTTTCTGTTGAAGAAACTAATGAAGAAGGAGAATTAGAAACAGTTGAAAAAACTGTTTATGTAACAAGTACTTATTTCATTGATTTAGAAACTTTATTATATACAAATGTTGAACATGTATATAAATTAGAAGAAGAATTACTTGAAATTCGTCAATTCAAATTTACTTATGGTGTTGAAAACTTCCAACCTAAATTAGCTGCTTATTCTTGTCATCAAAAAGCAGAAAATTTAGTTGAACTTACAATTGTTACTGATCATAAATCTGAAAATGAAGAATCACGTAAATATAGTGTAGCAGGATCAAGCTTTGTTGTTTGTGAAGAAGGTTATCGTCTTTATAAAAATCCAAGCTATACTAAAGATGTTATTGACTTAGAATACATTTATGACTACGCAACAGTTTACTATCAACCAACACGTCCAGAAATTGATTGGACTTATACTTTAGTTCCTGAAGATTTAACTGAATTCATTGAAATTCGTGATGAACTTCAAAATGCTATTATTGAAAATGGTGAAAGAGAACTAGTTGAAAGTTTAATGGAAGAATTCAATGATAAATTTGAATATGTTGAAGCTCATTATATTATCGGACAAGTTAACTACTATAAAAATACTAAGAGTAGTAAGAACTATCAAGCATACTTAGATGCAGTTGATATGTATTATGAAATGTTCGAAGAATATAAAAACTTCTGTAAAGCAATTTGGGAATCTGAATCTATTTATAAAGAAGAATTCTTTGAAGGATGGACAGAAGATGATATTGATACACTTTATGTTGATCCTGAATCTACAGAACTTCGTCAACAATTAACTGAAATTGAAGAAAAAGCTAATAAATTAAATTATCAAGCTCCAGCTTGGAGTGAAATTGTTTGTAATTTATATAAACAATATGTTGATATTTCTAAACAATATGCTGACTATTATGGTTATGATAATTACTATGAATACGCAACTGAAAATGTTTATTCACGTGACTATAGTAAAGAAGACTTAGAAGCTTTCCATCAATATGTTAAAGATTATATTGTTCCATTAACAAAAGAAGTAATGTTTGAAGCTTCAAGAGATAATTCATACTTACCATCAAATGAAAAATTAATGTTACAAAATATTGCTGAAAAGAATTATAATCGTCTAGGTTCTAAAAACTTTGTTGATTTATACATTGATTCATTTGAAGGTGAATTATATCAAAACTTTAGAAACTTATTCGAAAAGAATGCAATCTTATTACAAAATGATAGCCGTGCATATGCAGGTGCATTTGTAAATTACATTTCTTATTTCGAAGAACCATTTGCATACTTTGGTCCAGGATATCAAACAACTTATACAATTATTCACGAAATGGGTCACTATGCAGCTGCTTACAATTATAATTTTGGTGGATTAAATTATGACTTAGCTGAAACTCATTCACAAGCTAATGAATGGTTATTCACATACTATATGAAACAACAATTACCTGCTGAAACTCAAGCAGTTCTTGTTAAACAAAACTTAGCAGAAGCATTACAAATGACTGTTATCGCAACTGCAATTGATGAATTTGAACAAAAAATTTATTATGGTAACTATTTACCAACTGAATATGATAGCGTAATGGCTGAAGTTCATGCATCTTACGATATGGAAGATATTTATTCATTATCAGATATGCAATGGTACTGGAAAATGGTTGCTGTAAGTTCTGCAGTTTACTATATTAGTTATGCTACATCACAAATTGCATCTATCAACTTATATGTTATCGCTGAACAATATGGATACGAATATGCACAAGAAGTATATCGTAAATTACAAGAAGAAGGTAGTTCAGAACAAGGATTCGTTGAAGTAATTTTAAATTCAGGTTTACCAAATCCATTCTTAGAACAAACATATATTGATATGGTAGAAGTATTTTCGGATGCTGAATAAAAATTAAAGCCTTAGATTTTCTAAGGCTTTTTTCTTTTTAAAGTATTGAAGTGTTTTAAAAAATATGATATAATTAGTATTATAAAGGTGAAAATATGCGGCTTAAAGTAATTGAAAATCTAGAACTAAAAGTTCATTATATGAACTTACAAAACGATCCATTTAATAAAATATCTGCACGTTCTAAAACTATTGAGATGCGTTTATTTGATGAAAAAAGACAAGCGTTAAAAATAGGTGATATTATTATTTTTACTAATTCATTAAATGGTAATATTTTAAAATGTGAAATTATTAATCTTTATCAGTTTTCTTCTTTTGAAGAATTATATTCAAGATTTGATCCAATCAAACTAGGTTATAATGAAGGTGATGTTGTTGATTATCATGATATGGAACAATATTATCCAAAAGACTTAATCACAAAATATGGCGTTTTAGGGATTGAAATAAAGGTATTATAATGCGGGTATTATTTGAGATCGATACAAAAGATTATACAAAGTTTGATTCATTGTTTATAAGACCATCTTCAAGAGCAATCATAATTGAAAATAAGAAAATTGCGATGGTTTATAGTAAAAAATATGATTACTATAAATTTCCAGGTGGTGGTATCGAAAAAAATGAATCTCCAATTGATGCAGTAATAAGAGAAACAAAAGAAGAAGCGGGTATTATTATTAATAAAAACAATATTGAAGAATATGGCATCGTCAAAAGAAAAGAAAAAATTGAAGATAATAAAGTCTTTGTTCAAGATAATTATTACTACTTTATAAAAAGTTATGATGCTATTAGTAATCAAAATCTTGATGAATATGAAAAAGAAGAAGGGTTTACGTTAATCTTTGTAGATCCATTAAAAGCCATTTCAACTAACAAATTTAATAACCACGGGATTACTAATCAAATAATGTTAGATCGAGATGCTTTAGTTTTAGAATTATTAATTTATGAAGGGTATTTTAAATAATGAAAGTATTAGTAACTGCATTTAAACCATTTAATCAAAATACTAATAATTATTCCAAAGAAGTATTAAATTATATTAACAATGTTGATAAACAAGTTATTGATGTTATTTATGATTTATGTTATCAAGAATTAACAACTAAGCTTGATTTGAACCAATATGATTTAATTATTGCTATGGGGGAAGCTAGAAAAAGAAGTGAATTAACACTTGAAATTAGTGCTAAAAACATTGCAAGCTGTAGTTTGCCAGACAACAACAATGAAATAAAAAAAGACCAATTGATTGATCAAAATGGAGACTTTGAGTTAAAAACTAAAGTTGATGTTGATAAAATCAAAGACCTTATCATATTTTCATATGATGCCGGTAAATTCGTATGTAATAACTTATATTATCATTTATTAGCTAATTACCCTCATAAATCGTTATTTATACATATTCCTGAATGTTTTAATGATGAATTGCATTATTTAAAACATGCAAAAACAATTGAA
>CAJGDR010000077.1 GCA_904502205.1 uncultured Bacilli bacterium
AATTCTAACCTTTTGAAGGTTTGCTTTAAAAGTACGACGAGTTGCTTGTAAAGAGTGTGAACGATTATTCCCAGCTTTTGAACCTAAACCAGTTACATAACATTTACGAGCCATAATCTTAATTCCTCCTTAGTATTACTCTAAAAATCTCATATATTATATCATATAATTTCTGTTATTGCAAGAAATTTACAAATAATGTTATGTAAAAAGGCACCAATAACTTAATTGCTTGCCAAAAAGGTAAAAATATGGTATTATATATTGTCATTTAGGAGGTAATCTATGAATACAATTAAAATCAATGGGGATTTGTATAAAATAATTGTAACTAATGGTGCTGTCTCACTACGTAATGCTTATAAAGAAATTGATGCACTTAATGTCTTCCCAGTACCTGATGGTGATACTGGAACAAATATGAGTATGACAATCGAAGCTGGTGTTCAAGCAATTGAGGCTGAAACAGGGCTTTCTGTTTATGAAATGTCTAAAAAATTCTCTCGTGGAATGTTAATGGGTGCACGTGGAAACTCAGGTGTTATTTTATCACAATTATTTAGAGGTATTTATAAAGGCCTAACTGGTTTTGAAGAAGTAGGTGCTAAAGAACTTGCTAAAGCTTTCAAATCTGGTGTTGAGCAAGCTTATAAAGCAGTTATGAAACCAGTTGAAGGAACTATCCTTACAGTAGCAAGAGAAGCATGTGAATATGTAAATAAAAAAGTAAGTAAAAAATCAACTATTAATGATTTCTTCGAATATTATATGCAAGAAGCTTACGCTTCACTTGAAAGAACTCCAGATTTACTTCCAGTATTAAAAGAAGCTGGTGTTGTAGATAGTGGTGCTGCTGGATTTATTAAAGTTATTGAAGGTATGCAAAAAGCCATCAATGGTGAAATCTTAGAACGTATTGATACAGAAAAAGTTCAAACTGCAACTGTTCACCGTGGATCATTTAATGCACATAGTGAATTAAAATATGGTTATTGTACTGAATTTATTTTACAACTTCAACATAGTAAAGTTGATATTGCAAAATTCGATGAAAGAGTTATTATTGAACGTTTAGAAGAACTTGGTGATTCAATTGTATGTATTAAAGATGAAGACATCGTTAAAGTACACGTACATACAAAAACACCTGGTGTTGTTTTAGAAATCGGTCAAAAATATGGTGAATTCTTAACATTAAAGATTGAAAATATGTCAGTTCAACATACAGAATCAAATGAAGTTCAAGAACAATGTGATTGTGAACAATGTGTTGAAATGCGTGCAAGTTTAGAAAAGAAAAAAATCGCTGTAGTTGCAGTTGCATCAGGCGATGGACTTGTAAACTTATTTAAATCAATGGGTGTTGACTATGTTGTACATGGTGGACAAACAATGAACCCAGCTGCTGAAGATTTTGTTAAAGCATTTGATAGCTTAAATGCGGAAAACATCTTAGTATTCCCAAATAATGGTAACATTGTAATGGCTGCAAAACAAGCTGGAAAATACTATGAAAAAGCTAACGTTGTTGTAGTTAACTCTAAATCACTTGCTCAAGGATATTCAGCTCTAACAATGTTTGATTCATCAATGGATGATGTTGAAGAAATCGTATCTGAACTTGAAGATGTAATTTCTAACGTAACTACTGCTGAGGTTACTTACTCAATTCGTGATGCTAATATTGACGGCGTTGATATTAAAAAAGGTGATTATATCGGTATTGTAAACAAGAAAATGATTGCAAGTACTAACGATAAAGTTCAAACAGTTAAAGAAATGTTAAATAGTACTGATTTATCAGAAAAAGAAATTGTTACAATTATTAAAGGAAAAGAAGCAACTGATGAAGAAGTTGAAGCAGTTGTTGAATTTATCAATGAATCTTATCCAGACATCGAAACTGATGTTGTAGATGGAAGTCAAGACGTTTACAGTTTTATTTTATCAATAGAATAAAAGAAGTGAAGTTTTATACTTCACTTCTTAATTTGTAATGAGGGACATATGAAAACAATATTACTAGACCAAGCCGAGTTTATTGTTGCAAGAACAAGAACGGCACTTAAGAAAAATGGTATCGAAACAATTAACGATTTATTTAATGACTTTCCCACAAGATATGAAAACTATAATGTATCTAGTATAAAAGATGCTAAATTAGAAGAAACAATTGTCTTAGAAGGAAGTATTTCAAGTAAAATCACTGTTACTTATTTAAAATCAAAATTAACAGCACTTAATTTTTTATTCGATGTTGAAGGCCAAATTGTTAAAGCAACAATTTTTAACCGTGTATTTTTAAAAAATAAATTAGATTATGGTACAGTTATTAAAGCAAGTGGTAAGTTTATGAAAACACTTAATAATTTTACTATTAGTGAATTAATCATTTGTGATGAAATTAATCGCGATATTGTACCTATTTATAAAAATAAAGATATAAGCGAAGCTAAATATGTTGAAATCATGGATAAATGTTTTAGAAGATATGGTGAGTTTATTACTGAAACCCTACCGGAAAAATACATTAATAAACATAATCTAGTAAGCTTAAAAACTGCAACTAAATTTTTACATGTCCCTGAAAATTTAGAACAAATCAAAATTGGTCTAGACCGTTTAAAATATGAAGAACTTTTAAAATATCAAATCTCAATGAAGTATTTACATTATATGCGTGAAAACTCAAACAACTCGCCAACTATTGAATATAATGAAGAACTTCTAAAAGATTTAGAAAAAAGACTACCATATGAACTTACAAACGACCAAAAACAAGTAGTTAATGAAATTTTAAAAGACTTAAAGTCAACATATGTAATGAACCGCCTACTCCAAGGTGAGGTTGGTAGTGGTAAAACAATTGTTGCGATAATGGCAATTCTAGCTGTTGTAAGTGGTGGATATCAAGCAGCATTAATGTGTCCGACAGAAATTCTATCAAATCAACATTTTGATACAATTTCAGAGATTTTAAAACCATATAATCTAAATATCGCCCTTTTGACAGGTGCAACACCTGCAAAACAAAGAAAAGTTATATTAGAAGGTTTACAAAATGGTACAATTAATGTTATAATTGGAACACATGCTCTTTTCCAAAAAGATGTTGAATATGAAAAGTTAGGAATCGTAATTGCGGACGAAGAACACCGTTTTGGTGTACGTCAAAGAGTACTTATTAGAAACAAAGGTAACGATGTAAATTACTTAAAGATGAGTGCAACACCAATTCCAAGAACTTTATCTATTTCAGCATATGGAGACATGGACATTTCAATTATTAAAGAAATGCCAAAAAACAGAAAACCAGTTATTACTAAATACGTTGAACAAAAAGAAAAACGTAAAGTAATGGAACACATAAAAAAAGAAATTAAAGATGGAAGACAAATTTATGTTGTTACACCTTTAATTAATGAATCAGATGTACTTGATACTGCAAATGCTACTGAGATCTATGAAAACATGGTTAAATACTTTGAAGGAAAAGCAACAGTTGGCCTAATTCATGGAAGACTAAAAGCTCAAGAAAAAGAAGAAATAATGAAAAACTTCTTAGATAAAAAGATTGATATATTAGTTGCTACATCAGTAATTGAAGTAGGTGTTAACGTTCAAAACGCAACAACTATTTTAATACTTGGTGCTGAACGTTTTGGTGTTGCCACACTTCACCAATTAAGAGGACGTGTAATGCGTAGTGTTCACCAACCATATTGTTTCTTAATTGCAGAAAAGAAAACCGAAAATTCTGAAAAAAGATTACAAATGTTAGAAACAACAACTGATGGATTCCAACTTGCTGAATATGACTTAATGAACCGTGGACCTGGTGAATTCTTTGGTGAAAAACAATCTGGTTCAATGAATTTCAAATTTGCTGATTTAAGAAGTGATAATGATATTTTGTTAAAAGCTAACGAAGATTCAGAAGAAATTATTAATTCAAAAGAGTTCTTTGAATCAGTTGAATTTGAAACGCTTTATCAAACTGCAGTAACAAACTACAATAAAAAACAAGAAGAAATTGACTAGAAAGGATGTGTTAAAGTGACTAAACTTGAAAAACTATTACAAAAATATGATATTAAAGTTAAAAACATTGATCTTATAAAAGAATCATTAACTCACTCATCATATGCAAATGAACATAGTGTAAAAAGCAATGAACGTTTAGAATATCTAGGTGATGCAGTCCTCGGACTTTTAGTCGCTGAATACATCTTTAAAAATAATCCAACTTTACCAGAAGGTAAAATGACAAAACTTCGTGCAACTTATGTTTGTGAAGATGCTAACTACAAATATGCAAATGAACTAGGAATTGGTGAAGTTTTATATTTAGGTCATGGTGAAGAACAATCAGGTGGAAGATGTAGACCTGCTGTATTAAATGATGCTTTTGAAGCATTCTTAGGTGCAGTATATCTTGAGGCTGGACTTGAAAAGGTTAGAGAAATATTACAAGACATTGTATTTCCTCATATTGGAAAAGATATTGTTAAACCTTTTGTTGATTATAAAAGTCATTTACAAGAATATATTCAATCAGAAAGTAGATCAATTTTACAATATCGATTAGACAATGTTGAAGG
>CAJGDR010000078.1 GCA_904502205.1 uncultured Bacilli bacterium
ACTAAAGATTCAAGACCAATAAATTCGTTATCTATTCCTAGTGGAAATATATTTGTAATCAATTTATGATCTAACTCATATTTTAAATTTTTAATTGTAATACATGATTCGTCAGTATAACTGAATAAAGATATATAACCTGTTAATTCTTTATTATATACATGTGTACCTTCAGTTAAAACATTAATCATTGTGTTTTGATCAATTAGGGTTGCTTTAATATTTTGTTTTGCTAGATTTACCAGAATTTGAATATTAGCAATTGAATGTTCAATTCTTCCACCGAGTGAACCATATATATCAAACTCTTTGTAACCTTTTTTGATTCCTTCAAGAATTGCTACATATAAGTCAGTTTCATCTTTTTCTTTTGGCAATCTATATATATCTATATTTTCAGGTAGTTCTTTAATTGAATCAAAATCTCCAACTAATAAATCAACTTCAATATTTTTATCTTTAATATATGTATAGCCAGCATCTGCACAAATTAATAAGTCATCCTTTTCTTTTGTTATCAATTCATTTACAAAGTTTCCAGCTCCAATAATAATACATTTCATAGTTTTATCCTCTTTTATCTATTATACTAAATTTATAAATAAAAGTCTATTAATATATGTATATAAAAAATGTCAGTTCATTTGAACTGACATTTCATTTAATTCTCTTCTTCTTGATCTAGGAAGTCGTTTAAAGCGTCTTGAAGTAGTTCCCATTCTTCTTCTGTTTCAATAGGTTCTAATTCTCCTTCACCGTTTCCTTTTTCAACATAAGATGCAGCACCTACTTCACCAGATTCATCACCTTCAGCTTGGAAAACAACATATTTCTTTCCAGTAGCTTCTGAATCATAAGTAAAGATTATTTCGCAAACAATTTCGTTTCCGTCTTCATCATGAAAAATTAATTGATTATCTTTTAATTGTGCCATAATTCTTCCTATTCACAATGTGGACAATGTTCACAATCTGATTCTTCACAACCATCACATTCTTCAATGAATGATTGGAATACTTCTTCTAACATTTTCCATTCTTCTTCTGTTTCAACTGGACATAATTCTGAATTTTCTTTATTGTTTGGATCATATGATGATACACCTACTTCTACATTCCCGTTTTCATCTTGTGAATCTACAGGTGTAAAGAATACATAACTTTTACCAAACTCTTCAGAATCATATGTGAAAAGAATATCGCAAAGTACTTCTTTTCCATTTTCATCAACAAATAACATTTGATTTTCTTTAATTTCTGCCATTATAATTTTCTCCTTTTAGTTTTCTAAGAATGCTTTATAAGCAAGGTATGCTTCGTATACGTCAGCTTTTGATACCACTTCCATTGGAGCATGCATATTAAGTACAGCAACACCAGCATCAACAACATTCATATTGTAATTACCTAAGATATAAGCGATTGTTCCACCGCCACCTTGGTCAACTTTACCAAGTTCTGCTGTTTGGAAGTGTACACCACTTTCATCCATAACTTTTCTTACCCATGCAAAATATTCTGGGTTTGCATCATTTGATCCGCTCTTACCACCACGACCAGTAAATTTGTTAAATACGATACCATTTCCTAAGTAAGCTGCATTTTTAGGATCATTAACATGTGCAAATAAAGGATCAAATCCAGCACTTACATCACTTGATAACATCTTAGTGTTTTCAAATGTTGTTCTAAGTGCAAGAAGTGATGTTTCACCTTGAAGTGCTAATAATTTTAAAATAGCATTTTCAAAGAATAATGATTGGGCACCTGTTGCACCAACAGAACCGATTTCTTCTTTATCTACTAAAATACAACAACTTGTATATTCAGATACTTTTGCATCTAAAACAGCTTTTAATGAAGTATATGCACATACTCTATCATCGTGCCCATATCCAGCAACCATACTTCTGTCTAGACCATAGTCACGTGCTTTACCAGCAGGAACAATTTCAAGTTCTGCAGATAAGAAGTCTTCTTCTTCAATTCCATATTTTTCTTTTAACATTTTTAAAACATTTGCTTTAACTGGCTCTTTTTCTTCTCCACTTAAAGGCATGCTTCCGATTGTAATATCTAAGTCTTCTCCTTCAATAACTTTTCCAGCAGGTTTTTGTAATTGATCTTGAGATAAATGAATTAATAAATCAGAAATTCCAACTACTGGATCAGAACAACATTCACCAATAGATACTTTAACAGTTGTACCATCTTTTTTACAAACAACACCATGGATTGCTAGAGGAACTGTAACCCATTGATATTTTTTAACACCACCATAATAGTGTGTGTCTAAAAGCGCATAACCATTTCTTTCATATAATGGATTTTGTTTTACATCAAGTCTAGGAGAATCAATATGAGCACCTAATACTCTAATTCCTTCTACTACTGGTTTTTCACCAACTTTGAATAAAACAATATTTTTATTCATATTTACTAAATAAAATTTATCACCAGGTTTTGCTGATTTAGCTTCTTGTAAATTTACATAACCATTTTCTTCAGCAATTTTAATAGTTTCATCAACACAAAGTCTTTCAGTTTTACCTTTAGATATATATTCTTTATATCCTTCATTAAAATCCATAATTGCAGTCACTTTTTCAGGACTAGCATTTTTCCAAATATTTTTTGCGTACATATATATTTTCCTCCTAATTTCTTTCTTTACGTCCAAAATAATATTCAATTTCGTCTTTCATATTATTAGGTATTTCTTGTTCAACAGGGAATACTTTTGATGAAATAAGTCTTTCAGCAAAACTTGCAATAAATTCACAAGTCTTATAATAATTATCTTCTTCTAAGAAATCCATAACATCACGTCTTGAATGAATTTGTGCACCACCTTGTGGAGCAAGTCTAGCAAATGAAAGACCAGGTACTCCATTATCTGCAAAAACAGTTGAATCAGATGAATAAACACCTTGTCTTGGTTCAATTGCGAATCCTTTTTCACATCCTAAATACTTAATGAAATTAACAAGTGATACATTTGATGTACAACATGCAATATCAAAACCAATTGTTACACCTATCATATCAATGTTAATACATAATTTATAATTTTTTAAATCATCTTTATGTTGTTCACAATATGCTTTAGAACCAAGAAGACCCATTTCTTCGCTTCCACACCAAATAAATTTTAATGTTCTTTCAGGTTTATGTTCATTAAAGTATGCAAGTAGTTGCATAATACCAGTTGAACCAGTTGCATTATCAAATGCTCCTTTAGAATAACTTACTGAATCATAATGTGCAGTAAATGCAATTACTTCATTTGGATATTTAGTTCCTTCAATTGTCGCAACAACATTATGTGAATCATTTTGAAGTTCATCTTCTATCATTACAACATGAGCTGTTTTTGGTTTTGCTCTTAAAACTTTTTCTGCATCTCTCATTCTAATACAAACTGCTGGAATTTTTCCAAGTTTATAATTTCTTTCACGATACATATATGGATCTAAATCAACATTTTCATTTTCTTCATATACGCTACCACAACATAAGATAATTGCAGAAGCTTCTTTTTCTACTAAAGTTTTATATAATTTATGATTAATAAGTTTTGTATGTACTAAACAAACCTTACCTTTAACATCTTGAACCACAGCATCTTGTGCAGATGTTATATATATAAACTCTCCTGTTATACCTTCGGCAGGTGTTGATGATGACATTCCGACACCAACACATTCTACTTCCATATCAGGTTCTAGGAATTTAACGCTTGCTTCATGTATTTTACAACCATCAACTTTAAAAGATTCTATTTCTGCTTGAACACCAAGTGTTTCACATTCAGCTTTTAAAATTTCTGCCGCTTTTAATTCTTCAGGTGAACCACCAGTTCTTACAAAATATAATTTATTTAATAATTCAAAACTTTTGTAATTCATAAATTTTCCTCCATTATATATTAATATATCACAATTAAAGGTCTTAATACAAGAAATTAGCATTATAATTTAAAAAAGGTGAAATTAATTTCACCTTTCTTTTGTTTTATTATTTAATTGATTGAATATTTAATGTTTCACCATTAATTGTTATTGTGATATTTACATTAGTTCCCTCAGCTACTTCAGTTAAATCATACATGCCTTCAACCGGCCATGTTTTTAAACCTTCTGCTTCAATTTCATAACTAATTTCATATTCAGTTAATAATGTTTGAGATATATATTCCCATGTACATAAAGTCATAAATTCGAACCATCTGTCACTATCTCTTATAACTTGTGGACAGTTTTTATTAGGATAGAAATCATAGTGTTGTTTCATATTTAACATTCCTAGATTATATGTTTTTAATAAATGACCAATTAATCTTGCATCGTTTAATGTACAAGCCTCAAAATTACCATCAGCGTTTACACACATTTCAATACCAATACCATTTAGGTTTCCGCCACCTTCAGTTCTACCATCTGTAGCATGCCATAAAGTCACAGTATCTTCATAACTTTGATAAATTTGGTAATCATCAACTGTGTATGTCCAAGATGCTTCA
>CAJGDR010000079.1 GCA_904502205.1 uncultured Bacilli bacterium
AATCTTTAAACAATTTGATAGAGGATTTGTTGATAATAGATTAATGCAAGTTATTACATATCACTGCCTTGCAATTGGTTTTGCTGCTATGACATTGAAAACAGAAAAAAGCAAACATAAAACGAATAAAGCACAAGTCGTTGAATTTGGTGCATTACAAGGTGGAACATATATGTTACAAGCATTTGTTGGTCTTGTAATTACAATTACTTTATTTTTAATTACTAGATATGGTGAAAGTGTTGTTTCTTATGTTTGTGGTGTTATTTTACCACTAGGATTTGGACAAGGACCTGGTAATGCTTTAAGTTGGGATATTAATTATACTAATACTCCTGCTGCAATGTTTTTCGGAAATGGTAGCTTCGGATTATCACTTGCTTCAATTGGCTTTGTTGTAGCATCAGTATTTGGAATATTTTATATTAACGTTCATAAAAAACGCGGTGATTTAAAAATTCGTGAAACTAACAATTATGCACGCGAAATGGAAGAATTAGAAGCAAGTATTGTAGAAATTCCTGATAATGAATCTGTTGATAAATTTTCAATTCAATTAGGATTTGTTGCAATTACTTATGCATTAGCTTTTGGGTTAATGTACTTATTAGGTATTCTTTCTGATTTTACAAACAGTATTGCTTGGGGATTTAACTTCTTATGGGCATCACTTGCTGCTATGCTAATTAAGTTTGTGGTTAAATATTTTCGTAAACGTAATATTATGCACCGCCAATATATTAATAATTATCAAATGGATCGTATATCTGGATTCTCATTTGATTTAATGATTGTTGCAGGTGTTGCTGCCATCGAAATTAATGATATTAAAAATTATATTTTACCAATTGTAATTTTAAGTATTGTTGGTACACTTGTTACTTACGTGTATATTCGTAAAGTAGCTAAGGAATGTTTTAAAGGATTTGAACATGAGTTTTTCTTAATGAGTTTCGGTACATTAACAGGTACAGCATCTAATGGTATGATTTTAATGAAAGAAACTGATCCAGAATTAAAAACTCCAACATCAAGTCTTTATATTCTATCTAACTTCCCTGCTATGGTTATGATTGCACCACTGTTATTTTTATTAGGATTTGCTGGTAAATCACTACAAAATGCAATAATTGCTTGTTGTATATTCTTTGTATTATGGTTAGTTTATTCAATTTTCTTATTCAGAAGAAGAATATTTAAAAAACGATTTAAGGATAAACAAGTAATTGAATGGAAAGAAGAATAAAAAAAACTTCTTATGGGAAACCATAAGAAGTTTTTATTTACTATTAACGATTTAAAATTAATGAAGTTAATTCAATTGGATCAACAATTTTTCCATCTTTGTAAACACGCATGTTACCAGATGCAATTTCATCGATTAAAATAACTTCGCCTTCATTGTAGCCAAATTCAAATTTAATATCCCAAAGGTCTAAACCAATAGTTTTTAAATCATCTGCAATGATCTTAGTAATTTTTAAAGTTTGTTCTTTCATACTTTCAAAAAGTTCAGCACTCATAACATTTAAAGCAACTAAACCTTCTTTAGTTACAAGTGGATCACCTTTTGCATCATTTTTGAATGTGCATTCAACATATCCACCTTCTAAAATTGTACCATCTTTAATATATTCACCATAACGACGAATAAAACTTCCAGTTGCAACTAGACGGCAAATTACTTCTAAACCGTGACCAAATACTTTACCTGGTAATACTTCCATTGTAGCTTCATCAATGTTAGCTGCAACGTAGTGTGTTTTAATACCAGCTTGTTTTAAAAGTTCAAAATAATAAATTGAAGTTTTTAAGTTTTCTTTCCCAATTCCTTCAATAGTTAAACCAACTGTATTTTCACCCGGATCAAATACGCCATCTTTACCTGTACAGTCATCTTTAAATTTCAATAAAACATTACCATTTGGTAAAGCATAAACATCTTTTGTTTTACCTGTATATAATTTTTCCATCGTTCGTATTACATCTCCTTCAGTAATAATTATGATTAATTCTAACATAATGAGAAAAATTATTCACTAAATTTGCAAATTTATTTTTTTAATGGTATAATAATAGTAGTTATACGACTGACGGAAGTGGAGAATACCACATGGGAGTATAATGTATCGTAGTCGACCGTCTGGGCATAGTATCTTTTAATGGGGATAGTATGCCTTTTTTTGATTTTTAATTACATTCGGAGGTAAAATATGAAAGTATCAATTGTAATGGGTTCTAAAAGTGATTTAACAAAAGTGGAACCCGCTATTTTAATTTTGAAAGAATATGGTGTTTCAGTTGATGTGCGTTGTCTATCAGCCCATCGTGCCCACAATGAATTAATGAAATATATAGATGAATGTAACAATAACGGTACAGAAGTAATTATCGCCGCTGCAGGAATGGCAGCAGCATTACCAGGTGTAATTGCATCTGCTACAACAATTCCAGTAATTGGTGTACCGATTAAATGTGATACATTAGATGGTATGGATGCATTACTTTCTATTGTTCAAATGCCTAGTGGCATTCCAGTTGCGACAGTCGCAATCAATGGTAGTAAAAATGCTGCATATCTTGCATTACAAATTTTAGGAATTAAGTACGAAAGTATTAAAAATAAATTAGTAGATTATCGCAAACAAATGGAACAAGATGCGATAAATGCGAATCTTGAAGTTATGAATAAATTTTAATAGGAGGTCATTATGAGTAACAAATATCGTGAAGCTGGTGTAGATTTAGAAGCTGGTTATGAATCAGTAAGACTAATTAAATCACATGTTGCAAGAACAAAAATTAAAGGCGCAGTGGATTCTATTGGGTCTTTTGGTGGTATGTTTGATTTAAGTTTATTTAATATGAAGGAACCTGTTTTGGTTTCAGGAACTGATGGTGTTGGAACAAAACTAATGATCGCTTTCGAATGTGACAAACATGATACTATTGGTATCGATGCTGTTGCTATGTGTGTAAACGATGTGTTAGTTCAAGGAGCAATGCCAATTTTCTTTTTAGACTACCTTGCGGTAGGAAAAAATTATCCGGTAAAAATTGAACAATTAGTTAAAGGTGTAGCTGATGGATGCGTTCAAAGTGAATGTGCATTGATCGGTGGAGAGACTGCAGAGATGCCAGATATGTATTCAAAAGAACATTATGATATCGCAGGATTCTGCGTTGGTGTTGTTGAAAAATCTAAACTTTTAGATGGACAAAAAATTGAAGCAGGTAATGTTTTAATTGGACTTCCTTCAACTGGTTGTCACTCAAATGGTTATTCACTTGTACGTAAAGTTTTATTAAAAGATGCAAAACTTGATGTTAAAGAATTTTATCCTGAGTTTAATAAAACACTAGGTGAAGAACTTCTTACTCCAACAAAAATATATGTAAAAACAATTAAACACTTATTAAACAAAAATGTTGACATTAAAGGAATGTGTCACATCACTGGTGGTGGATTCTTTGAAAATGTTCCTAGAATGTTAAAAGATGGTCAAGGTGTTGAGATTGATATTAAATCATTCCCAAGACCAGAAATCTTTAATTTAATTCAAAGAGTTGGAAATATTCCTGAAAAAGAAATGTATAACGTATTCAATATGGGTATTGGTTTCATGCTTGCTGTTGATGAAAAAGATGTTGAATCAGTACTTGCTTTATTAAAAGAAATTAATGAACCTGCTTATGTTATCGGTAAAGTAACAAATAGTGGTGAAGTGGATTTAAAATGGTAAATATAGCAGTTTTAATATCAGGTAGTGGTACTAATTTACAAGCTATTATTGATTCTTGGCAAAATAAAGAAATTAACGGAAATTTAAAACTTGTTGTTTCAAATCGTAAAAATGCATATGGTCTTGAAAGAGCACGTTTAGCTGGGATTGAAGCTTTACACATTAAAGACGAAGATTTATTAATCAAAACATTAGAAGATAACCAAATTGATTTAATTGTATTAGCTGGTTATTTAGCAATTGTTTCAGATAAATTAATAAACAAATTTCCAAATAGAATTATCAATATTCATCCATCATTAATACCATCTTTTTGTGGGCCAGGATATTATGGTATTCATGTTCATGAGGCGGCATTTAAAAGAGGTGTAAAAGTTTCAGGTGCAACAGTTCACTTTGTTTCTGCTGTTGTTGATGGTGGACCAATTATTTTACAAAGAACAATTGATATTAGTGATTGTAAAACACCAGAAGAAATTCAAACTAAAATTTTATTAAATATCGAACATAAATTAATTGTTGAAGCTGTCAAACTATATTGTGACGGTAAATTAAGAGTTAATAACGAAAGGGTAGAAATAATATGAAAAGAGCATTAGTAAGTGTAACTAATAAAGAAAACATTGTTGAATTTTGTCAAGGACTTGTTGAACTTGGATTTGAAATTGTATCAACAGGTGGAACA
>CAJGDR010000080.1 GCA_904502205.1 uncultured Bacilli bacterium
GTTCGCCACTAGAGTATTGCTACTCTCGTTCGACTTGCATGTATTAGGCATGCCGCCAGCGTTAATCCTGAGCCAGGATCAAACTCTCAATAAAAAGTTTATCCTGCTCTAATTGTTCTGTTCAGTTTTCAAAGACCTTGTCAATGTGCGCAATCGCACATTGCCTTAATATTATATCAAAATACATTTAATATGTCAAGAGATTTGATATAATTTTAATAATTTTTTTAAAATATTTTTTGTGATCTGTATTTTAACTCGAGTTTTACATCGATTTTTTATACAAATTTGATGTCACATCCAATATCCTATACATTATATCATTTTTCGTTAATTAAGGCAAGGAATATGCATATTTTTTTTACAAATATTTTTCTAAAACTGTCATAACAGAAAATCCAAGCATTACACCTATCATGCCTAACGTCTTATTCTCTTCCAATGCTTCAATAATAACTTCCGATAGTATTACATACAGCATCATTCCAGCAGTTATTCCCAAAACCGATCCAAGCATCGTCATTATATTATAAGAAAGAAAATAACCAACTATACCAAATACTGGTTCGACAATCGCGCTTATGAAGTTCAAAAGAAATACTTTAAAATTAGATTTCCCCTTTTCTTTTAATAATATAGAAAGCGATAAAGATTCTGGAAAGTTTTGTATACCTATTGCTAAAGCAAGCGCTACTGCTCCATATGTAGCATTCGTTACTGCACAAACCCCAAATCCTACGCCAATAATTAAACCCTCAGGAATATTATGAAGCGTGATCGCAAAATATGTTTTATTTTCTCCAATACAACAGTCCAACTTATTTTTTTCAAATGCAATTTCGACAATAAGTAACAATACAAATCCAATTAAAAATGAAAAAATAATTAAAATATCATTTTGATCATATTCAAATGCAGGAATTAACAACGACCAAATAGTTGTAGCAAGCATTACACCTGCCGCGATTCCAGATAGCAATGAAATATTTCTAATAATTACTTTTTCATTCAAAACACAAGCCACTATCGCTCCAGCAATAGACATCAAAAATACAAATGTCAGCCATATACACAATTCCATTTTATCACCATTATTATAATATGGAATAACTTCTTTTTTTGTTAATCATATAGCCCAAATAAAAAAAGCAGATTAATTAATCTGCTTTTAATATATTTCTTCTACATAATTAACATATTCAAGTTCTTTAATCATATCAATCGTGTCAACCAAAGATTGTTTTTTGCTTTTTAAAATAGCAATATTAATTGTATAAACACTTAATCCTGAACTTGCATACGCGTCATTTTTTTCAATTGCATTGATTTGAATACAATTCTCACGTAAATAATTAACTAACAATTTTAAATCTTGACGTGTTTCCAATTCAACATGCAGTTCATGTCTTTTAGCGATCTTCGTAAAACAATTCTCAAGCTTTGGTAAAAATAGAATTGAGAAAAACACAATTGCAAAACCAATTAGTGCAGCTGTGTAAAATCCTATACCAATACTTAGCCCAACACATGCACAGGCCCAAATACCTGCAGCAGTTGTCAAACCTTTAATACGATTTCTAGACGTAATAATTATCGAACCAGCACCTAAAAAACCAATACCATTCACAACTTGAGCTCCAATTCTTGAAGCATCACTTCCTTCGAAAGCCTGATAAATGAATTGATTTGTTAACATAGCAAGTGCAGAACCCATACATACCAAAATATAAGTTCTAAGTCCTGCCGCATGTTTCTTCGTAGATCTTTCAATACCAACAATACCACCAAATAAACAAGCCAAAACAAGTCTAATAACTATACTTGGTATTGTAATTTCAGCCATCCAATCACCTAAAAGCCTTGTAATTGGATCAATTGTTGCGTTGATTGCAGCAATAAAATTTAACATATAAACACCTTTTCTTTAATTATATTAGGAAATATTCGTTAAGCATATTTTAGTTGTGTTGAGGTACAACTGCGTAAAAAAGTATATCTTCTTGGCCATTATTAATAAAAGTGTGTGTACTTCCTTTTGGACAATAATGACAAACTCCAGCTTCTACAATTTCTTCTTTTCCATCACAAATTATTAACCCTTTTCCTTGTAAAATAAAGATAATTTCTGATGTAATATCATGAATATGCTCACCAATTGAAGCACCAGGTATCAATTTACTTAGCATAATACGGTTGTCTTCATCC
This sequence comes from uncultured Bacilli bacterium, assembly GCA_904502205.1. Next base: position 2,206 of record CAJGDR010000080.1, read on the forward strand.
ACAATCATTTTAGTAAATAAAGATTTTTCCCCGCCTTTAAAATTTTTCATTTCTGTTTCTTGTATTTCATTAAATTTAATAATCATAATTAAACCTCTACTTAATTTTGTGAACGTTTTAAGCAAACTACGCACTCAACATGACATGTTTGTGGGAACATATCAAGTGGTTGAATAGAAAGAATATGGTATTTACTGCTTAAATGATTGCAGTTTTTAGCAAGCGTTGATGGATTACATGAAATATATAAAACTTTCGCTACAGGATGTTCTTGTAAATAATTAATTAATTTAATATCCATTCCTGTTCTAGGTGGATCAACAATTAAAACATCTGGAGTCCAACCAACTTTCGCAAAGTTATGGAAATGTGGTAATAAATTCCCATTATAAAACTTAGCATTTTCAATTTTATTAGTCACAGCATTTTCATTAGCATTTTTAATCGCTTCAACATTATTATCAATACCACGAACTTCTAAAACCTCACCAGCAACCCATAAACCTATTGTACCTACGCCACAATAGCCATCAATAACCTTTTCATATCCTTTAAACTTACCAACATTTTTTACTTGATTATATAATTTTTCTGTTTGTTCTAAGTTCAATTGGAAAAATGATGTTGGTAATAAATCAAATTTTAATTCACCAATTTGTTCTTGTACAACTTTTTCACCAGCAATGTGTACAACTTTGCGGCCAAAGTTTTCAAGAGAATCTAAATCATCATTAATACTGTAATAAACACTTACAACATTATCAATTTTTGTTAATTCTTTTGCAATATTAATTGTTCTAGTATCTTCCTTATATAATACTAATGTTACTTGTAATTTATTCAAAAGATTAGTATGTCTAACAATAATATGTCTTAAAACACCTTCTTGTGTTTTTGGATTATATGCTATAACTTGGAATCTAGTTAAATAATCACATATTTTCTTTACTGCAGCACGAATTTCTTTCTTTTCAATAATACAATCTTCAACATAAACTAATCTGTTGCTATTTTCTTCATAAAGTCCTGTAACAATTTTTTCACCGTCATATCTAACAGGTAGTTTTGCTTTGTTTCGATAGAACCATGGATTTTCCATACCAATTGTATCTTTAAATAGTTTTGGATTTAAATCTTTATGATAGTATTTTTCAAATGATTCAACAACGATTTGTTTTTTCATTTCCAATTGATATTCATAGCTAACATGTTGTAAATCACACCCACCACATTTACCAAAATACTTACATTTTGGTTCAACACGATGTGGTGATGGTTTGCCTTTTACCCTTAGCATTTTAGCTTTTGAATATTGATCATGTACTTCTGTTATCGTACAAACTACATCTTCTCCAGGTAAAGCCCCTTCTACAAAGACTGCCATTTTCTTATAATAGCCAATACCTTCGCCATTAATTCCAATACGTTTAATTGTTAATAATAATTCTTGATTTTTGTGTAAACTATTTGCCATAATATTTTTCCTCATCTTATTATACCACAAAACTTTAAAAAAAGGTATCACTATGATACCTTTTTTTCTAAATTTCGTCAACAGTTGCAAGTTCATAACCATTCAAGCGAATATGATCAATTATTTTACCTAAATTTTGATAATTATCTTCATTGACAGTATGTAATAAAATTATTGCACCATCATGTAAATTATCGACTACATTTTGATAACTTTGATCTTTACTATTTTTCCAATCAACATGTGCAATAGACCAGAAAATCGTTTTATAGCCTAAATTAGCAAGCATTTTTAAACTTTTTTCATCAAATTGACCTTCAGGTGGCCTAAAAATCTTTGCCATTTTAACCCCGATTTTATTAAAATATGCCGTTTCTAATCGCTCTAAATCGCTTTTTAATTCACTTTCTGACATCAAATTAATAGACTTATGTCTATACGAATGATTACAAATCAAATGTCCATCTTCATACATTCTCACCAATAATGAAGAAAAACGGTTTACAAAATCACCTGTAACGAAAAACGTCGCTTTTACATTTTTAGCTTTTAATATATCTAAATATTTTTCAAGATGTCCATTATCATAACCAACATCAAAAGTTAAATAGACTTTATTTTCATCACCTACATAATATCCATTATTTTTCTCTATGATTTCTTTATAAAAACCAATATCTGGAACTAAGTGTTCTTTGTTTCTTTTAA
>CAJGDR010000081.1 GCA_904502205.1 uncultured Bacilli bacterium
ATATTTGATGTTAAATTCCATTCTGTGTAGTGTCATATTACATGGGTCAGCATCAAATTTACCATACTTAATCGAGTATTTTTCAAATGCTTGACGTTGTAAATTAAGCATCATTTTCGCATCGATTAGTTTAGCTTTTTCAAGTTTAACGCTAGTTGATCCTGTTCCACCAACTCTTATTGATGAAGCCTCATCATCATCTACAAGGTTATAAGTTTGGAAAATCCCTTGTGCTATCCCTTCACCTTTAGAAAAACTCCAAGTTTTTTCTCCGATATTACGAAGCGCAACACCAATATGGCCTTCATTTGTTGGATTATCTACGTAGTCAGCATCAATAATTCCAACACCATTTTTTAAAATAATGTCTTTCTTAATACCAAAACTACTGCGAATATAAATACCTAAAAATTCATTTTCCGGCAAATATACTTTAATCCCAGTAGGTACAATTATTGAATCATTTGGTTCTAAAACAAAATCAATAGGTGAAAAAATATCATAACCAGCACTAAATTTAGTACTTCTTTTTGGTAGTTTTACTTCATTATAAATCTTTTCAACAACTTCATTTGGGAAGCCTTCAAAGCTTTTTTTGAATGATTCAAAACTTATTTTTTCAAACATTCTCTTACTCATGTTTATTCTCCTTTTGTTGTCTTGGATGATGTTCCATATATGCTTTCATTGTTTGTTCTAGTGATACATGGGTATAAATTTGTGTTGTAGACATATTAACATGTCCTAACATTTCTTGAACACTTCTTAAATCTGCTCCACCATCTAGTAAGTGTGTAGCAAATGTATGTCTCAACATATGGGGTGAGATTTTAAAAGTATCCGATGTTTTATCAATAATATTATTTAATATAACACGAACCCCTCTTGTTGTAAGAGGTCCACCATGATGATTAAGTAAAAACTCTTCAACCTTTTTATCTTCTGCATTCTTAAGTAAACTAACTCTACCAACTTCTTGATAAATGTGAATTGCTTCTATACATTTGTTGCTTAGAGGAACATAACGTTCTTTAGAACCTTTACCAAATACTTTTACCATTTTATTAGAAAAGTCAAAGTTCTTAAATTTTAAACTACATAGTTCACTAACACGAAGTCCAGAACCATATAACAATTCCATTATAACCATATCACGCATTCCAAGCGGTTTATTCTTATCAATTGCTTGAAACATTGCATTTACTTCATCTTTTTGTAAAAAATGTGGAAGAGTTTTCTCAGTTTTAACTGATTGTACCTCATCAAACGGATTATCATCACAAACTTTTCTTTCTTTCATATAACGATAAAACCCACGTAGCGATGATAACTTTCGGTTAATCGAACGCTTAGAAAAGTTATTAGATAAATAAGAAATATAGTATCTTGAAATATTATTTGTCGATAAATTTAAAAGATCTCCAAAATTTTGACCTTTAACAAACTCATTGAAATCATGAATATCTTTCAAATAATTTGATGCTGTATAATCTGAATAACCGCGTTCAACTAACAAATAATTTTCGTACATAATGATTGCATCTTGTACACCAGTCTTATTGACTTTTTTAGGAGCAACCGATACTACTTTATTCTTCGTCTTCTTTCGCACAGTTTTCTCCTTTTATTTCTTTTAATAAATCGTCTAATTCAACTAATGCTCTTTCAGCATATTTTGCTTTACGACTCTTTTTATAAATTTTCCCAACTAACTCCTCAAATATACCAAAGTTAGCATTCATCGGAACAAATTCTGTAACACTTGGATTTGATACATAGCAAGATAAAGAGCCGATTGAAGTCTTATTATTTAGATTTAACAGTTCTTTTCCTTCTAAGAATCTTGTCATATTAATACCTGCAATTAGTCCACTTGCAGCTGACTCAACATACCCTTCAACTCCTGTCATTTGACCTGCAAAAAATAAATCAGGACGTTTTCTAAATTGGAATCCAGTATTTAGAAGTTTTGGTGACTGAATATAAGTATTACGATGCATTACACCATATCTTACAATATTCGCATTTTCAAGTCCCGGAATTAAAGATAACAGTTCTTTTTGAGCACCAAACTTAAGGTGTGTTTGAAATCCTACCAAGTTATAAAGTGTCTTAGTTGCATTATCTTGTCTAAGTTGTACTACAGCATATGGCCAACGACCTGTTCTTGGATCATCTAAACCAACTGGTTTCATTGGTCCAAATAAAAGGGTTTGACGACCACGACGAGCCATATCTTCGATTGGCATACAGCCTTCAAAAACTTTCATTTCAAATTCTTTTGGCATTACACATTCAGCATTTATTAAATAATCATAAAACTTATTAAATTCTTCTTCTGTCATTGGACAATTTAAATAAGATGCTTCACCTTTATTATAACGTGATGCCAAGAATACTTTATTCATATCAATGGAATCATATGTAACAATTGGTGCAACAGCATCATAAAAATATAAATGGTCACTACCAATTAATTTAGAAATTTCTTCATGTAATCCATCACTAGTAAGTGGACCACTTGCAATAATAACTGGTCCATTTGGAATAGTTGTAATTTCTTCATTAATTATTTCAATATTTTCCATATTAGAAAGTTTATTAGTTACATATTCACTAAATAAAGTTCTATCAACCGCTAGTGCTCCACCAGCTTCAACTTTTGTAGCATCAGCCGCTTCCATAATTAAAGAGCCAATTCTACGCATTTCCTCTTTTAATAGTCCTACAGCATTTTCAATTGATGCAGCGCGTAATGAATTACTGCATATAAGTTCTGCAAAACCACTTGATGTGTGCGCACTTGTCATTTTCTTAGGACGCATTTCATATAACTTTACTTTATATCCTCTTATTGCTAGTTGATATGCAGCCTCACTTCCAGCAAGTCCTGCACCGATTACTGTTACTATTTTTTCCATAATATTCCTCTTTATTATATATTACCTTATTATAACATAATTTAGAAATTTTAACAATACTTTTTATGACAAAATATAATTGGATTTTATCTAATACTAAAGTTTATCTAAATTCATGTTTGTTTTATATAAAAAGATGCGAACACATGTTCGCATCAATTAATTATATTTTTATTCTCATATTAGGTGTAATGTTTAGTTCTAATATCTGTTCAGCTGAAAGTCCAGTTTCTTCACATATAGTTTTTACTGAATCAGTACTTTTAACTACATAACATCTTTCATTTGACGGATATAAAATTCTTTGATTTTCTTCCAAAACAACTTTACCAAAATCATTATACGCACCTAACGTTTGGATTGGTACACCAACTCTATTTGATATTCTTTCCATCGTATCACCATCTTTAGTGTAATATTCTAAGAGCGTGATATCTTGAGTCTTATTATGAGTTGGTACTAGCAAAACTTGATTAGGATATAAAACATTAGTTGTTAACATATTTACATCAGTTAAATCAGCAACTGTTGTTTTAAACTCTTTAGCAATCGAATATAGACTGTCCTTTGGTTTTACTACATACTCCTCATATATGATATCTTTTGTTTGATATTGCATTTAATCATTCCTTTCATAACATTATATGAAAGAACATTTACTTTGTATAGGCAATAAACTAGATAACTGTAATCATAATGAAAGGTTTACGACAAAAAAAGTGACTAATTTGATGAATAAATATAGTCATATTTTATATATGATTACGTTTATCCAATAATTAGTCACTATTATTTATAAATAGCTAGTTTTTAGCAGCAGATGACAATTCTTTTTGTAATAATTCTACAAATTCATCATAATTTAGAGTTGTAGATTTTTGTTCACCATGAACACGATAAGTAATTAAGCCTTCAGCTGTTTCTTTATCACCAAGTACTAAAGTATATGGAATTTTACTAGTTTGTGCTTCACGGATCTTGTAATTCATTTTTTCATTTCTGTCATCAATTGATGCACGAATTCCAAGTTTTTGAAGTTTTGCTAGCACTTCTTTTGCATAGTCTAAGTGATATAAATTATTAACTGGAATTACCTTGATTTGTTCAGGAGCTAGCCATAATGGGAATACACCCGCAAAGTGTTCAATTAAAATACCAATAAATCTTTCAATAGAACCAAATAATGCTCTATGTAACATTATTGGACGAACTTTATCACCAGATTCTGAAATATAAGTTAAATCAAATCTTTCAGGTAAGTTCATATCAAGTTGGATTGTACCACATTGCCAAATTCTGTTCATTGAGTCTTTTAATTTAAAGTCAAGTTTTGGACCATAGAATGCGCCATCACCTGGATTTAAGATATACTTGATACCTTTCTTTTCCATAGCACTTGCAAGTGCACTTTCTGCTTTATCCCAAG
>CAJGDR010000082.1 GCA_904502205.1 uncultured Bacilli bacterium
ATGCTGGTGGTAAAATCCCAGGAGGTTTCTTAAAAAGAGAAGGTCGACCTACTGAACATGAAACACTAGTATCAAGATTAATTGATAGACCTATTAGACCATTATTTGCAGAAGGATTCAGAAATGAAGTTCAAGTAGTTAATATGGTTATGTGTGCTAACCCAGACTATTCAAGCCCTATGGCTGCAATGTTAGGTTCAAGTATTGCATTATGTACATCAGACATTCCATTTGATGGACCAATCGCTGGTGTAGTTGTTGGTAGAATTAATGGACAATTAGTTATTAATCCAACTACTGAACAATTAGAACAATCAGATATCAACTTAACAGTTGCTGGTACTAAAAATGCTATTAACATGGTAGAAGCAGGTGCTAAACAAGTTAGTGAAGATGATATGTTAGATGCTTTAATGTTCGGTCATGAAGAAATTAAAAGATTAGTTGCATTCGTAGAAGAAATTACAGCTGCTTGTGGTAAAGAAAAAATGGAAGTTAGCTTATTTGCTATTCCTGAAGAAATCACAAATGCTGTTGCTGAATACGCAAAAGAAGATCTTGTAAAAGCTATTTCAATTCATGAAAAATTAGCAAGACAAGATGCATGTGATGCAATCATCGAAGATACTAAAGCTCATTTCGAAGAAATGTGGTTATTAGATCCAGAAAAAGAAAAGAAATTATCATATGTAAGTATGTTATTAGAACAATTTACAGCTGATGAAGTAAGAAGATTAATTACAGTTGATAAGATTCGTCCTGATGGAAGAAAAGTAGATGAAATCAGACCTTTATCTTCAAGAGTTGATATTTTTGAAAGAACACATGGTTCATCATTATTTACTCGTGGACAAACTCAAGCATTATCAGTTGTAACTTTAGGTTCAATTAGTGAATTCCAAATTATTGATGGATTAGGTGTAGAAGATAGCAAACGTTTCATTTTACACTATAACTTCCCACAATTCTCTGTAGGATCAACTGGTAGATATGGTTCTCCTGGTCGTCGTGAAATTGGTCACGGTGCATTAGGTGAAAGAGCATTATTACAAGTAATTCCTAGTGAAGATGAATTCCCATATACAATTCGTGTTGTAAGTGAAATTTTAGAATCAAATGGTTCTTCATCACAAGCATCAATTTGTGCTGGTACATTAGCTTTAATGGCAGCAGGTGTTCCTATTAAGGCTCCAGTTGCTGGTATCGCAATGGGATTAATTAGTGATGGTGACAAATATACTATCTTGACTGATATCCAAGGATTAGAAGACCACTATGGAGATATGGACTTCAAAGTTGCTGGTACAAAAGATGGTATTACTGCACTTCAAATGGATATTAAAATTCACGGTATTACAAGAGAAATCTTAAAAGAAGCATTAGCTCAAGCTAAAAAAGGTCGTATGCAAATTTTAGATCATATGATGACTACAATCGATGCTGTTAGACCAAACTTAAGTGATTATGCTCCAAAAGTTAAGATGATTAGAATCAATCCTGAAAAAATCAAAGATGTTATTGGTTCAGGTGGTAAGATTATTCAAGAAATCATCAAAGATTGTAATGAAGTTAAGATTGATATTGAACAAGATGGTCGCGTATTTGTAATGCATTCAGAATCTGAATGGATTGATAAAGCAATTGCGATTATTGAAGATTTAACAAAAGAAGCTAAAGTTGGTGAAATTTACGAAGTAAAAGTAGTAAAAGTTATGAAATTTGGTGCGTTTGTTGAATTATGGCCTGGTTATGAAGGGTTAGTTCATATCTCTCAACTAGCTAAAGAAAGAGTTGCTAAAGTAGAAGATGTTGTTCGCGAAGGTGACGAAATCGTAGTTAAAGTTATGGGATTTGATGAAAAAGGTAAAGTATTACTTTCAAGAAAAGAAGTACTTGGTGGTTCAAAAGAACCTGAAACTGAAACTCAAGAAACTGAAAATTAATAAAACAATATAACACATGGGTAATCGAGCAACATTAGTTGTTAGGAAAGTCCATACTAGCACAGGCTGCGATGCCTGTAGTGATTGTGCTTAACGAACAAATAAGTTAAGGCAGGTAAAACTGACGGCGATTAATAGTCCTAAACTTTTGCATGGACTATATCATAAAGTGCCACAGAGACGAGTTCTTTGGAAACAAAGAAAGTGGAACGGGTAAACCCCTCAAGCTAGCAACCCAAATTATGGTCGGGGCATGGCAAATCTGAAAATGAACGGAAATGCTACACAAAAAGTGAGATAAATGATTACCACCAGCAATGGTACAGAATATGGCTTATAGTGTGTTATTAAAAAGAAAATAAATCTCACCTAAAAGGTGAGATTTTATTTATTAGGAGGTTAAAATGTTAATTAATACTTCAGAATATTTAAAAAGTGTTGTAAAAGTAGTTGATTACCCAAATCATGATATGCCACAATATTTATTAATGGGGAGATCTAATGTTGGAAAAAGCTCTTTTATTAATGCACTTGCTAACAGAAAGAAACTAGCTTATACTTCATCAAAACCAGGTAAAACACAAACTCTAAATTTCTATTTGATGAATAATCAATTTATGTTAGTAGATGCTCCAGGATATGGTTACGCAAAAACTGCAAAAGAATCAAGAGTTGATTTTGGTGGCTTAATTGAAAACTATTTAAATTCTGATGTTAATTGTCAAGGCGTTTTCTTGATAATTGATATACGCCATGAACCTAGTGATGATGATAAACTAGTATTTGAATTTTTAAAACAATTTGATCTTAATCTTTATGTTATTGCAACTAAAGTAGATAAAATTGGAAAAAGTTTTATTCAAAGACAAACTAATATGATTAAAAAAGCGTTCAACATGGAAATGACTGATAAAATTTATGTTTTTTCATCTGAAACTAAATTTAAAATAGAAGAAATTGAAAATATATTTAAAAAATAGAATATTATTAATTGTTTTGTCATATTATATGATGGTGATATGATGAAACTAGAAGTATTAAATAATAATTTTATTGAAATTGAAGATTTAATAAAAGTATTAAATGTGAATTGTAATTTAAATGAATACATTTATGAAAATGGAATATTGAAAGGTGAATTTGAATTTGAAGGTGAATATGTAAATGATTCATCTTCTTTTGATAAACCTTTCAATTTTTTTAAAAAAATACCTTTCGAGATTATGTTTGTAGAAGAAATTGATGAGATTGAAGAAGTCAAAATCGAGAAAATTGAATATTTTGAAGTTGAAAGACGTGGTATTGAATCAGAGATAAATCTTGTGATTAAAAGTAAAGAAGAACGTGGTCATACAGCGGAAGAATTATTAGAAGTTGAAAATCAAATTGTTGAAGAATATGACATCATTAAAGAAGAAGCCGAAAATGAAATAACTCATATTCTTGATAATACTTTTAATGATGAAAAACCTGTTGAATCAAATGATCAAGTATTTCCCACCACATCAAAGCGTTCAAGAATCAAAATTATTTAATGTAAAAAAATCAATATTAGAAAACTATAATTTGAATATCGTTAAAAATGAAAGTAATAGCAATAAAACCAAATTATTATTTTGTCAAGAAGGTAAATGCTTTATCCTAAAAGAAGTAGATGCTGATGTATCAAAAATTTTTGAGTTCTTAGAAAGTTTAGGAATTAGTAATGTTATTTTACCTAATACAAATAACAATAATCAATTTATATCTAAAACAAATAATAAATACTATTACATCTCAAATTATTATCGTTCAAACGAAACTATTTCAGAACGTAAAGCAACAGATTTATTTTATGAATTAACAAAGCTTCATGAGTTAACGGCAGTTCCTAGAAAAATGGAACCAAAATACTATCGAAATAAATTTGATGAATTATCAAAACGTTTAGATTATACTTTTAAAAAAATTGAAGAATATGTTCGAGGTTTAGAAAGTAAACAAATTAATTCTACTAGTTACCAAATCCTTGAACGGTATTATATAATCCTAAATGCAAAACAAGAATTGTCAAGATTACAAAAGAAGTTAATATTAAGTATAAAAGATGAAGAAAGTGTCAATTATACATTTATTCATAATGATCCAAAACTTGAGCATTTGCTATACGTTCGTGGCAATAAATATTTAGTTAGTTTGGAAAAAGGAAAAATGGGAATTTTAAGTTTGGATTTGGCTAAATTCTATGTTGAAAATAGTAATTTGAAAATTGATTTGAAAACTTTAATATGTGATGAGCTTTTTAAATATGATACAGATTTCTATTATGATTATTTTCGTTTTGTAGTAATATTAATTTATATTTTTAGAATAAATATAACCAA
>CAJGDR010000083.1 GCA_904502205.1 uncultured Bacilli bacterium
CTTTCTCTTCTAATTCTTGATATTCAGGATTTTGTTTAATAAGTGTTTCACGAATACTTTTACTAATAACTAATTCTAATTTTTCTACTTCCTCAGGTGTTTCATTACCTTTAATAAATGAAGATAAATTAGATTTTAATAGATCAGTAAATTCGATATCAAAACGAACTTTCGCCGAAACTAATTCATTAGCTGGATTTTCAATCGTCTTAACCTCATCATCACTAACAATTTCATGAGGATCTGTTATTTCACCTTCAATTGTATTTGTTTTGCTTTTTAAAAGTTCTATTGCTCTTTCACGTAGTGCTTTATAATCATTTTCAACTTTACCTAAAACAACTTCCGTACTAAGTTCATCCATTATATCTTTAATATATGGTCCAGCAACACCATTATTAATTTCAACTAAATCCGAACCATGAAATTTCATATCGGAAATTGAATGAATTGCTAAATCATCATTCATCTTTTTAATTTTACTAGCTATGTTAGGATATTTTTCTAATAAGAAATGATTAATTTTAGTTGCTGAAAGTAGTAATTCAGCTCCATAATTAAATACATCAAGTGGTGTTGCAGTAACTTCATGATCTTTTGTCCATAATTGTGTTTCTTCAACCACTCTTAAAATTGTTTGTATTTTTGTTAATGTTACTTTGTCAAAACAAGTATTTTCAGGTATTTGATTTTTAACTGCATAACATAATGCAAATTTTTCAATCATATCAAATTTCTTATAATGTTTAGCTAAAATCTCAAGACCTGTTTTATAATCATATAAATACTCATTCGATTTTAATTCAACCATTTCTTTGATCGCTTTACGACCATATTTGTGATTCATAATTTTATGAAGTTCTCTAGAAATTTGATAATTAGAAATATCTTTTAAATATTTATTTGTTTTACGGATTGCAAATTCTGTTTTACCAGCAATTTTAAAATTAAATCTTGCTACTAGATTATATGCTCGAAGAATTCTTAAAGGATCTTCTTTAAAACGAACCTTTCCTTTACCGATAATTCGAACTCTTTTTCTTTTTAAATCTTTCATACCTTTAACTAAATCAACTACTTGATATTTATCAGTTAAAGCAAGAGCGTTAATTGTAAAATCACGTCTTTTAACATCATCAACTAAATTGTTTGCGTAATATATTTTAGATGGTTTACGAGGTTTATCATATACTTCTTCACGGAAAGTACTTATTTCAAAAGTCACACCATCTTCTTTTAAAGTTACAAAACCTAAATGAGCATATTCCATTCTAACTGTTGGAAACAACTCTTGAATTTGTTCAGGTGTTGCGTTAGTCGCAATATCAATATCATTGAATTCGTTATTCATTAGGTAATCGCGAACAACACCACCAACTAAATATGCTTGATATGTAAAAGATGTTAAAGTTTTAACTATTTCAATTCCTCTTTTTAAGTATTGTTCTTGATTCATATACCCTCCTATTTATACATTGAATCTGAATAACATTATGTCGCCATCTTGAACAACATAATCTTTTCCTTCTGATCTAACTCTTCCGGCTTCTTTTACTTTTTGTGGGTTACCATATTTAACAAAATCATCATAACTCATTGTTTCAGCACGGATAAACCCTCTTTCAAAATCACTATGAATTACACCAGCACATTGAGGCGCTTTCATACCTTTTTTGAATGTCCATGCACGACATTCTTTTTCACCAGCTGTAAAGAATGTTTGAAGTCCAAGTAAATGATAAGCTTTTTCTACAAGTTGATCTAGTCCACTTTGTTTTAATCCTAAATCTTCTAAGAAAATTTCACGATCTTCATCAGATAAATCAGTTAATTCTTCTTCGATTTTAGCACTAATCATTACTACTTCAGATTCTTCTTCTTGTGCTTTTTGTTTTAAAATTTCTACATACTTATTTCCTGTAGTTATATCATCTTCTGAGATATTTGCAATATATAACATTGGTTTTAAAGTTAAGAAATTATAATTTTTGATAAAGTCTCTTTCTTCTTTAGTAAGAGTTGTAAATCTTGCAGGTTTACCTTCATCAAGATTTTTCTTAATTCTTGTTAAAATGTCATATTCCATTACTGCTTCATCATCAGTTTTGTGTAAAGCTTTCTTTTCAATTTTAGGAAGACGTTTTTCAATAACTTCTAAATCAGCTAAAATTAATTCAAAATTAATTGTTTCAGCATCACGAACTGGATCAACACTACCATCAACATGAGTAATGTTTCCATCTTCAAAACATCTTACTACTTGACAAATTGCATCTACATCTCTAATGTGTGATAAGAATTGGTTACCTAACCCTTCACCCTTACTTGCACCTTTTACAAGTCCTGCAATGTCAGTAAATGAGAATGATGTTGGAACAATACTTCTTGGATTAATAACTGATACAATATGATCAAGTCTTGGATCTTTTACTTCTACAACCCCTACGTTTGGTTCGATAGTAGCAAATGGATAATTGGCAGCTAGTGCCTTCGATTTTGTAATTGCATTAAATAGTGTAGATTTACCAACATTTGGTAAACCAACGATTCCGGCTGTTAAACTCATTTTTAATATCTCCTATAATATAATTATTACAAGTACAATAAATAATAAACGTACAATTAAGTTACTTGCAATTGATCTTTTGTTAAAATAATAATTTAATCCCATAACTAATTGGAAAATTAAGTTTCCACCTAATGTCCATAAATAGTCAGCAAATGATGTCTTTTGTAATAATAAGAAACATGCACTTGACAATATTGTTGCGATTAATGTTTGTAATATGATAATAGATGAATCACGTAATAATGTACCTTGATCAAAACCATTAATTAAAGCTTTTCTAAAGATAACTTCTTCAACTAATGAATAACATACTAAAATAATGATTATTTTAAATAGATCAAGCGATCCAACAAGTTTCATATCAGCAGTTGGTTCAATTAAATAATCTCTAAAATAGATTGGTAAAAACGTAAGATTAGTATATTTAGTTAAGAACGCAAATCCAACCATTATTACAGTTACAATTGAAGTATAAACAATAAAGTTCTTTCTACCATTAATTTTTAAAAAAGGTAATAGGTCTTTATGATTAAACATAAATCCAACAAATAAAATTACTAAACTAGTAATTAAAAGTGAATTCGCAGCAGAAAAATATGTAACCGCAAGTGGTAAATCTGTTCCTACTTCACCATAATTGTAACCTTTATGAATTGTATCAAAGATTACACCAAATAATACATTTAAAATACCATTAAGTAAAAAAGCAATCAAAAGATATGAAATGATTGATTGTTTACAAACAGCCACTTCATCTATCGGTGTTATACCGCTATCCATTAACTCTTTTACTTCATCAGAATGTGCACCACATCTAGTACAATATTCTTCATCATTGTTTAATACTCTATAACAACTTCTACATCTAATTTTCATAATATCACCAGTATCTTATTATATCACATTTTGTTGTTTTTAGAAAGTTTTTTATGTAAATATTTTTTGATTATAAAAAAATGAGTCATTTATGTTAGACTCATTTTTATAATTTAATTCATTGAAAAGTATACAAAAATTATATTTTATTCTATTTTAAATATTTTTACAATGCGAATTTTTCCTATATTATTTATTTACAATAAGACATTAAAACTACATTATGACCATTTAACTGTTTAACAAATGATTCAACCAACTTATATCCGGGATTTTCGAAATGATATGCGGATGAACATACAATTATAATTTCTGCACCTAATTCTAAAGCAATCGGAACCGAGTATTTTGCATTTTCAACAGTCGAATATGAATTCTTTTCAAGTACTAATTTATCCTTGTTAATACCAGCATTAACTAAATAATTATACATTGCTTCAGCCTCAGTTATACCAGGAACCGGATTAGCTGGACCGCCAGACAAGATAATATAATTTGGATTAAATAGTTCTTCTATTTCCATTGCCATTTTTAATCTATCTTCTTGGATCTCAGTTATTGTACCATCATCATTTAAGCGATTTCCAAGAATAATTGCAATAATTTTTTTATCCATAATTCCTCCATTGGAATATTTATTTTTAAAAAAATTGACTTATAAAACTAATTTTTTTCAACATTACCATTTAAGATAACAACGTCTGCCTCAGCCATAATATCTAATGGATTCTTACTCCAAATAACTATATCGGCATGTTTACCTTCTTTAATACTTCCAAC
>CAJGDR010000084.1 GCA_904502205.1 uncultured Bacilli bacterium
CTGGTTCAATCATAATATGATTAACTAAAGAATTAGTTTTTTGAATTTGGCTTTCAATAAACTTCACTAACTCTTTCATCATTTCAGATGTTGGAATAGCTAAATCACTTTCTAAATACTTTATACCAAAACCTCCACCTAGATTTAGAACATTTAAATTTAAATCATAGTCTTGATTAATTTTATTAACAAACTCGATTAGTTTCTTAGATTCTAAAATAAAAGCTTCTTTTTCAAATATTTGTGAGCCAATATGTGCATGAATACCTTTTAAGTTAACAAACTTTTCATTTTTAACTAAATCAATCATTTTACATATAGTCTTATTATCTTCAATGTTTACACCAAATTTTGATTCCATATTTGATGTTTGAATATACTTATGTGTATGTGCATCAATATTAGGATTAATTCTAAATAAGACATTTACTACTTGTTCTTTATCTTTAGTAATTTTAATAAGTTCATTTAATTCATATAAGTTATCAACTACAATTAAACCAATTTTATTACCAACAGCAAAATTCAATTCTTCAATTGATTTATTATTACCATGTAAAACAATTCTTTCCATTGGAAATCCTGCTTCTTTAGCAATATACATATCACCTAAACTTACAGCATCCATTGAAATATCATATTCTTTTAAATACTTACAAAACTCATATGTCAAAAATGCTTTTGATGCATATACGACAGTTGTTTTAATAAAAGTACTTTTAAAATACTTTAAATAATCATTAATATTTTTATTAAGTTGTGCTTCATCCATTACATATAAAGGAGTTTTAAATTCTTTTACAAGTTCACATAAATTATGATTTCCTAAATATGCAATATTATTTTTACTATTTAATCCGATTGGTTTCATAAGTCACCTCATAACATAATGATTATACTAAAAAAGACGAATATTGTCAAATACAAAAGAAAAATAAAGTCCCTAAAAGGGACTTTATCTTATAGAAAGATCGTTAAGAAAATTCCAATTAAAACAAAGAATAATCCAGTTACAAAGTAAGGAATGAAAGGAAATTTATGTTCTTTTCTTTCTTCTTCTTTGACTGTTACAAATTCATACATATCGCGGTAATTTTTTTCAGGATCTTTTTTTAATTTGGAAAATGCATAACCGAATGTATCGAATGCTCCAAAATAAGATACTAAACTTAAACCACCAATTAAGAAAATCACAGCTCCACCAATTTGAAATCCATTTATATAATTAATTAACTCTTTAAAATTATTTAAAGATAAATTAACAATTAAAATAATTACACAAAATGATGCTGAAATTATATATTTATGTAATGAATGTAAAAATACTTTTTTAAAAAATTTCATGATTATTCCTTAATTTGAGCTTTGTAAGCAGCAAGTTCTGCTTCATTACAATATACTAAATGTCCTGGTTTTAATTCACGAAGTTCAGGTTTGTCAACGCTGTAATCATGTACCATAGGATTGTACATAATTCTTTGACGACTCTTTTCAGTTTTTGGATTTGGTTTTGGAATTGCAGAAAGAAGTGCACGAGTATATGGATGCATTGGATTTTTAAATAATTCATCACTACTTGCAGTTTCAACAATCTTACCAAAATACATAACTACAATACGATCGCAGAAGTATTTTACAACTGATAAGTCATGCGCAATAAAGATAATTGATAAACCTAAATCATTTTTAAGTTCATTTAATAAGTTAATGATTTGAGCTCTAATAGAAACGTCAAGAGCACTGATAGGTTCGTCACAAATTAATAATTTTGGATTCATTACAAGTGCTCTAGCAATACCAATTCTTTGTCTTTGTCCACCAGAGAATTCATGTGGATAACGAGCTGAGTGTTCTTCTACAAGACCTACTTTTTCAAGCATTTCTACAACTTTTTGATGATTTTTTGCACGATCATGGAAACCTTGAATATGTAAACCTTCTTGAATGATATCTTCAACTGTCATTCTTGGATCTAGTGAATCAACTGGGTCTTGGAAAATCATTTGAATTTCATTTACTAGTTTTCTACTAATATGTTTGTTGTCAAAATTGATTTGACGAATTTTAGCTTTTTGTTCAGTAACAACACTGTTGATGTTATTTTGAATATGTTCAACTTCAGCATTACAATTGTTTTGAATTTTTAAAACATCTTCTTGATAGCTTTCACTTTGTGCATCAAGAGCAGCTATTTGTTGTTGTGCTTTTTCTTTAAGCTCTTTAATTAACTTTTTGCCTTTAATTTTAGTCCATTTAATTTCTTTTTTATTCCAACGGCTACCCGCAGAAATACGAACACCACGATAGTAAATTGAACCACTTGTAATGTCATATAATTTAATGATTGAACGACCAGTAGTAGTTTTACCACAACCAGATTCACCTACGATACCAATACATTCACCTTCATATAAATCAAATGAAATGTTAGAAACTGCTTTTAATTTAGCACGTTTTGGACCTTTTCCAAAGAAGAAAAATTGTTTTAAATGTCTTACTGAAAGTAAGATGTTTTTTTCTCTTAATTCAGGCTTGTTTTTTACTGAAGGATTTAAACGATATTTTTTATTAAATTCTTTAATATTATTTGGATCATTTAAATCAATTTCATCTTTACTAAATGAGTTGAACTCTAAACCATAATCATCTTCATGATCATCTGAAATAATACGATTAGTTTCTTGATTAAGAAGATTTTCTTTTAATTCATCTTCTACACGACGATTACTATTCATCAAGATCATCCTCCTTTAGTGCATTTTTAATTCTTTCTCTAACAATCGATGGCATTTCAACTTTTGGAGCACGTGGATCTAATAACCAAGTTGCTGCATAGTGAGTGTCAGTAATTTTAAAGAAAGGTGGTTCGTATTTAAAGTCAATTTCCATAGCATATTTACTACGAAGAGCAAATGCATCACCTTTTGGTGGGTAAATCATATTTGGTGGAGTACCAGGAATTGCATCAAGTTTTTCTTTACTATCAACATCAGGAATACTTGAAAGTAATGCCCAAGTATATGGATGACGTGGATCAAAGAATACTTCTTCTGCTGTACCATGTTCAACAATTTTACCAGCATACATTACGGCTACTCTATCAGCCATATTTGCAACTACACCAAGGTCATGTGTAATGAAAATACAAGATAAGTTTCTTTCTTTTTTAATACGATTAATTAATTCAAGAATTTGAGCTTGAATTGTTACGTCAAGTGCAGTTGTAGGTTCATCACAGATTAAAATATCTGGTGTTGCAATTAATGCAATCGCGATAACAATTCTTTGTCTCATACCACCTGAGAATTCAAATGGATATTGTTTGAATCTTCTTTCAGGTTCAGGAATACCAACTTCACGCATGATATCAAGAGCAATACGTTTAGCTTCCTTTTTAGTAATTTTCATTGAATTAGCAAAAGCTTCTTTTTCATTAGCAATAGCTTCTTTAACAGCATTTTTATCTTCTGCTTGTGCTAATTGTTGTTTTAAGTCAGCCATAACAGCTTTATGTTTTGCAACTAATTCTGATTTATAAGCTGATACCTCTGCTTTAGCAAGTTTTTCTTTTTCTTTTAAAGCTGATTTTAATGGAGGTAATGTAACTTTTAATTCATTTTTAACAACAGCAATTTCTTCTTTAGCTTTTGCTTTTGCTTCTTTAACTAAAGCTTTTAATTCTTCTTTAGTATTTGCTTGATTACTTGTAGCTTCTTTGATAGCTAAAGTACATCTATCTTTTGATTTTTTAATTGAAATTTTACCTTGAGCTTGAGCATTTTTATAAGCAACAAGTTCATTTGTAATAATTTCATTGTACATTTTCTTTAATTTATTTCCATTAATTAAAGTAGCTTCAGTAATTTGTTTACCAATTCTTACAATTGGATTTAAGCTTGAAAGTGGATCTTGGAAAATCATACCGATTTTCTTACCACGAATACGGTGGAATTCTTCTTCTGAAATTTCAAGTAGGTTTTCACCTTCATATAAAATGCTTCCACCTTCAATTATAGAGTTATTAGAAAGAATACCCATAATTGCTTTACTTGTTACTGATTTACCAGAACCAGATTCACCAACGATACATAAAGTTTCACCGCGATGAAGGTCGAAAGAAACACCACGAACAGCTTTTAAAATAC
>CAJGDR010000085.1 GCA_904502205.1 uncultured Bacilli bacterium
AAGTGATTTTCTTGGTAAGACTGTATCAATTTTAGGTGATAGTATTTCAACATTTAAAAATTATGTTCCAGAAGGATATGCATGTTTCTATCCATATCCAACAGCAGACGTTAATGATGTTAACTATACTTGGTGGATGCGCGTTGTTAACAAACTTGGTATGTCATTACTAAAAAATAATTCTTACTCTGGAAGTTGTGTATCGGCTGGAACTGGTTCAAGTGGTACAACAAATGATTCACGTTTAGTTGAACTTACAAAAGGAACTGAACGTCCAGACATTATCTTAATATTTATGGGTGCCAATGACTGTGGAAGTAGTAATGTATCACTTAGTGCTTTCCAATCTTCATATAAAGTAATGTTAGATAAAATTCAAACATTATGTCCAGAATCTGAAATATATTTAATAACATTACCTTCATCTGGTCTTTATACAGAACAAGATCGTATTAAATATAATGCTGTTATTGAATCATATGCTGCAAGCTATGAATTACCACTTATTGATCTTGGTAATTTATATACAACTACATCTTATAAAGATTATGTAGTTGATTCATGTCATCCAAATAATGCTGGTATGATTGAAATTTCTAACGCTATTGTTGAAGAATTATTAAAACAAGTTAAATAAATAGTAAACTGCTTACATATTAAAATGTAAGCAGTTTTTTTAGTTGTCATATCTTGTAAAATATGATATAATAGGATAAGTTATTATTAAAAGTGAAGGTATCAATATGTCAAACATTAAATTTTTTAAAGAAACAAATTTACCCCTTGAAATGCACAAAGTAAGAATTGTGCAAAAACTAAATCTTCTTCCAATTGAAGAAAGATTAGAAAAAATCAAAGAAGCTGGAAATAATACATTTTTACTAAGAAACAAAGATGTATATTTAGATATGTTAACTGATAGTGGAACTAACGCTATGAGTGATAGACAATTAGGAGCAATGATGATTGCTGATGACTCATATGCTGGAAGTGAAACTTTTTATCGTTTAGAAAAAGCTGTTCAAGAATTTTTTGGTAAAAAGTATTTTTTACCTGCTCACCAAGGAAGAGCTTGTGAAAATATTTTAGCTAAAACTTTAGTAAAAGCTGGTGATGTAGTTCCAATGAACTACCACTTTACAACAACTAAAACACATATTAATTTATGTGGTGGTAGTGTTGAAGAAATCTTTAAATGTGAAGCAACTAACTTAGAGAGTGTTTGTCCATTTAAAGGAGACGTTGATTTAGAAAAATTAGAAAAACTAATTAATGAAGTAGGTTCTGAACATATTCCTTTTGTTCGTATCGAAATGGGTACAAACTTAATTGGTGGTCAACCAGTAAGTTTACAAAATGTTAAAGATACAAAAGCTGTTTGTAAAAAATATAACATTCCACTAATGATAGATGCATCTTTAATTACTGATAACTTATATTTTAACAAAGTAAGAGAAGAACAATGTCAAAATATGTCTGTTAAAGAAATTGCCAGAGCTATTAGTGATGAAGCAGATATTATTTACTTTAGTGCTAGAAAATTAGGTAGTGCTAAAGGTGGTGGTATTGTTGTTGATGATAAAGCATTATATGATAAGATGAAAGTCTTAATTCCAATTTATGAAGGATTCTTAACATATGGTGGTATGTCAACAAGAGAAATGGAAGCAGTAGCCATCGGACTTGAAGAAGCTACTGATATTGATATGATTTCTCATGGACCTGAATTTATTGCCGAACTTGGAAGACTTTTAACAGAATACAATGTTCCAATCGTTACACCAACTGGTGGACTTGGTATTCATTTAAATGCAAGAGAATTTGTTGGTCATATTAAAGAAGAAGAATATCAAGCAGCTGCACTTTGTTCGGCTATTTATATTGTAAGTGGTGCGCGTGGAATGGAACGTGGTACACTAAGTGAAGAAAAAAATGCTGATGGATCAGAACATATCGCTGCATGTGAACTTGTTCGTTTAGCCCTTCCAAGAAGAGTATTTACTCTATCACAAATTAGATTTATTGCTGATCGTATTGCTTGGCTTTATGAAAATAGACATTTAATTGGTGGTTTAAGATTTACCGAAGAACCAAGTGTAATGCGTTTCTTTATTGGTAGACTTGAAGCAACAAGCAATTGGCAAGAAAAATTAGTACAAAAATTTAAAGAAGATTTTGGAGATAGTTTATAAAATGTTTGATTATTTAAATCATGTTAATGATTTATTTCCCGTAAGAAGAACGAAAGAACAAAAAGAAAATTTTCGAAAATATGCCTTAGATGAAGCAAAAAAACTTGGATATGATGCGAAAGTAGAAACAATTAAAGAACATAATAATGTTGTAATTGGTAAGGCTGAAACTGCAAAAGTTATCTTTACAGCACATTATGATACTCCTGCAGCTTCCCTTTTTCCAAATCTAATGATGCCTAGAAACCTTATATTAGCATACTTATATGTTTTCGGATATCCGATTATCATATCTTTGCTATCACTTGCTGTTTCATATGGTATTGTTAAGTTATGTAAATTACCATTTGAAACTACAGCCATTATCTTTGCCTTTTTGTATCTTGGTTCATTTTATTTAATGACAAGAACTTTTACAAATAAACATAATAAGAATGATAATACATCAGGTGTTTCAACAATTCTATCATTAATGAAAGAAAATAATAATAAAGATGTTGCTTATATATTATTTGATAATGAAGAAAAAGGTCTACTTGGATCTAAAGCATATAATAAAGAACATAAGAATATATTAGAAAACAAATTAGTTATTAATCTAGATTGTGTAGGTTATGGTAATAATTTAATATTTATTTCGAAAAAAGATGCAGAAACTCATGAATATTATCAATTATTAAAAGATAGTGTTTTAGAAACTAATGAATATAGTGTTAATTTCTTTAATACAAAAGGATCTATGAGCAATTCTGATTATAAGAGTTTTAAATGTGGAATTGGGCTTATGACTTGTGGAAAAAAGAAACTAGTTGGTTTTGTAACTCCTAGAATTCATACTAAACGTGATACTATTGCTAACACAAGAAATATTGAGTTTATAACTGAGAATCTATCTAACTTTATAAAAAAATTATAAAAAGACCATTATAAAATGGTCTTTTATCAAAATTATATTAAGGAAGTGATTATATGTTTGCATTTTTAGTAAATGCACTTGCTGTTATAATTGGTTCAATTATTGGACTTCTTTTTAGAAAATTTATTAAAAAAGAATCATGTGATCAAGTATTAAAAGCAATGGGAATAGTTGTTTTATTAATTGGAATTATTGGTGTTATTGAAAATATGATAACAATTGATAATGGTAAAATTATATCAAGTGGTACATTACTTTTAATAATGGCTATTGCTATTGGTACATTCATTGGTGAGGCATTAAAAATTGATAAACATATGAATGACCTTGGTGATAAAATTGAACAGAAACTTAATAAAGGAAAGATTGCAGAAGGGTTTATTACAGCAACCTTAATTTATTGTATAGGATCTATGAGTATTGTAGGTTCAATGGAATCTGCATTAGGTAATCCAAATACAATATATTTGAAATCTGCTCTTGATGGTATAACATCAATTGCTTTAGCATCAACTTTAGGTATTGGTGTAATGCTTTCTAGTATATCTGTTATCTTATATCAAGGCTTGTTAACATTGTTATTTTACTGTTTAGGTAACTTTATGCCAGCAAGTTTAATTACATCATTTAGTATGGTTGGATATACAATGGTTGTAGGAATTGGGTTAAACTTTATACTAAAAGATAAGATTAAAGTTGCTAATATGTTGCCATCACTTTTAATTGTAATAATATATCATTTACCTTCAATGATTTAATGTATATACAATTGTATATACATTTTTTTATATTAAAATTAATAATTTATGTGTACGTTTTCATTTGAAAAGTAATTGACTTTATAAATTAATTAATGTATAATTGTATTGTATTCTTCAGGGCAGGGTGAAATTCCCGACCGGCAGTAAAGTCTGCGAGTTCCGCATCCTTAGGAACATGATAAGGTGAGATTCCTTAACCGATAGTAAAGTCTAGATGAGAGAAGAAAATCCTTTCTTTTTTTGTCGCCCG
>CAJGDR010000086.1 GCA_904502205.1 uncultured Bacilli bacterium
AATAATGCAGTTAGATCATTTTTATTTGCTGTTGAATCTTGTTTAGCAAGATACTCTTGACATAATTCTTCTGCTAATGCTTCAATTTGATTTGTGCTTTCTTCATTTAATGCAGATAAGATTTTAACTGTATTTTCTGCGTATGTTAAATTCTTAGATCCTTCAAGCATACCTTTCATTACTTTAGTAGCAAGTGGAGCCCAACTTCCATTTTCAATAAACGCTACTGTTCTATTGCTAAAGTTTCTTTCAGTTAAATGATGAATAAACTCTTTCATAAATGGGAATATATCCGCATTATATGTTGTAGTAGCAAGTACTAATTTTCCATATCTAAATGCGTCTTCTACAGCTTCAGCCATATCACATCTTGCAAGGTCGTTTACAACAACCTTAGGACATCCTTTAGCACGAAGTTTATCAGCAAGCATCATAACAGCCTTTTTAGTGTTTCCATATACAGACGTATAAGCAATAACAATACCTTCTGTTTCAACTTGGTAACTTGACCAAATGTTATATAAGTTTAAATAATAACCTAAATTTTCTGTTAAAACTGGTCCATGTAGTGGACAGATAATTTGAATATCTAGAGTTGATGCTTTCTTTAAAAGATTTTGAACTTGAGCACCATATTTACCAACAATTCCGATATAATAACGTCTTGCTTCACAAGCCCATTCTTCTTCAACATCTAATGCTCCAAACTTACCAAAGCCATCTGCTGAAAATAATACTTTATCTGTTGAATCATAAGTAACAATTACTTCTGGCCAGTGCACCATTGGTGCAGTAACAAAAGTTAAGTTGTGTTTTCCTAAACTTAAAGTATCCATTTCACCAACTACGATTTGTTTGTCAGAAAAATCTACACCAAAGAAATTCTTCATCATTACAAATGCTTTTTGTGAAGCGACAATTTTTGCTTGTGGATATGTTTTAACAAAATTCATAATATTGGCAGAATGGTCAGGTTCCATATGTTGAACAATTAAATAATCTGGCACTCTATTACCAAGTACATTTTGAATATTATCTAGCCATTCATGTGTGAATCTTGCGTCGACTGTATCCATTACTGCGATTTTATCATCTAAGATAACATATGAATTATAAGCCATTCCATTTGGAACGACATATTGACCTTCAAATAGATCAACATCGTGATCGTTAACACCAACATAAATAATATCTTTAGTAACTTTCATATCATTCTCCTTTAAATATTTTATTACTTTATTTACATAATTATTATACATTAATATTTTTTTATTTTCAAAAAGTTTGCAACAAAAAATAAAAGAGATGCTTTCGCACCTCTTAAAGTCTAATTATCTGTTGTAGAATTCAACGATTAAGTTTTCGTGGATATCTGTTAAGATTTCGCTTCTTTCAGGATATCTTACAAATGTACCAACTTGAGTGTTTTCATCGAAGCTTACAAAAGCTAAACGAGAAACTGTTGCTTCTAAAGCATCTTTAACGATTTGTAAAGATTTTGAAGCTTCTTTTAAAGCGATAGTTTGACCTGGTTTAACAAGTAATGATGGGATATCTGCTTTTTTACCATCTAATACGATATGACCATGGTTAACTAATTGACGAGCTTGTCTTCTAGTTGCAGCAAATCCTAAACGATATACTAAGTTGTCAAGTCTTGATTCTAATAAGAATAAGAAGTTGTCCCCTTGTTTACCTGGAATTTTTGCAGCTTTGTCAAATAGGTTTCTGAATTGTTTTTCATTAACGCCATAATAGAAACGAACTTTTTGTTTTTCTTGTAATTGTAATCCGTATTCTGAAAGTTTAGCTCTTCTTTGTCCATGTTGTCCTGGAGCATAAGGGCGTTTTTGTAATTCTTTACCTGTTTCTAAAATTGAAAATTTTAATCTTCTTGATTGTTTCCAAGAAGGTCCTGTGTAACGTGCCATGTTTTTTCTCCTTTTTTCTTTATAATATTTTTTTAAGTGGATAAAAAAATCAATTCTTTTCTAGGATAGATTATCTTATTGATTTCACCTAAGCAGCGAGGCTACTAACATCCTAAAGTGATAATCTATTATCTAAAACTAACTGAATGCTGCCTTTATCGCACCTTTTATATTATACTCTTTTTTTCTTAAAAAGTCAAGTATTTTATTATATCACTCATATGTTAACGATTACATAATTTTTTCACTTGTCTTTTTTTAAGTTATTAGTTACAATAATAATGGAGGATAAATTACTATGCTTAAAGGTACTTGCTTAATAGGCCAATCTGGCGGCCCGACTGCAGTAATAAATTCTAGTTTAGCCGGAGCTGTAATAACAGCACTTAACAATCCTAATATAACAAATGTGTATGGAACACTTCATGGAATTCAAGGTGTATTAGAAGAAGAATTTATTGATTTTTCTTTAGAAGATATAAATGAACTTGAACTTTTAAAATACACACCAAGTTCTGTACTTGGTTCTGTTCGTTTCTTTTTAGAGGAATTTGAAAAAAATTCTAAAGTATACGAACAAATTTTAGAAGTATTTAAAAAATATAACATTCGTTATTTCTTCTACATTGGTGGAAATGATTCAATGGATAGTTGTATGAAAATTAATAAATATTTTAAATCAGTAGGTTATGACTGTATTGTAAATGGTATTCCTAAAACTATTGACAATGATTTATGTTTAACAGATCATACACCAGGATACGGTTCTGCTTGTAAATATATCGCAACTACAATATCTGAAATCTATTTAGATATTTCTGCATATAAAAAGGGGCGTGTTACAATCGTTGAAATTATGGGCCGTGACGCCGGATGGTTAACAGCGTCTGCTAAAATTGCTAGCATTAATGGCTGCAATCCTGATTTAATTTATTTGCCAGAATCTAATTTTTGTTTAGATGAATTCTTAGAAGATGTTAAAAATATATATAACCAAAATAAAAAAGTATTTGTAATTGTTGGTGAGGGTATTCGTGATGCTAAAGGTGAATACATTCTTAATTATCGTAACTACAATAACAATGACTCTTTCGGACATGTACAATTAGGTGGAGTTGCTAGTGTTCTTTGTGAACATGTACAAAACACTTTTGGTTTCCCTGTTCGTGCAATTGAACTTAACTTACCTCAAAGATGTGCTGCACACCTTGCTTCTAATACTGATATTGAAGAAGCATATATGTGTGGTAAAACAGGAATCGAAATTGCAATGCAAAACATCACTGGTCAAATGATTACAATTGAAAGAGCTGATGGTTCTACAAAGTTTGGTTATGTACCACTTGAAGATGTAGCTGCAAAAGTTAAAGAAATGCCAAAAGAATTCATTAACGAAAGAGGAAATCACATTACTGATAAATATTTAGAATATGTACTACCTCTTATTCAAGGTGAAACAAAATTAAAATACGAAAATGGATTACCACGTTTTGCAAAACTTAAAAAAATATTAGTAAATAAAATGAGTGAGAATTAATCTCACTCATTTTTTATTATTTGTTTTCTTTTATTAAAGAACCAATTAAACTTGATAAACTATCACTTGTTAAAACTTCTGGTAATTTTCCATCCCATTTTTCGTAGAAAATAGTTTGTAATACGATTTCAGCACATTGATCATATGTAAGTGTTGTTTGATATTTTTCATATAAAGAATCAATCATATCAGTAACTGCTTTCTTTTCTGTTTCAACTTTATAAGCTTCAGCATCTGCAGCAATCTTTATAATTTCAGCTTCATTTTCAGCTTTAATCTTTGCTACTTGTGCAGCAGTTTCAGCTTTAATTTTTTCTGTTTCAGCATCAACATTTGCTTTTTGCTTTTCAGCTTCAGCAATTTCGATTTGTTGAAGCGCTTCTGCTTTATTTTTAATTATTTCTTCAATTCTTTCACCGGCATCAATATCATCAAAAGATGTAGAAACAACAGTTATACTATAACGTTCCATCATTAGTTTAGAAAAATTAGTTGTAAATACTTCTCTTACTTTTTCTAA
>CAJGDR010000087.1 GCA_904502205.1 uncultured Bacilli bacterium
AAAAAGCATTGGTAGAAAAGGTGCAACTCAATTTAAACAATTATTTACACAAGGATTAAAAGAACTTGGTAGAAAACGTGCTTACGAATTCTTTAAAGATCGTGAAAATGAAATGATTACTGCTACAGTTCATCGTGTGTTAGATGATGCGTACATCTTAGGAATCGGACTTGACTATGATGCATATATGCCTAAAAAAGAAGCATTACCAACTGAAGTATTAAAAGAAGGTGATGAAGTAAAAGTATATATTGTTAAAGTTGAAGAAACAGGTAAAGGTCCAAAAGTATTTGTATCTAGAACTAATGTTGGTATCGTTAAAAGATTATTTGAAACATATATTCCAGAAGTATCAGATGGTACTATCGAAATTGTAAATATTGCAAGAGACGCTGGGTCTAGAACAAAAATTGGTATTCGTACTGATGATGTAAATTTAGAACCAAAAGGTGCTTGTGTTGGTTTACAAGGTTCGAGAATTAAACAAGTTAATAATGCATTAAATGGTGAAAGAATTGACATCTTTGTATGGCAAAATGATCCAGTACAATTAATTGCCCAAGCATTAACTCCAGCTAGAGCTATGAGTGTACTTGTTACACCTGAAACTCGTCAAGCATTAGTAATTGTACCTGATATGCAATATTCTTTAGCTATCGGTAAAGCAGGTCAAAATGCTCGTCTTGCATCACAAGTTACTGGATGGAAGATTGATATTAAAGATGAATCTACAGCTTATCGTGAAAAATTAAAATTCAAAATTAATGTTCTATAAGGTGATCTAATGAAAGAAAAAAAGATCCCTCTAAGAAAATGTGTTATAACTGGCGAACAACATCCTAAAAGCGAAATGTTTAGAGTAGTTAGAACACCAGAAGGTGATGTTGTTATCGATTTAACTGGTAAAGCTAAAGGACACGGTGCATATGTGTCTAAAGATAAAAAAGTTATTGAAACAGCTAGAAAGAAAAAAACATTAAATCGTGCTTTAGAAGTTGAAGTACCAAATAATATATATGATGAACTTATAGAAAAACTATAGGTGATCTATGGATAAAGTATTAAATTACTTAGGGCTAGCAAGAAGAAGCAGACACTTAATTGCTGGAACTGATTCCACTCTTAGTGCCCTACAAAATAATAAATTGTATCTAATTGTTTTAGCATCTGATGCGTCTTTTGGTACAAAAGATAAAGTAACTAAAAAAGCTTACTTTTATAATGTACCTGTACTTGATATATATGATGCAAGTACTATCAGTAAAGCAACTGGAATTAAAAACCCGGTTGTATCTGGTATTGATGATGCAGGTCTTGCAAAAGCAATTATAGATGCGAAACAAGCTAATAATTGAAAGAAGGTGGACCTATGAAAGTCAAAGATTTAGCAGTGATATTTAAAGTTGAAGTATCTGAATTACTTGCAATGTTATCAAATGTTGGTGTTAATTTAGATAAACAAGAAGAAACAAATATTGATTCATCAATGGAAAAGAAACTAGCAAAAAGATATGGTATTCCTTATCCATTTAAAACTGCACCAAAACCTAAACCAGTAAATAAGGTGGTAATACCTAATGCAAAAGAAACAAAAGAAGCTCCAAAACAAAATACAGCTTCAAAACCACAAACTAATCAACCAAAGAAGAATGATTCAAAAGGAGCTAATCAAGAAACAAATAACAAAAAGGTTTCAAACAATAATGGAAGAAATGAAACTCCAAAACAAGCTCCAACAAAAAAACAAGAAGCTCCAAAACAAGAAGTTAAAGAAACAAAAGAAGTTAAACAACCAAAACCACAAACAATAATCTTACAAAAAGACGAGATTGTTGCACCACGTGTTGATGAAGAAACTTTAAACAAATATTCTCATTTCTTAGATGATGATGAATATAACATCACAAGAGAAAACAGACCTAAGAAAAATACTTATGGTAATAAAGAATCTGAATCAAAAAGTCGTAAAAAGAACGTAAAGAATAATAAAAACAAACAAACTGAAAATAGAAAAAGTAACTTACCTAAAAAACAAGAAATTGAAGAAAAAGTTTTATACTACGAAAGTGGTATGAGTGTTTTAGAAATAAGTGAATCAATGAACGTATCAGTAACTGATCTTGTTAAAAAACTATTTGTATCTATGGGTATGATGGTTTCTGCAAACTCATCAATGGATAGAGAAACAGCAGAATTACTTGCTTTAGAATACGGATATGAATTAAAAGATAAACAAATTACTGATATGACTAGATTTGATGAAATGGAGTTTGTTGATGATGAAAAAGATTTAGTATCACGTCCTCCAATTGTAACAGTAATGGGACACGTTGACCATGGTAAAACAACTCTTATTGATACAATTAGATCTACTCATGTAACACAAGGTGAAGCTGGTGGTATTACTCAACATATTGGGGCATACCAAGTAGAAAAAAATGGTCGTCTTATTACATTCATTGATACTCCAGGACATGCCGCATTTACTGAAATGCGTGCACGTGGAGCACAAGTTACTGATATTGTTGTATTAATTGTTGCAGCTGATGATGGAATTATGCCTCAAACTAAAGAAGCGATCCAACATGCTAAAGCAGCTGATGTTCCAATTATTGTAGCAATTAATAAAATGGATAAACCAACTGCAAACCCAGATCGTATTAAACAAGAATTAACAGAATTTGGACTTCTTCCAGAAGAATGGGGAGGAGACACAATTGTTGTTCCAATTTCTGCTTTAAAAGGTGATGGTATTCCTGAACTTTTAGAAATGATTCTTTTAGTTGCTGATATTAAAGAATATAAAGCAAATCCTAATAGACTTGGAATGGGTACAGTAATTGAAGCAAGACTTGATAAAAACAAAGGTCCACTTGCAAGTTTACTTGTAAGTAATGGTACAATTAAAGTTGGAGATATCTTAGTTGTTGGTAATACATATGGTAAGATTCGTACAATGACTGACGAAAAAGGACGTCCAGTTCAAGCAGCCGGTCCTGCTAAACCAGTCGAAGTAACTGGTATTGAAGAAGTACCTTTTGCTGGTGAAAAATTCATGATTTACAATAATGAAAAGAAAGCAAGAGAAGTTGCAGAAACAAGAGCATTTAATAAATTCCAACTTGAAAAAGGTATTGGTAAAAATGTTTCTTTAAGTGAAATGCTTAAAAATAAAAAAGATGATAGTGTTAAACAACTTAACTTAATCTTAAAATGTGATGTTCAAGGTTCAATTGAAGCTGTTAAAGGCTTACTTCAAAAAATTGAAATTGAAGGTACACAAATTAATATTATTGCATCTAGTGTTGGTGGTGTTGTTGAATCAGATGTAAACTTAGCTATTGCATCTAGTGCTATTATTATTTGTTTTAATGTTCGTCCAATTGCATATGTTGCAGATATGGCTAAAGAACATGGTATTGAAATCAGATTATATTCAATCATTTATAAACTTCAAGAAGATATTGAAAAAGCCGTTAAAGGTTTACTTGATCCAGTATTTGAAGAAAAGAACACAGGTCAAGCAGAAGTTAGAGAAACTTATAAAGTTTCAAAAATTGGAACAATTGCTGGATGTTATGTTACAAGTGGATATATTCCACGTGGTGCTGGTGTAAGATTAATTAGAGATAGTATCGTAGTTTATACTGGTAAACTTTCATCTCTTAAGAGATTCAAAGATGATGTTAAAGAAGTTAAACAAGGGTATGACTGTGGTCTTACAATTGAAAACTTCAATGATATCAAAATTGGTGACGTAATTGAATGCTTTATTATGGAAGAGGTTGAACGTTAATGGCATATCATGTTGAACGTGTCGCTAAAATTATTGAAAGAGAGCTTTCACAAATAATTTTATTTGAAGCA
>CAJGDR010000088.1 GCA_904502205.1 uncultured Bacilli bacterium
AAAACCAATTTCTTGTAACCATCTGGTGTTCTTGAAACAATTTAATAGTTTCATGTTGTAAGTTATCAAGTACTGTTTCTGTTTGGAATCTTTTTTCTTCAATTTCACAATAACATTGATGAATTCTTTCCTCAACTTCTTGAATCTTTTCTTTGATTCTTTCATTGTTTTCAATATCTTCATTAATGCGGTCAACTGAATTATTTAAATTAACAATTTCTTGTTCTAATTCTAATAACTCATTATTAATTTCATTAATTCTTTCTTGAAGGATTTCTTGATACATTTCATGATATTTGTGTAAATAAAAATCTTTGATATTTGTTTCTTGATTGGTGTTCTTAATACGTTCAATTTCTTCTTTTTGAACTGATATTAATTTATCAAAATCTTGATTGTTCATAAATCCTCCTGTTTTTTTGGTTATTATATATACTTATTATAACATAGTTTGACTATATTTTCAAGTATAACAACCATGCTTTTTTTAAGTATAAAAAAGGTATGATTTTCATCATACCTTTTAATTACTATTTAATGTCTTTATTTGGATCGAATCCAAGTCTTCTTAATGTTTCAACAACATAAGATTCTTTGTATTCATCTTCAGGTTTTCTATTATAGTAAGATTTGAAGAATTCTTGGTTAGCTTGTTCGTAAGGAATTTGAGCTAAAGCAGCAATGATTCTTGTAGATCTGTCGATAAGTTTTTTATTAGTTGGTAATACTTGTACCATCCAGTTACCATAAACACGACCCATCTTAGCCATTGTACCTGTACTTAAGCAGTTAAATGCTACTTTAACTAATAAGTGATATAAAATGTCTGTGCATGTTCTTGGAAGTTCAACTGGGATTCTGATTTCATCTTTTTGGATTTTTTCAGCTGGAATTTGACCAAGTCTGATTACTACACCACCAGTGTATTTAACAACTTCTTTTTTGTACCAAGCGATTGCTTCTTTAGTTGCAGAACCATTAATGTCAACTAATACTAAGAATGAATTGTCACGAGAATATCTTGATGGATCATCTTCGTTACCAATGCAATATTCAAGAAGTTCAGAACCACTTACTTTTGGAGGATTATTGATGATATCTTGAGTAGCACCCATTGCACGATAGTCATCAGCAGTCCATTCAAGACCTTTAATATCTCTTCTCATTAATTGTTGCCATGCAACTTCATTTGGATATAGAGGGTCTTTTGTATAAGCCCAAGATACTTCATGTTCAGTATCATTGAATTTTCTGAATGGAGGAAGAGTAAATGTTGGTTGACGTTCAGTTGTATCAGTCATGATATCAAGTAGATATTCATGAGTAGCATAAGTAACTAAACCTTTTTTAGTATATGTATCAACTTCAAAATCAACAGCTTTTGCAACACCTTTTAAAGCTTTACCACTCATTAATTGTTTATTTAATGAAGCGAAAGCATCAGCGTATTGATCAAGAGTTAAGAATTCTCCACCAACTACTGCTAATTCTTGTTCTGTTAAGTTTTCTTGTAACCAACGGTTAGCAGCAACTTCAAGAGCAGCACCAGCTGCTAATAATTCAACAGTTGTAGTTTGCATACGAGTTGAACCAGATACAGCCATGTTTCCTACTACTAGAGGAATTTTAACAATATATTTATCTGTTGGAACACCATTTTTAATATTTTCTTGATATTCATCAACACATTCGAATACAGCACGAGCACGGTCTAAGTGGTTTCTTAAAATATCTTCTGGATTACAGTGTAAGTAATAAGTTCTAAGACCAAGTTCATAACCTCTTACAGCTGAACCATTAATACTTGCAGAAAGTCCACATTCTGAAAGTGCTACTAATACGTCACCTTTTGTCATTTCTGCTTCGTCAACTTGTTTAGCCCCGAATGTCATGTAGTCTTCAAAATTTTCAACTGAACGTACAACTGCACGGTCACCACCAGTAATGAAACTTGTAACAACGTCAGCAAGTTTTAAGAATTCATAACGATGGTTAGGAAGTTTATCTACTAAACCTTGCCAGAAACATCTCCAAGCACCTTCCATTTGTACAGCCATTCTTCCTGATGCACCAACTGATGAGAAAACAACTTTTCTCTTTTCATCCATACAACGTTTGATATCATCGATGAATGCAGCAAATTCTGGAGTGTGGAACGCTTTTCTTGCAACTGGTTCTACATATTTGTCAGCTTTGAAAATTGTTTTAACACCTTGTGCAGTATCTTTCATAATAGTTGCACTTAAGTTTTTAGTAATAGGGTTAGATTGTTCTGTTGTAATAACTCCTAAATGGAATTGTTTTTCATTTTCTAAGAAATCTTTTGAAGCTTCTAAATAGTTTGTAATAGTCTTGTAAATCACAATATTTTCTCCTTACTTTTTTAAAATTTTTTAAATCGATTTATTATATCATAATTTCAGTTTATTATCAAGTAAAAGATATTAACTTTTAATTTTCTATCTTTTTTAAATCCAGTATGCCAGGTAATACAAAGTCATATTGTACAGTATGTCCTGCAACTACATTAGCATTCTTTATTGAATCACTTAAGTTAAAGCCTTTTGCTATATTGAAAACGAGAGCTCCATTAAATGCATCTCCGGCACCTGTTGTATCTTTTGGAGTTACTTTTTCAACATCATATAAGGTAACCTTTTTGTCAATTAGAACAGTTGATTTTCCACCTCTTGTTATAATAGTTTTAAAACTTCTATCTATTAACTTAGTTTGATAATCTTCACCAAAAAGAGTTATTGCTTCGATTTCATTTGGTGTAATTATATCTACATAGTTTAATAATTCATCAATGTTGCAAACTGGAGCTGGATTTAATATTACTGTTTTATTTTTAGCTTTTGCGTATTTTGCAATTTTTAAATTTATTTCATATGGAATTTCTAGTTGAAGTAATATATATTCAGCATTATCAATTTCTTGATATATTTCATTAATATTATCAATAGATAAAGTTGCGCCATGGTATACACTAACTTGATTATCACCATCTTTATTCGTTAAGATGTTAGCATAAGCACTTTGTTTATTAGGATCAATAAAATATTTTAATGGTACCTCTAATTTATTAATATCATTAATAATCTTATCTTTAATCGAATCACTACCTAAAGCACATGTAAATAAAACATTACCACCTAATTGTTTGATTGTTAAAGCTTGGTTAAAGCCTTTTCCACCAATTTCAGTATATATATTATCTACTTTAATTGTTTCACCAGGTTTATGAAAATGATCACATTTCATGAACACTGATTCTCCAACAATACCAATAACAAGTATTTTATTCATACTATCACCTCATATATATTATACTATACAATTGAATTAATATAAACCATTTTACAATATTTTTAATAAATAAAAAAATAACCTTGTTTAAAACAAGGTTATTTATGGAAATATGTGTAAAAAGATTTTTTTACTTTTTCAGTATAACATCTATGTTTGAAATAAATTAAACAATTCAATGATTTTTATGTGAAATATAAAAAACTCTGATAATTACATATCAGAGTTTTATTTTTCATTTTCTTTTTTATTTTGGAAGTATGCTGCAACACCAATCATTGCGGCATTATCTGTACAATATTCAAAAGGTGGGAAAGTTAAAACAACATCATCTAATGATTCAACCATCGATGCCATTTCTTTTCTTAATCCTTTGTTTGCTGCAACGCCACCCGCTACAATTACTTGTTTACAATTATGTTCTAAAATCGCACGTTTTGTTTTAGAAACTAAAACATCAACGACAGCATCTTGAAAACTTGCTGCTAAATCATTTGCATTAAGCTCTT
>CAJGDR010000089.1 GCA_904502205.1 uncultured Bacilli bacterium
AATATTTACGATATCAATTAAACGTTTGTGAGTACGACGTTCAAATTGTTCACGACTATCTTTATATTTGTGTGGTGAACGGATAACAGTAAATACTTCTTTTTCTGTTGGTAGTGGGATTGGACCTGATACTTTAGCACCAGTTCTTTTCGCAGTCTCAACAATTTTTTTCGCAGATTCATCAATTAATCTGTGATCATAAGATAATAATCTTATTCTTAATTTCTTTTCTTTTGCCATGTTAGCCTCCTTACTTATTTTTAAGCTTTCGGCTCATTGCGAATTACCTGATAGACAGTCAATGACAACGCTCCCGTGCGTATCAGCAACCTCGCAAATCTCCGCCTACATTTAAGCCTTTGATATTTTACCAAAAACTGCATTTTTTGGCAAATGATATGATAATTTATTTAATAAAAAATAAAAAGTCTCGACTAAAATCGAGACTAAAAGTTAATTTCTTCAAAGGCTTTGCCCATTTTTCCGAGCCTGTAATCTAATCTTGCTTGTTTGATAATTTCTTTCTTTTCTTTGAATTTCTTTTCAAAAAGACGCATTTCCTTGAACTCAGCAGATTGTATTTTTTTATCTATCTTTATATATTGAGGATCAATGTTCTTAAACTTGTCCCATAGATACATTCTGTTTCTTGTTTCATAATAAACATCATATATCTCTCTTGCATAACCATAGTATTGGTGCCACAACAAATTTTTTGTTAATGTTTTAAAGTTTCTATTTCTAAGTATTAGATTATTCATTAACAATACTTTATATCCCATTTGTCTTACAGTTAAACAATAGTCATAATCGAACGTTGTTTGATAATAAGGTAAATAGAAACCTTCAGTTTGTTTATATATATTTATATTAATAAATGTGCCTGTTAAATGAACCCCTCTAACTTCCCTGCTATTTTCTTTTGTATCGTTTTTAGATTCGCAAGTAAGTACTGGAATCGGAGAAACTACAGCAACATTCTCATTAATTTCTTTTTGAATGATCATTCTTTTAATTTCATGAAACGAATTATCTTCATAAAAATATCCAGTTTCAAGTATAGTCGCATAATCCGCATTCATTTTTATAGCATGATTTATTGCATCACTATAATTGGCGACTTGTCCTTTATTTGGCAAATCAACATATTCAATGTTCTTATACATTTTTAACACATCAATCAGGGTGCTTTGTGGATATCTATGATAATTAAATATATATAACGTATCAACTTCTTTAGAATAAGTTAACATGTCCGCAACAGTTTGATTTAGAAGTTCAGATCCTTCAATTCTTTTATACAATAATAAATAAGCTACAAATTTCATTTTCATCACCTCTCTAATTATATATATATAATTTTGTTTTGTAAAACAAAAAGTAAGTTTTTTGCAAAACTTACTTTAATATATCTATATTAGTTTTTGTTTACTGAACCGAATACGTTCATTTTTTCAGTTACTGCTTGAACAATTCCTTTTGTAGCAGGACCTAAAAGTTTTCTTGGATCATAAACTTCTGCATTTTTAGGATCAGCTAAGAAATCTCTTAAAATCTTGTTGAATGCTAATTGACATTCTGTATTAACATTAATTTTGCAAGTACCTAAAGAAATAGCACGTTTGATTAATTCATCAGGAATACCTGTTCCACCATGAAGTACTAATGGTTTTTGAGTTGCAACACCAATTTCTTCCATTTCTTTAAATCCAAGTACAGGTTCACCTTTGTATGGTCCATGAACAGAACCTAAAGCAGGTGCTAATGCATCAATTTCAGCATCTCTACATAAAGCTACACATTCACCGCAGTCTGCATATTTAATACCACCGATTACACCATCTTCATTTCCACCAACAGTACCAAGTTCTGCTTCAACACTTACACCTCTTGCATGAGCATATTCAACAACTTCTTTAGTCATTTTAATATTTTCAGCAAGTGGATGATGTGAACCATCAATCATAACAGATGTAAATCCAGCATCGATAGCTTTTTTACAATTTTCAAAACTTTGTCCGTGGTCTAAATGAATTGCTACATCAACAGTGATGTTTAAGTTTTTAATTAAACCTTTAACCATTCCAACAACTGTGTCAAATCCACCCATATATTTTGCTGCACCTTCAGATACACCAAGAATTACAGGTGAGTTGTTTTCTTGTGCAGTTGATAAAATTGCTTTTGTCCATTCAAGGTTATTAATATTGAATTGACCAACTGCATATTTTTCTTTTCTTGCTTTTTCAAGCATACCAGTCATACTAACTAGTGCCATTTTCAAATACCTCCAAAAATCTATTTTTAATTTTTTTCGCAATTATTATATCATATAATGTTATTTTATGCAAAAGATTTATATTTTAATAAAAAAATAAGCAGCCAAAAACTGCTTATCCTTCTAAATATCTACTCATAAATGTACTACTAAATTCAACTAGTGATTTTTCTACATCACCAATTTTATCGCCACTTACAATTACACAACCAATTATATCACCATATACATTTATAGGTTTTAATATAGCCGGTTTTTTCATATCGATATTTTCACAAATTTCGAATTTATCAGAAGAATCTATTACTTGAGTATTACGTTTTTGAATCTTATCTTCTAGTCTTAAAGTAATTCTTTTACCAACAATGTCTTTGCGATAATTTCCTGCAGCAGCAATTACCTTTTCATTGTCAGTAATCACAATATCTTTTTTATTTGAAGCATAAATACTGTCTACAAATTCACTTACAAATTCATTTACATTTTGTACTGGTGAATATTTTTTTAAGACTATTTTGTCCGTTCCATCCACAAAGATTTCTAGTGATTCTCCTTCTTTTATACGCATCGTTCTTCTTACTTCTTTAGGAACAACAATGCGACCCAAATCATCAATTCTTCTTACTACCCCTGTTGCTTTCATTATATAAACACCTCATGATTATTATGTGGTGTATTTTCTTTATTATACCTGTTTTTTACATTTTTTCCATAAAGTTAATTAATTGATATATATAGCTATTATCGGAATACATTTTGTTATCTTCATTAATATTAATTGTTATATGTATTTTATTTTGTTTGTATTCGTATACCCATCTAGGAGCAATAGTCTTAGCCGTTTGTAAGAAATATATATATTGAATGTTTTTTGTATGTTCTTGATCAAAGTTTAATTCAACTTTATTATCTGACACTTTATATTTTTCAATACCTTTTTGTTTTAATAGTGTTTCTAAATATTTACTATATATATAAACTTTAAGTTCATTAGTTATTTTTCCATAACGATCGCTAAACTCCATTGTTAAGTTTTCAGCTTGTTCTTTTGTATACACTTTATTAATTGATTGGTGAATATCTATTTTGATTGTATCATCATCAACATAACTAGAATCGACTGTTTTAGAAATATTTAAATTAAATTGTTGTTCTGTTTCTTTTTCTTTTGTTATACCTTTTTCTTCATCTAGTGTTTCTTCTAACATTTGCATATATAGTTCTATGCCAATATCATTAATAAAACCTGATTGTTCACTTCCTAAAATGTCACCTGCACCTCTTATAGATAAATCACGCATCGCTATTTTATATCCACTACCTAATGCAGTAAACTCTTTAATAGCATTTAATCTTTTTTCAGCAACATCAGTAAGTCTTGTATCTGAATCATACATTAAATAAGCATAAGCCACTTGTTCACTTCTTCCGACTCTTCCTCTTATTTGATAAAGTTGTGAAAGACCTAAGTGATCTGCTTGTTCTACGATTAAAGTATTAGCA
>CAJGDR010000090.1 GCA_904502205.1 uncultured Bacilli bacterium
ACTTGTGATTCATTAGCTTGTGATGTTACACGGCCATGACTGTTTACGTATTCTGAATTACTTTCGAATTGTAAATTAATTCCATCTAATTCAAGTTTTTGTCTTTCCGCTTTACAAAGTTCTAAGAACTCATACCAAATTTCAAGATCATTTTCAAGCATTGGTTGTGGACAATCTTTCGCACTAAAGAAATGATGTCCTTTAACTCTTGTAATATCTAAGTTATGACGTTCCATGATATCTGCAACAAGTTGAGCAGTTATTTGCCATGTTAACCATAAGTCTGATCCTTCATTTACCGCAGATTCAATACCAATACTATTTCTGTTACCACCGTTTGAACAAATTCTTCCTTCCCAAACTTGTGTATAACACCACCATGCAGTACCAAGTTGATATTTACCATCTTTAATATTAACTGCAAGATCCATCTTATTTAACCATTTGTCATCAGTAACATAACCTTCATTACCACGTTTATCTTTATATGGAACTTTAATTAAAGTGTCAACACCATTAATTGAGAATGTTGCATTTTTAGTAATCGATACTACTGGTGTTTCAGGATCTGTTGGTTTAACTTCAACTGGTGTATCAAGCCATTCAAATTTTGATACAGTTTCAAGTGAACCATCATCACCCGCATGAGCAGCACGATAAATTTCACTCATACCTTTATAAACACCATCGTTACCAGAACAATAATGAATTGATGTATTTACTTGGCTAAGTGGTTTAGCAAAATAAGCAGCTGTTGCTTTAGCAGTTGATCCTTTTGTCATACCGCCTGTATAGTGAACTGTAATGAACTCAACACTTTCTAAAAGTCTATTTTGAAGTTCATCACCATACTTGTCTTCTGTTGCTTTAGAATATGTAGTATCAATTTCTAATTCCTTATTATATAGAAGTCTACTTACACTACCAAAGATGTCTGAATAATATACTGGAGTTCCAGCTCCAATTCCTAGATTATAACTGGTAAATACATTACTTACG
The DNA here is from genome assembly GCA_904502205.1 of uncultured Bacilli bacterium. The sequence continues at coordinate 1,000 of CAJGDR010000090.1, forward strand.
TGACTGTCTAAAACAAGTTGTAATGCTTCACTTACTTCATTATTTAGAACAGTTACGATAAAGTCTTGATATTGTTTTCGATCTTTAGAATATGCACGAATTGTTGCAATACCTTTTTCAACCCCAATAACATTACCTAAAGCATCTACACCTGCAATATCAGGTGTTAATGTATCCCAAATTACATTTTCTTGTTGATTTAATGGATTAATAAATATTGCATTTAATTTAATATATTCACCAATTTCAACATAAGAGTTAGTTTCGTAACTAATATCAAAATATCCAGGTGTTATAACTGATACAGTAAAGCTATCAGTTTTTCCACCTAACGCAAGTGATTTAATAGTGATTGTTGCAACACCTGCTTCATGAGTTGTAATTAAACCGTTTCTATCAATAGTTAAAACTTTCTCATTACTTGATGTAAAGCTTACAAGTTTATTAACTGCTTCATTTGGTAAAATAGACCAAATTAATTGGTAAGTATCAAATAAATTAATTTCTGATACTTTATTAGTAATTTGAATACTTTCTACTCTTACACCTTCATCCCAAATAGCTTTATAAGTTCCTGCTTTATTAAATTTTGTAACTTTGTTGCCATCTGGATCTTGCCAGTAACTAAAGATATAATTTTCTTTAAATGGTGTTGGGATAACATCACCCAATTTAACAGTATAGTCTTTAGCGAATTGATGAGCAAGTAATAAATTTTGACGATCAATATCACTAAAGTCTGGACAATAAGCCGCAAATGTAACGTTTTGTCCACCTTTACAACTATTCATTAAACCATGTAAATAACCTCTAATTAATGTTCTAAAGTTTGGACCTTTTGATGAGTCTTTAATAACTGTAGTATCACCATTAATCATTAGTTTTAATAAGTCTAGTGCATCTGATACATATGATACTTTTAATGTTCCTAGTTCTTGATTATATTCAACTAAATCATTATACATGTATTCAAATAACCATTTCCATTTAGCAAGCATTTCTGAACTTGCTAATGCAACTTTAACTGATGATGTTGAATCGTTAGAAAAGTTTTCTATAGTCGCATTAGTACTTCCATATTTATTATAGTCTTGAATAAATTCATTTGCTAATTCTTCAGTTGTCTTATAAGCACCTTCTAAGAATCCACCATCTAAGTCATACTTAATTATGATGTTTGATGCTACTCCTGTTGCAGGTATTTTTTCTGTTATTTTATCACCACAACAACAACATACTTTTTCTTTTAATCCATCAGTTGTTTCAGTTGGATTTGTAACAATACTCCAATCACTGTAATTGTGTGGTGTCATATCTTTAAAATTATCTTGATAACTATCACCACAATGACAAGTATGTAAAGTATAACCAAGTTCATTACAAGATGGAGGTATTACATCAGATGCATAATCATGACCTGATGCTTTTATTTCATTATCTTTATATGAATCATTGCATATTGTACATGTATATAAAGTATAACCATCCTCAACGCATGTTGGATCTATTGTTTGACTTTCATAAACATGTTCTAATTTTTTAACATAATTATCATTATATGTATCACCACAAATTGTACATGTGTATTTATCATAACCTTCATTTTCACATGTTGGTTTTACTTCTAATTTTTCATAACTATGACCAAGCGCAGGTATTGTAATAATATGTTCTTCCCCACAAGAACAATACGTTCCTTTTGCTCCATCTTCTTCACATGTTGGATTGATTAATACTTCGATATATTCATGTGTATGTGTGAAATTTTGGCTAATTGTATGACCACATACAGTACATGAACTTTCTTTAATTCCAGCTTCCTCTAATGTTGCATCTTTTACAATTTCCCATTCACCATATTGATGGGTTGGATTTGTGAAATCACCCTCATATGTATGTCCACAACTACAAGTAAAAATAGTATATCCTTTTTCCTCACATGTTGGATTGATTACTTCTTCTTCATACTTATGAAAATGTCCACAACCAGTTATTAATAATAAAAATAAACAAGCAAAAATTAAACTATAAGTCTTTTTCATAAAGGCCTCCTATTAGTTATATTATATACTTTTTAAATATTTTTTTCAAATGTTTGATAAAGTGAAAAAAATAAAAGAGTTAACTTCATACTAATTTATGATGTTAACTCTTTTTATTAATTATAAAATTATCAATTTTTATAAAAGTATTTTAAATACTGTTTATTTTTATTAATTACCAAATAACTACACGTTTTGAAGGTGCAATATACATTTTGTCTGTTTTCTTAACATTAAATGTTTCATACCATTCAGGGAAGTTTCTTGGCGGCATATTAGCACGTAAAATGCTTGGACCATGAACATCTAAATTAAGTAATAATTGTAAGTATTCAGGTTTAGCTTTTAAGCACCAAACTTTCGCCCAGTTTTGGAAGTATTCTTCGTATGATGCATTTGGAGTTTTACCCATGATTTCAAGTGTAACAGCCATTCCACCATTGTCAGCCATATTTTCACTTACAATGAATTTACCATTAACTTTACCCCATGGAAGTTCAATTCCATCAAATTGTTTAACCATAGCATTAATTTTCTTATTGAATTTCTTATTGTCTTCTTTAGTCCACCAATTATTGATGTTTCCATTTTCATCGCATTTCGCACCATTTGAGTCAAAAGCATGAGAAATTTCATGTCCGATAA
>CAJGDR010000091.1 GCA_904502205.1 uncultured Bacilli bacterium
AAAATTATTATGTACTCCATCAGTTACAGGTTATGAATTAAGTATTCAAAAAATGTTAATTGATGAACTAAAAGATATTGATGATAGAGTTTATACTCATCACAGTTATAATGTTGTTCATGCTGTAAATCCAGAGTCTTCAGTTAAAGTAATGTTACTGGCACATGTTGATGAAATTGGTTTAATTATTGAACAAGTATTAGAAAATGGTATTTGTAAGTTAACTAATGCGGGTAGTATTAAACCAGAAATGTACATGGGACAAAAAGTTAATGTTGTACGTTTTAACCTAGATGGTACTTATTCGTATGTTCCAGGTGTTATAGGTTATACACCAAACTTTAATAAAGGCGGTGTTGTAGTCGAAGATTTAAATTTAGACTTAGGTACAACAAGTCGTGAAGAAACATTAAAACTAGTATCAATTGGTGATGCTGTAATTCATCAAGATAGTTATCAATTATTAGAAAATAATTTAGTATCAAGTAGAGCACTTGATGATAAGATAGCTACATTCATTTGTTGTGAAGTATTAAAACGTATTAAAAAAGAATCAACTAATGGCGTTTATTTTGCATCTACTGTCGGTGAGGAAACAACTAAACGTGGAGCAATATTCTCATGTAATGATATTAAACCAACTTGTACAATTACACTTGATGTTGGTTCAAGCTCTGATGTTAAATATCGTACAAACTTTACAAGAGATGTAAAATTAGGTGGTGGACCAATATTTACAATTTCTGCCTTTGGCAACAAAATCTTATCTAAGATGTTAATTGATACAGCAATTAAACATAATATTCCATATCAACAAGTAGTAGAATTTTCTAAAACTTGGACAGACTTTGATGAAGTTTATAAATTAAATGGTGGAGTTCCATCAGACTTAATTAGCATACCACTTCGTTATATGCATTCATCAGTTGAAGTTGGAAGTTTAAAAGATATTGAATATATTGTAGAACTTTTAGTTGAATTTATTAAATCACTTGATTCAAATACTTCATTTGATCCATTCAAATAAAACTAACACCACTTTAAAAGTGGTGTTTTATTATTTAACTATTTTATAAAATCGACATAATATGATATAATATATTTAATTTAAATTAGGAGAATAAAATGAACAAAATAAAGAAAATATTATTAACGTTTATTTTTGCTTTTTTACTGGTTGGTTGTACTAATACAGTTGTACCACTACAAATAACAAATGGTGAAAGAGTAGAACTATATGTTGGTGAACAAATAGATTTAGACTATTCAATAATTGAAACTGTTGAAGGTGATCCGGTATGGACATCTTCAAACACATCTGCTATTGTTGATGAAGAAGGTGTTGTAACTGGACGCATTCAAGGTAACGTAACAATTACAGTAACAATTGGAAATTATAAAGATACAATTTTAATTGTAGTTTTACCAAAAGATGTTGTTGATGTAAAAATCTCACTAAAAATTCAAGATGTAAAAATATTTGTTGGTGAAACAACAAAGTTAATTCCGACAGTTACACCACTAGAATATTTAGATGAATTAGAATATGTTGTAACATCTGGAAGTGAATTAGTAAAAATTGAAGGTAATGAAGTTACTGCACTGTCTGCCGGTGTTGTAGTTATTAATGCAAAAGTTGGTATATATAACAGTAGTAGTATTCTTTTAGAAATAGAAGAACAAGTTCATGAACATGTATTTGTTGATGGTGTATGTAGTTGTGGTGAAAAAGAACAAATAGATGATAAAGATGAATACTTTGAAGACCCATATGTAAATGTGAATAAACAAGAATTCTATGCAAATTATGAGCCAGCTACAAGTTACTTAGATTCAGTATACCGTACAAATCATGGATTAATGAGTGGATCAATTGCTGATCAAGACCAAGCACCTACATTATCAAGTGTTAGACCAATGGAAAATGGAATGTATGTACGTAATACTAGTTGTTTATATTCAAGCGATGGTAATACATATTATGTACTAAATTATAAAGGTGAAATTGTAAACAAAATTTATAAAGGTGCAGCTTATGTTGTTTTAGAAGAAGTTGCGGCTTACGTATTTGCTTTTGGAGATATTCCTGCTAACCATTCTTCATCTAAAAAAACAAAACCAACTAATTCGGTTTGGGGTGAATACTTAAGAGTTAATCATACACAGTTTAGTGGAAGTACTAGTAAATATCCATATGAACCAGCTTTACCAAATATAACAGGTGTTGGTGGTGAATTCCAATACTATGAAATGGATGTCGGAACAACAGGTACAGATTGTGATCCATCATACCCAGTAGTAAAATACAACAACGGTACTTCAATTGAACGTGGTGCTGCTAGAATTGTATATGCAAGATTCGACAAAAATGGTGATCTAATAATTGACCCATATGAAAAATTTGTTTTCTATACTTATAATCATTATAACGATTTCCAAGAATACCTAAATTATGAAGGTGGTTGGGGAGAAATGTTTGGAAACATTACTGGTGGTGGAAAACTTTCAAGTAAATATGATTATAATCCAACACCTTATGTTCCAGTTGTTTATAAAGAATTAGGAACTAATAAAGTAAGCTTATCTTACAGTCAATTTGAATCAGTTCATATATATGTTTATTTACCACATAATGAAGAAAAATATTTATATTATTAAAATGAACACCATATTTTTTAGATAAACTAGGAGATACTATGATAAATTTAAAAAATGATTATTGTGCGATAGCACATCCAAAAGTATTATCAAGATTGATTGAATTAAATGAACAAACATTTGTTGGTTATGGTTTAGATGAATATTCTGAAAAAGCTGCTGAATTTATTAAAGATATGATCAAATGTGAAACTGCTGATGTTCATTTTTTAGTAGGTGGAACAATTACTAATAAAGTAGTAATTTCCCATGCTTTAAAATCATATCAAGCTGTAATTAGTGCAGATAGTGGTCACATAAATGTCCATGAAACAGGTACAATCGAACAATCTGGTCATAAAGTATTAACTGTTCCAAATGTCTTAGGTAAGGTGAATGTAACTGATTTAGATAAAGTTGTAAAAGCTCATACTGATGAACATATGGTTATGCCGAAAATGGTTTATCTATCAAACTCAACCGAATTGGGTACTGTTTATAAATATCAAGAATTACTTGCAATATCTAATTACTGTAAAGAAAATAATTTGTATTTCTTCATGGATGGTGCGAGATTAGGTGCGGCTTTAGCATCAAAAGAATGTGATTATAAGATTAGTGACTTACCTAAACTTGTAGATGCATTTTATATTGGTGGTACTAAAAATGGTTTAACTCATGGTGAAGCAATAGTTATTATTAATGAAGAATTAAAACAAGAATTTAGATATTCAATTAAACATTACGGTGGATTGTATGCTAAAGGTTATATACTAGGAATTGAATTCTTAACTCTATTTGAAGACAATTTATTTATTAAGATTGCTGAAGAACAAAATAAACATGCTGAGCACTTACAAAAAGAATTAAAAAAACTTGGTGTTGAAATGTTGATTAATTCATCAACTAATCAAATATTCCCAATCTTTAAAAAAGAAGTAGTAGAAAAATTAAAAGAACACATTTTATTCGATATATGGGAAGAAAGAGTTGATGATACTGTAATTCGTTTAGTTACAAATTTTAAAAC
>CAJGDR010000092.1 GCA_904502205.1 uncultured Bacilli bacterium
ATTCTTTCATTAACATTTATTTTAATGAAACTTGTACCAATCGATAAGCCACCAGGAACTGATGATGCGCGTTATTCATATTGGCAAAGTCTTGTCTATGATGGATTCGTAGAAAGCGAAACACACGAAAGACGTGACGAAGTTCCACTTGATGTTGTTAATAGAGAAGTAGGAAAAATTTATTTCTACAAAGTACCTGCAATGACTCAATATGCAAGATGGATCAAGAACATTATTACTAAATGGGAATGGGGTAGATCAACTGCCATCAAACCTAATGTTAATTCAATGAACATCATTGGTGAACGACTACCAAACACAATTAAACTAAATGTCGTATCAGTTATTTTCTCAGTACCACTTGGTATTGCTCTTGGGATTTGGGCTGCGTTAAAGAAAAATAAATTAACTGACCATATCATTTCAACATCAGTTATGATATTTATTTCAATCCCAAGTTTCGTATTAATAACATTCATGTTATTATTGTTATGTTATAACAATCAAATTTTACCTTCACAATGGCCTGCACAATCAGCACCTACAAGTGATAAAATTAAGGGTTATATAATTCCGGTATTCTGTTTATCATTTGGTTCAATTTGTGGTTATTGTCGTTTTACAAGAGCTGAACTTTGTGAAGTAATGTCTAGTGAATACTTATTACTTGCTAGAACAAAAGGTTTAACTAAACGTCAAGCTATCTTAAGACATGCTTTAAGAAATGCGATGGTTCCAATTGTTCCATCAATTTTAGCTGAAGTTATTGGTCTTTTAGGTGGTTCTATGATTCTTGAAAGATTATATGGTATTTTAGGTATTGGTGAATTATTCATTTCTGCTTTAAACAAAAAAGACTATAACGTACTTATGGTAGACATGGCATTATTCACTACAATCTCATTACTTGCAGGGGTTGTACTTGATATCTCTTATGGATTTATCGATCCTAGAATTAGAATGGGGGCGAAGAAATAATGGATAATAAAAGATATGATGCTTACGGTAATGAATTTGAAATTGTTGAAAGTGATTTTAATTTAACACAAGTCGACAAAAAAATTCATGATAAAAAATTTGAAACAAAAGCAACAACTTTCGCTAAAGATGCTTTCAAAAGATTTTGTAAAAATAAATCTTCAGTTGTAGGAGCAATTATTATTGGTTTATTAATGTTATTATCATTTATTTTACCAGTTGTAAGTCCATACAACATTGATCCAGCAAATCCAAATATTAAAGAATTAAAAATGCTTCCAAAAGTATTTGAGTATAAACCATCTGGTACTAAAGATACAGATTTATCAAATAACCCAAATGATTGGAACACAAAATGGAATGGTACACAAATTATCACAAATGCTCAATATGATGTTGATGCAGAACTTCCATATACTATGGGAACTGCAACTAATGTAGATGGTTCAACAATTGAAGCTAAAATTTACTATTCTAAAGAAGCTGTAAAAGAAATTGATTTTTATGGTTATGAAACTAACAGCACTAGTAAAGGTGCAACAGGTGGTGTTTACATTTTTAAAGCACCTAAGAAAAATCCAACTGCTACTGGTAATCAAAAAAATACAGTGGAATTAATTGTTAATCAAAAATTAAATTATACTGCTGATGAAAACTTCACAGTAGATATTGTATTTGGAACTGAAAATTATAATTTATTAGATGACTTCAAAGAACTAGGAACTTTTGGTAAAGCAATATACCGAGTTTATGTAAGTTATGTTCAATATCAAGATGATAAAAGACCTGATGAAAAACACCAACACTCATTTGACTCAAAAGGAAAATGTGATTGTAAAGGTATTAAAAAAGAATTAGAACTTCGTTCATCTGGACGTGATTTATCAAGTCTATCAATTAATGTTTCTGATGTTATGAAACAAAATAATTTAGAAATTATTGAAGAAGGTCAACTAACTATTCAAATTGAAAATGATAGAATAGCTACAATGTTACCAATTGTTTCACTAATGTTAAAAACTGATTCAACAGAAAATGTTAATATCTATGGTCATGGCGAATATGCAAAACAAGATGTTTTAAATATGATGAGTATGACTAATGATGGAACAAGTAAAATTTATGATGATGCTTGTCAAAAACTTCGTTGGGCTAAATTAAATACTGGTGTATTCCCAATTCAATATTGGCGTACAAACGGTGACAAAGCTGTATATCGTGCTTATGTATATCTTTGTGATTTCTTATTAGACACATATGAAAATACATATGGTGTTAAAGAAACATTAGATATTACAGAAGCTAAAATGAAAGAATACATGAACAACGGTTGGTGCGAATATAAGTACTATAAAGATCAAGATGGAAATTATCAATATGAATTTAAAGTACTTGATCCAGAAAAATGTCCTGTAGTTAATGTTAAAAAAGTTAATTTCGCAATGGTTGAAATGACACAAGGTGAAGAAACAGTAGAAGTTTTATCACAACAATTAACTTGTGATGTTGTAATGTATAAATATTTAGGATATGAATCAATGCCAAAATATTTATTAGGTACTGATGATAGAGGATTCGATATTATTGTATATTCATTTAACGGATTAAAGAAATCATTCTTAATTTCTATCATTGTATCTGCTATTTGTTTATCATTTGGTCTAGTTTGGGGATCAATTTCTGGTTACTTTGGTGGTAACGTAGACTTATTTATGGAACGTTTCTGCGAAATCTTAAGTGGTGTTCCATCAACAATTGTTATAACACTTGTTGTATTGTTACTTGGTGATACAATCTTTACTTTCGGTCTTGCACTTTGTATGACTGGATGGTTAGGTATTGCTGGACGTACGAGAACACAGTTCTATCGTTTCAAAGGACGTGAATATATCCTTGCAAGTAGAACTTTAGGTTCTTCAGATATGAGATTAATCTTCAAACATATTTTACCTAACTCTTTAGGTACAATTGTAACAAGTTCTGTCCTTTCTATTCCAAGTGTAATCTTTAGTGAAGCTTCACTTTCATACCTTGGTATCTTAAAAGGTTCAAACTCATTTGGTAGTGTATTATCACATAACCAACAATATATTTCTACAAGACCAATGTTAATTGTATTCCCTGCAATTATTATTTCATTAATAATGATTTCATTTAACTTATTTGGTAATGGTTTACGTGATGCGTTAAATCCATCATTGAAAGGAAGTGAATAAGATGGCTTTTGAACAAGATAAAGTATTAGAAGTTAAAGATTTGAAAATTTCTTTCTACACTGATAATGGTATTTTAAAAGCTGTTCGTGGTGTTTCTTTCGACCTTCATCGCGGTGAAACTTTATGTATCGTTGGTGAATCTGGTTCTGGTAAATCAGTAACAAGTAAAGCAATTATGGGTATTCTTGCTAATAACTCTATAATTGAAGGTGGAAGCATTTTATATGAAGGTGAAAACCTACTTGAAATTTCAGAAGAAGAATTCCACCGTATTCGTGGTAAGAAAATCGGTATGATTTTCCAAGATCCACTTTCAAG
>CAJGDR010000093.1 GCA_904502205.1 uncultured Bacilli bacterium
TTACAAGATAGGATCAATATCCTTGAGCATAATTATGCGATTAGCTTTTAAGTAAAAGCACATAATTATCAGCTAGTTGCATTAACAATGTAAAATTTTTTACATGGACTAATACACCTAGAAGGATTATCCTTCTAGGTGTTTTATATTTTGAGGTACTTTATGAAAAAAATATTTGGATTATTAAGTTTCTTTATTTTATTGTTTTTATTAGCATCATGTAATACTAATAAAAATGATTCAGTAAAAATAATTGATGTAAATTTAACAGAAGAAGAATATGCCTTTGTTGTAAAAAAAGGTAATAAACAATTAGTTAATGACTTTAATAGTTTCTTAACAACAATAAAAGAAAATGGTGTCTTTCAAGAACTTGTTAGTAAATACTTTGAAGGTACAGGAACTAAAAAAGGAGTTGAAGTAACAACATCAAGCATTCAAAATAATGAAAACTTGTTTGTTGTAGTTACAAACTGTCCGTTTTCACCATTTGAGTATATTGGTGATGATGGTTTAATTTATGGACTTGATATTGAGATTGCACAACTTTATGCTGAAGAAAAAGGTTTAGCATTAGTTATTAAAAATATTGGTTTTGATTCAATCTTTACAGAAGTAGATGCAGGATATGCTGATATTGGGATGGCTGGTATTACAGTTAATGAAGAACGTTTAAAATCATATGATTTTACTAACCCATATTATTCAGCAAGTCAAAAGTTAATAGTATCTAGTGATAACAAAATGTTTGATAAATGTAGTAGTGCAAGTGAAATTGAAACTATCTTAAAATCTTTAAAAGACGAAAGTTTAGGTTACCAAAACGGAACTACTGGAAACTGGTATGTTGTAGGTGATGCTGAATGGGGCTTTGATGGATTTAGTAATTTACAAGCTGTTGGTTATACTACCGCTCAACTTGCTGTTCAAGATATTATTGATGGTAGATTATTTGGTGTTATTGTTGATGAAGCACCAGGTGAGTCAATTGTAAACAATATGACTGGTAATAAACTACAAATCTTTTTAAATACTTTAAAACAACAAACATATCGTGATTTAATATTTACAGGTTTAAAAAATACATTATTAATTGCATGTTTAGGTCTTGTTATTGGTATTGTAATTGGTACGGTTTTAGCAATAATCAAAGTTGCTCCTAAATACAAACTATTTACAAGAATTTTAGATAAAATTTGTACAGTATACATTGGTATTTTTAGAGGTACACCAATTGTTGTACAATTACTTATTGCTTATTATGTTTTATTACCGATTTTAGGTATTAAAGGTCTTGAAGCATTAACAGTTGGTATTTGGGTATTTGGTTTAAATAGTGCTGCTTATGTTGCTGAAATAATGCGTGGTGGATTAAATTCAGTTGATAAAGGACAACTTGAAGCAGGGCGTGCTGTTGGACTTAGTTATCCAACTACAATGTTAAAGATTGTTGTTCCTCAAGCCATTAAAAATACTTTACCTTCACTTGGAAATGAATTTATAACTTTAATTAAAGAAACATCAGTTGTAAGTTTTATTACTGTAGTTGATCTTTATACTGCATTTAATACAATTGGAACAAATAAATATTCGGTTGTTGTTCCATATATCGTAATGGCTTTAATTTATATTGTTTTAATCGTAATTATTACAATCCTTATAAAATTAATGGAAAGGGCACTTAAGAAAAATGATCGAAGTAATTAATTTAACAAAATCATATGATTCACTTAATGTATTAAATGGTGTAACAGTTAAAATTGAAGATGGAGAGAAAGTTGCAATCATCGGTCCATCAGGTAGTGGTAAAAGTACATTCTTAAGATGCTTAAACTGTTTAGAAGATCCAACATCAGGTCAAATTATTTTTGATGGTGTTGATATTGCTGATATGAAAGTAGATATAAACATTCAACGTCAAAAGATTGGGATGGTATTTCAACAATTTAATTTATTTAATAATAAAACAGTATTAGAAAATATTATCTTAGCTCCAGTTTTAATAAAAACTAGAAAATTAAGAAAAGATTTATTATTTAATTTCTTTTTACCATTTACAAATTTATTTAGAAAAGAAAAACTTCAAAAAAGAACAATTGTTGAAAATAAAAAAGAGATTATTGAAAAAGAAAAAGCAAATGCTTTTGATTTACTAACAAGAATCGGTTTAGTTGATAAAGCTAATGTTTATCCATCAACATTATCAGGTGGACAAAAACAAAGAATTGCAATTGTAAGAACACTTGCAATGAATCCAAAAGTAATTTTATTTGATGAACCAACATCTGCTCTAGATCCTGAAATGGTTAAAGAAGTACTTGATTTAATGAAAAAGATTGCTAAAAGAAATATTACAATGATTATTGTTACTCATGAAATGGCTTTCGCGAAAGAAGTTGCTGATAAAATTATCTTTATGGATCAAGGTAAAATCTTAGAAATGGGAACTCCTCAAGAAATATTTGATAATCCAAAAGAATTAAGAACTAAAGAATTCTTTAGTAAAGTATTATAGGATGTTTTAAAAAACATCCTATTTTATTTTTAAAAATAAATATATTAAATTTCATTAAGAATTTGACAAAATGTGATATAATTTATAAATGTAAGATAGGAGAAAAAGTATGCGTAAAATTTTATTATTTGTTTTTTGTACTTTTTTAGTATTTGGACTATTTGGCTGTGGGGGATTTGCTCCTAGTAAGTCAGTTAAAATAGATGATGTTGAACCGATTAAAGTTGGTGAAACCCTAACTCTTAAGGTTACACTTAAAGGACTTGAAGGTTCAATTAAATTTGCAAGTTCAGATGAAAAAGTATTAACAGTTGACGAATTAGGTCAAGTAGTAGCAATTAGTGAAGGAACTGCAATTGTTAGTGCTACAGTTGAAGATACCGATCAAACTTATTTTGATGAAGTTGAAATTACTGTTATTGCTAAAGATCCTTCATCTCATACACATGAAGTATGTTTAGAATGTGGAAAATGTACATCAGCTCTATGTGATGGACAAGATAGCGAAAAATGTTTAGGACACACAGATACTCCTACACATGATTGTAATTTATTTAAATCAGATTGGCAAATTGTTGATGGTGCACTTTGTGGTGATAAAGTACCTCAACAAATTATTTGTACTGAATGTGAAAAAGTATTAGAAGAAAGAACTATTAAACTAGAACATGATTATAAAAGTGAAGTTATAACAGAAAAAACTTGTGAACAAAATGGTGAAATCAAATATACTTGTTTAAATTGTAAACATAGTTATACTAAAAAAGATTATTCATTAGGTCATGAAGAAGATGAAATCAAAATCATTTTAGAAGCAACTCCTACAACACTAGGAACTAAAATCATTGGTTGTAAACATTGTGATCATGTATTTAAAGAGTTTAATTATGTTGATAATGCTTATCATAAAAATGGTAAATTAAGTGTTAATGGTGCGGATTTAGTAAA
>CAJGDR010000094.1 GCA_904502205.1 uncultured Bacilli bacterium
AAAGATGCTCAATTTAGTTGTGTTGCTTTCTTATCGCTTGGTATGTTTGTTGCAATGTTGATAAGTCCACAACATGCTTTCTTAGTATCTTATCGTTCTGATGCAACATTACTATTTGTACTAGACACATTATTACATTTAAATTGTAGTTTATTTGGTATTTATTTAATTGTAAGTGGACAAGTCTTGTTAAATGCTAAAAGCTTGATTAAGTCATTTATTTATATTTATTCAGTAATCGCATTTGTATTATTTATGAATGTCGTATTCAAACAAAACTATTTCGGTATGGGACCATATAGTCAATATGGTATCTATATGTTTAGATTCTTTGATACATATTGGATGACGTTACTTGTATATTTACTTGGTGTTGGTGTTGTTTTATCACTTGGTTTTGAGTTTAATTACATATTACAAATTCTTAATCATCATGAAGAAACAAAACAAGAAGAAAAGTGTAATGCTTTAGAAGTTGAACCAACAAAAGAATTAGAAGATAATCCTGAAAGTATTCAAGAAACCGAAACGGCTGCCTAAAAAAAGCATCTTTTTATAGATGCTTTTTTTATTTCTTGAATATAAATAAAATTTATGTTATAATTTATGTAATAGGAGTACTTTATGGATATTTGGACTAAATTATTAGAAATTGCAAAAAAAGAATATCAACCACAAGATTTATCACCATTCTTTTATAGTAATCATGTTGCATGTGCAATTGAAGCAGAAGATGGTTCGATTTATTCTGGATTTTGTATTGAAGGCGCAAGTGGTGTTTTGAATCTTTGTGCGGAAAGAGTTGCGGCTGTTAATATGATTGTAAATAGTCATCAGACTTTTATAAAACGTATTGTTGTAATTCGTGATAAAGAACCATATGAAGAAGGTAATTTTTTACCTTGTGGAGCATGTCGTGAGTTCTTAATGCAACTTGATATTAGAAATAAAGATACAGAAATTTTAATTGATTACAAATCAAGAAAGACTGTTAAATTAGAAACTTTAATTCCTAAATGGTGGGGATTAGAAAGATATAACAATAATTAGGAGAATTAATATGTCAGAAAAACTATTGTATTTAGCTAAAAATTATGATTTAGTTGTAGGAGATAAATTTGAACTATTTTACCGTGGCGTAATTAGATCAATGAATCCATATAAGTATTATATTCATGTATCATCACCAAAAGGTCGTCCGTATCCAAGATATTATACTTATACACCTACAGAAGCAGAAGCTGGCGATTATCCATTAACAATTACACTCTATGATGATTTCGGTAATATCATTGAAAGTGCAACTACGACATTACATGTTGTAAAACCAGTTCCACCAAAAAGAAAAATGAACATTTTATGTTTTGGTGATTCATTAACTTTTAATGGTGTATGGCCATATGAAGGCTATCGCAGATTTACTAAAAATGATGGTACTCCAGTTGGCTTAGGTTTTAGTGATACACTTAATTTAATTGGTACAATGCAAAAAGAAGAAGTAGGGTATGAAGGTTATGGTGGCTGGCAATGGCGTCACTTTGTAACTAATGAAGCTGTATCAACTACTTCATCTGTTTGGATTGAAGTTGATTCACACAATTTAGATGAAAACGATCAACACTCGAATTGGAAATCAAACAATTTAAATTGGGTTTTAGAATCAATTGAAGATAAAAGATTAAAATTCAAAAGAGGTCCAGGCAATTATTCATGTCTACCTACAATTGGCGAAGTGTTTGAACATGTAGATGGTGCAAAACACCAAGAAACTTTAAATGTTGTAAAATATTATTTTGAAAAAGGTAATCCTTTCTATGATGAAGAACTAGAGGGACCGAACTTTAAAAAGTATTGTGAAGATAATAATTTTGAAGGAATTGACTATGTGTATATTTTACTTACTTGGAATGGTCAATACCTTCCATACAACAAAGATTTTTCTCACTATGAACCATTTATTGTAAAAATTATTGAACAAATTAAAGCAGCATATCCAAATGCTAAAATTCGTTTCTTAGGCATCCAAAGTCCATCGGTTAATGGTGGCATAGCGGCTAACTATGGAGCAAGTGGTCCTTATTCAGATGTGTTTGGTGAAGTAAGTACTGCTTATAATTATAACGAATATTTAGAGAAATTATGTGAAAGAGAAGAATACAAAGATTTCTGTCGTTATATTGATATGAAAGCTCAATTTGATGTTGAATACAATATGCCAAGTCAAGATACACCAGTTAATGCAAGAAGTGAAATCATGGAAAAAGTTGGTACAAATGGTGTTCATCCAACAATGGCAGGATATTTACAAATTGGTGATGTATTCTATCGTGCTTTAGTGCGTGATATGAGTGAAGAGGCATAAAGATGAAAATATTAGATAAAATATTAATTGTTCTTTTTAATATTTGTCTATTACTAGTTGCAATCTGGATATCAGCGGTACCGATTGCTAAAAGTAAATCATATTATGAAAGACAATTTACGAAAAACGAAATATATGCTCACTATGAAGATGGTGAACTTGTTCAAACTAGATTTCGTTATATAGGTGGAACTAGATACAACAGTACTTATTTTACTGACGATCAATTAGATATAATTATTGAACATATTATTGATTATTTATTTAAAGGCAAAGATTCTTTTGAACTTCGAATGGATGATGTTTTAGTAAATGGTGAACTTCAAGACGATGTTAATGTCTTTGGTGATGTTGCTGTAACGCACATGAAAGATGTTAAAACATTATTTACAGTTTATCGTATTATATCTGTAGTTGCTTTAATTGGTATGATTTTTATGATTGTTTATTTCTTAAAACGAATGAAGCATATCAAAAAATCACTACTTAATGTTACTTTAATATTTTATGGTACAGTATTCTTATTAATTGGCATTTTCTTGCTAGTAGTTTATATTCATATGGTAAAAGAACAAATCCCAATGCAAATGGATTGGTTTCTTGATACATTATGGCGCGATATCCATCATCTACTTTTTATGTTCCAACCAGAAAAAGTAGCTGGATCGTTCTTTAATGATATTTTAACTGAAGTATTAACTTTAGATTTGTTTATAACTGCAGTTATAATTGTCGTTATTGTACTTGTTTCTTTGCTTACACTTTGGTTGGTAGCTGCAATTTTAGCTCGTAAATATGGTGAAAAACTAGCAAACAAAATCTTTAAAGAAAAATTAGAGTAATATTTTATTAAAAAATATAACGTTTTCATGTGCAAAACAAATGCAATATTATATTGATTATTATATAATATAATAAATTAAATAAACATTACAAGATAGGATCAATATCCTTGAGCATAATTATGCGATTAGCTTTTAAGTAAAAGCACATAATTATCAGCTAGTTGCATTAACAATGTAAAATTTTTTACATGGACTAATACACCTAGAAGGATTATCCTTCTAGGTG
>CAJGDR010000095.1 GCA_904502205.1 uncultured Bacilli bacterium
ATTCAACATTTTGACTTTTTGCATCTTTCAATACTTCATCTTTAATTTTATATAGCTGATCGCTATTAAGATGACAATGTGTATCTATAAACATTAATCTTTATACTCCTTAGGACCTATTCTAACTTCTTCGCCTTCTTCGTATTTAACCATTTCTAAAATTGATAAAATTATAGATGAAGTATTGAAAGATGCAAAAAGTCAAAATGTTGAATTATTTATTGTTCCTGGATTTGATTTAGAAACATCAAAACTTGCAATAAAACTTGCAGAAGAATATAAAAACGTATATGCATCAGTAGGTTTTCATCCAACTGAAATAAAAGATTATTCAGACTCTGAATATGAATGGTTAGAAAAGGCTGCTAAACATCCAAAAGTTGTAGCGATAGGTGAAATTGGATATGATTTTCATTGGGATACAACAACTAAAGAAGAACAAGAAGTTAGCTTTAAAAGACAAATTGAAATTGCTAAAAGAGTTGGTAAACCACTAATTATTCATTCAAGAGATGCTATGAAAATAACTTTTGATACGCTTATTGAAACAGATGCATTTAACTTAGGTGGCGTAATGCATTCTTATTCAGGTAGTGTTGAAATGGCTAAAGAATTTGTAAAACGTGGATATTATTTAGGTATTGGTGGACCAGTAACTTTTACAAATGCAAAAGATCCTAAATTAGTTGTAAGTGAAATTGATTTAAAACATATTATAACTGAAACGGATTCTCCATATTTAACTCCACATCCATATCGTGGTAAAATGAATTCACCTAAGTACATTCCTTTAATTGCAAAAAAGATTGCAGAACTTAAAAATATTGATTTAGAAACTTTACAAAAACAAGTTTTAGAGAATGTAAAATCATTATTTAAAATAGAGGTATAATATGAAAAAAGTATGTTTATTTTTATTTTTGTTAATGTTACTTAGTATTAGTGGTTGTAGTATAGTTAACCGAGAATATAATAATAGTATTAATAATAAAGTTGTTAATGTTGAAGATTACACAATTGATGAGTTTCAAGATGCAATAGTTATTGCTACTGAAAAAGCAGAAGCATCATGTGTATCAATTGTAGATAATGGTGTTATCGGAACATCACTTGGTAGTGCTGTTGTTATAAAAAGAGTTAATTATAAAGGCTATGATATTGTAGATAATCCGGAAGTTGCAACTAAATTTGAATATTATGCGATAACTAATCATCATGTAGTAGAAGGAATTAGTAGAAGTATTAGTGTCTTTTTAAATGAAAATTTTAATGGTGAGCATTACAAAGCATCTGTAGAAATAATTAAAAAGAGTAGTAATGAAGATTTAGCATTGATTAAATTTAGTAGTAATATATTGATTGAACCATGTACTGTTAATCGTTCTATCAATTTGAAAAAAGGTCAAATTGTTTTAGCTATTGGTTCACCTCATAGTCTAGAATATTATAATACTGTTTCAATGGGTATAATAAGTCATCCAAATCGTTTTATTAACGAAGGTAGTAAAACAGTAAATTATATTCAACATGACGCAGCTATTAACCCAGGTAATAGTGGTGGCGGATTATTTGATATAAACGGTAACTTAATTGGTATTAATACTGCCCGTATTGAAGATGATAGTGATTATATTTATGGTATTTCATTATCTATTCCTGCGTACGATATTATTGAAGAATTTGGTATAAATTATTTTGATAAAATAGTCTAGTAAAATAAAACATTCCTAACGATATTCGTTAGGAATGTTTTTAATTTTCTTCTTTTGGATAAAGTAATTCAATATACCATGGAATATTATTTTTTCGAAAGTAAACAATTTTCGTATAATCATTAGGATATGCGTAAAAACCAGTTACAGGATTTAATTCAACACCTATAATATTTTCTGGAGTTTTGTACCAAGAAGAATTGGCTTGTTTTGCATAAGAATTAATAGTTCTGGCCCAAATAGATTTACCAAAACTTGTTTCATTAGAAGCAGTAATTTTTCTGTTATCATCATATCCTGTCCAAACGCCAATGCAAATATCTGGATTGTATCCTACAATTAAGTTATCAGTGTCAGTTGAACCAGATTTTGCTGCAAAATCATATGATAGTAGTGATGCAATTCTTGCACCTGTTGGGAGTATATTAACAGAAACATTTCGGTCAAAAACAGAAGTCATTGCGCTGTTTAAAAGAAATACATCGTTTTCATCTGCGACTTTAGTTGAACTACTATTTTTGTGTTCATATAATACATTATCATCAAATGTTGTTATTTTAGATATCATATAACTTTTGTTTTTAATTCCTAAATTAGCTAGAGTAGCATAACCTTCAGTTAAATTTTGTAAAGTTACTTCATGTGTACCAAGAGCAAGTGAAGGGATTGGTAAAGCATCATGAGATACTCCAAATCGGTTTAATATTTCGACTAGTTTTTCTTCTCCTAAAAATAAGTGAGTTTTCATAGCGTAGATATTATCGCTAGTAGCAAGAGCATATATCATTGAAACATCCATATTAGGATATATGCTTTTGAAATTACTTGGTGTATAGGGTTCTTTATTAACATAAAATGTTGTAGCCTCACTCATAAATGTTGTTGATAAATTAAATCCATTTTCAAGAGCTGCCAAATATAAGAAAGGTTTAATAGTAGATGCAGGTTGTCTTTTACTAGAAGTAGCTCGGTTATACGTACTTTTTTTGTAATCAGTACCTCCAATTACGGTTAAAATTTTACCGGTTTTTGGTTCTATTGCATAAAGTGAAAGTTGAATATCACTATCTGGGTGATATTCATTAATGTATTTTAAGGCATTCTCATTTAAAGTACTATCAAGGGTTGTATAAACTTTAATGCCTTGATATAGATAATCATTTAAAAACCCCATAGATAAAATTTCGTTAACAACCATATCTTGAAAATAAGGTGCCGACTCGTTTTGAATATGTGGGTTTTGACCATGAATATGTGGGTTTTCATCTAAGGCTAAATTGTACTCTTCAAAAGTTATCATTCCATCATTTAATAATTCTTTTAGAATAAGATTTTTTCGATCATTATTATTTTTAGGATTTTTAATAGGTGAATAAATAGTAGGACCTTTAGGTATTGCAGCTAACATTGCTGCCTCAGCTAATGTTAAGTCTTTTGCGTGTTTATTAAAATAGAATAAACTTGCATCTTCAATACCATACATACCATGATCAAAATAAATGGAGTTTAAATATCCTTCTAAAATTTCATTTTTGGAATATTTTGATTCAATATTCATTGCAATCATCAATTCATAAATTTTTCTTTTAATCGTTTTATTACTGTTTAAATAAAGAAGTCTAACATATTGTTGAGTTATAGTGGAAGCACCTTCTACCATTCCTCCAGCTTTGATATCAGCAATTAGTGCACCAC
>CAJGDR010000096.1 GCA_904502205.1 uncultured Bacilli bacterium
AATTTGGTATGAGTTCTTAGAACTTTGTAAAGCGGAAAGACAAAAACTTGAATTAGATGGAATTAATTTACAATTCGAAAGTAATTCAGAATACGTAAACAGTCATGGCCGTGTAACATCACAAGCTAATGAATCACAAGTAGTAACATATAATGTTACAGTTACTTATAATGGTAAAACTGAAACAATAACACTTGCAAGTATTATTGAAGGTAATTATGTTAAATAAAAAAGGTCACTAATGTGACCTTTTTTTAATCTTTCTTTAATGTTATAAACAATGAATCTTCGATTTGTTTAGTTACGTTTATAGAATCAGTTATTTCAATAAAGTATTTTTGATAATCGGTTGTTAATATTTGAACATTTGGGTTAGCTTCTTTTAAATTATTGAATGTTGGCCAATTGTCTAGCCATCTAGCAGTGTTAGTAATAACAACATAATCTGGATTAATTAATTTACAAAGTGGTAAAGTGTTTGTTCCACCTCCACCGTGATGACAAGATTTATAAATATGTATTTTATTAATATTATACTTTTCGTAAATTTGATTAATCATTTTAATAGATAACTCTTTGACTTCTGGAATATCACTACTAGAACAAGTAACATCTGCACCTAGGAAAATGTTGTAATCATTAACTTTTAAAAAGATTCCAAGACAGTTAAAGTTTTCGTTGAATCTTTTTTGTTGATAAAAATTACTTGTTGGATCTATGTACATATTGTTTAATAGATTTGATACATGATATAAATCTAAAGTGTGATTATCAAATTCAATTTGAATATTATCACTTTCTAATTCATCAATAAAAACAATATTAGTGTTATTTTGATTTGCATTTTCTAATATTAAATGGTAGTTTTTAAACTCATTTTCAATATATTCTTCGTTTGATTGATAGCCACTAGAAGTTGAACCATCTAAACCATAGTATCGTTTTAAATAAAGTGTTTTTACATTATAATCACTTAAGATTTTATGACAGCATCCATAATGGTCATTATGAAAATGTGTTATTATAATAAAATCAATAGTTTGAATATTTAAATCATCCAAATGCTTTTTGATCATTGGATAATAAAAAGCACTACCAGTATCAACAAAAGCAAAGTGATTATTGCTTTCTAAAATAATAGCATCACTCCAAATAGTGTTTAAGAAATGTATTTTTAAGTTTTTCATAAGAACTCCTTTTTTATATTATAACATATAAATTAAATATAATTATGAAATGTTGTAATGATGTTTTATTATTAAATATTAACTTGATAAAACTAGCAAGATATGGTAAAATATATAAGATAGAAAGAAGTGATACTATGAATACATTTGTACCAAAAAACTATAAAAGTAAATTATCAATTTATGAAACCCAAACATCAATTGGTATTTTTAAAAGAATTTTCGAAGAAAAACTTTGTAAATATTTAAACTTAAAAAGAGTTTCTGCTCCGTTATTTGTTAAAAGTAATAGTGGTTTAAATGATGATTTAAATGGGTTTGAACGTCCAGTTTCATTTAATGCTAAATGCTATAGCGATGAACTGCAAATTGTTCATTCACTTGCAAAATGGAAAAGACTTGCTTTATACGAATATCAGTTTAATGTTGGTGAAGGTTTATATACTGACATGAACGCAATTCGTCGTGATGAAGATATGGATAACATTCATTCAATTTATGTAGACCAATGGGACTGGGAAAAAGTAATAAGTGAAGAAGATAGAAATATTGAATATTTAAAAGAGACAGTTCGTAATATTTGTTTATCTATTCATGAAGCATCAGTTGAACTAAATAAATTATTTCCAAATTTAGATTATGTTTTTCCAAAAGATGTAACATTTGTTGATAGTTTTGAACTTGAAAGATTATATCCTAATATGACCGGTAAAGAAAGAGAAAATGCGTTTGTAAAAGCTCATGGAACTACTTTCTTAATGAAGATTGGTTGTAAACTAAACAGTGGAGAGCCTCATGATGGTAGAGCACCAGACTATGATGACTGGGATTTAAATGGTGATATTTTAGTGTATAACCCAGTACTTGATTCTGCTTTTGAAATTTCTTCTATGGGAATTAGGGTTAATAAAGAAAGTTTATTAAAACAATTAGAAGAAAGAAATCAATTAGAACGTACTAAATTAGATTTCCATCAAATGTTGTTAAATGATTTGTTACCACTTACTATTGGTGGTGGGATTGGTCAATCTAGACTTTCAATGTTATTATTAGAAAAAGCACATATCGGTGAGGTTCAAGTATCTGTTTGGGATGAAGAAACAAAAGAAACTTGTAAATTTGCAGGTATTAAATTGTTATAAAAGATAAACAAAACTGTTTATCTTTTTTTATGTAAGAAAATGGTTAAAAATAGAAAAATGTGGTAAAATATAAACGAAAGGAGATGATACAATGAAATGGATTTTTCGAAAAATATTTAAAATTTTTGTATCGCTTATTATTTTAGTAGCACTTATTGTGGGGATTTATGTTATTTATTTAACTAATCAATATTATAGAATTGAAGATAATATGAATTATTCTAATAACATCCAAGGGGAAAATGATAGTTTAGTAATGTTAGATAAAGAGTATACTATAACAACTTACAACATTGGTTTTGGTGCATACAATCATGATTTTTCATTTTTTATGGATAGCGGAGTAATGCTAGATGAAACAAAAGTATCTGGTACTAATTCGAAAGCAGAATCGCTTGATGTAGTTTTACAAAACACAACAGGTTCAATCGATACTATTTTTAATTTAAATCCAGATTTTATGTTTTTCCAAGAAGTAGATGTTGAATCAACACGTAGTCATAAGGTTAATCAATACGAAAAATTAACTGAAAAATTTGATGATTTTAATAGTATTTATATTTCAAACTTTCATTCTGGTTATTTATTTTATCCATTTAGCGATCCACATGGTAAAGTAGAATCAGGGATTGTGACTTTATCAAACAAAAAAATTGATCAAGTTGTTAGATATAAATTAGAAATTGATGAGTCTTTTCCAACTAAATTTTTTGATTTAGACCGCTGTTTTAGTGCATCTTACCTACCAATTGAAGGTAGTCAAAAGCAATTAGTTTTAGTAAATGTCCATCTTTCAGCATATGATGAAGGTGGTGTTTATCGTGCAAAACAATGGAAACAACTTAATGATTTCTTTAAAGAAGAAACCGATAAAGGTAACTATATTGTGTGTGGTGGTGACTTCAATCATGACATTTCTAATGATCCAAACTTCTTAGGATTTGAAACAAAACAACAAAAACCAGAGTGGG
>CAJGDR010000097.1 GCA_904502205.1 uncultured Bacilli bacterium
CGATAGTAGTAACCTGCAAAAATAGGACGTTGCCAGCTCCTTTCTATAAATGCCTCTTTAGCTCAGTTGGTTAGAGCACATGACTGTTAATCATGGTGTCCGCGGTTCAAGTCCGTGAAGAGGCGCCATTTTTTTTATTTCAAAAAGGAGAAAATTATGAACGAATACGTAAAATTCTTTGATGGACTTAGCAGTTTAATTCGTTTAATTCTAGTTATTATTCCAATTACAAGTTGGATTAACGCTATTGTTTATCGTTTCGCAAAAGGAAATTTACTAGGTGCTATTCTTGCAATCCCATTCGGATTCATTTTCTGGGTAGTAGACTTAGTATCTGTTTTACTTTACGGTAATTTAAAAGTTCTAGTTTAATCAAAAAATACTTCGCAAGAAGTATTTTTTTTATTTACCACAAAAAAAATTAAAAATGTGATATAATTAATTAAATTTAGGAGGAATTGTATGATTATTAGAAATTGTAATTTAAATGATGTAGAACAAATTTGTAGTTTATGGAATGAAGAAGTGGCTTCACAAAAATATTTCAAACCATTAGAAGTTGAAGATTTTATGAATCGTTTTGTTAACAATGTTGATTTCGACTTTGAAGGTGTATTTGGTGCATTTGATGGAGATTTATTAGTTGGTTATGCTATTGGTTTAATTAGACAACAAACTATTAAAAATGAAAATGCTCCAGGATATTTAAACGCATTTGTAGTTAGAGAAAAATATCGTAAACAAGGTATTGCTAGTGAATTATTAATTAAAGTAGAAAACTTTGTAAAAAGTAAAGGACGTAAGTCAATTCAAGCATCAAGCTATTTACCACTTTGTTATAGTTGGTATATACCACATTATGGTACTGATGATCACCCATGCGCTCCTGGTATTAGAGTAAATTCAGAAGAATATTTTTTCCTTTTACACCGTGGGTATGCAGCTGTTGGTTTTGAAGATGCTTTCCATTTACCACTTGCTCAATATGAAATTTCACCTACTATTCAAGAAATTTTAGATCGTAATGAAAAAGATGGTATTAAAATTGAATTTTATGATGAAAACAAGCATACTGGATTAAATGAATTTTATGAAGATATTCAATCACCAGATTTTGAAAAAGTAATTCGTGCAAATTTATTGCTTGAAAAACCATATCCATTCTTAGTAATTGTTCAAGATAATGTTATCAAAGGTTGGACAGGTGCTTTATGGAATGAATTTAGTGGAAGAGGTCACTTTGATGGAATTATTATTAGTTCATCAATCCGTGGTAGAGGTATGGGTAAAGCATTATTCTCAATGCTAGCTTATCAATCTAAATTAAATGGTGCTAAGTTTATGACATTCTATACAGGATTAAATAATCATGCTAGATATATTTATATGGGTGCTGGTTTTAAAATTGTTCAAAGTTACGCTTTAATGAGAAAAATGTTTAAATAAGAGGTAAAAATGAAATATATTATCGCAATCGATCAAGGAACTACTAGTACTAGATCGATATTGTTTGATGAATTATGTAATGTTGTTGCTGTTGATCAAATGGAAATTAGCTTAAATTTTCCTAAAAATGGTTGGGTAGAACAAAATCCTGAAGAAATATGGCAAACTGTATATTTAACAATTAAAGATGTAATTAATAAATCAAATATTGATATTAAAGACATCAAAGGAATAGGTATTACAAATCAGCGTGAAACAACGATATTGTGGGATAAAAATACTGGTGAATCAGTTTATCCAGCAATAGTTTGGCAATCTCGTCAATCACAAAGTATTTGTGAAAGTATGATTGAAAAGGGTTATCAAAAAATGATTCAAGAAAAAACAGGTTTAATTATAAATCCTTATTTTTCTGCTTCTAAAATTAAATTTATATTTGATAAACAACCTCACTTATTGGAAAAAGCTAAAAATGGTGAAATATTATTTGGAACTGTTGATTCATATTTGGTATGGAAATTAACATCTGGTAAAGTTCATGTTACTGATTACAGTAATGCATCGCGTACGTTATTATATAATATCAATGATTTAAAATGGGACGAAGATCTATTAGAATTATTTAATATTCCTAAAGAAATTTTGCCAAAAGTTGTTGAATCAAGTGATATTTATGGTTATGCAACTGAATTAAATAGTATTACAAACGGTTATGAAATACCGATTGCATCTATTATTGGTGACCAACAAGCTTCTTTATTTGGCCAATGTTGTTTTAATGAAGGTGATGTTAAAAACACTTACGGCACTGGTTGCTTTATGCTAATGAATACAAAAGAAAAAATAGTTAAATCAGAAAATGGACTTTTAACTACGATTGCATGGGGTTTGAATGGTAAGATTGAATATGCATTAGAAGGATCAGTTTTTGTTGCGGGATCTGCTGTCCAATGGTTAAGAGATGGACTTCGTATCATTGAAAAATCTTCAGACGTAGAAAAATATAGTAGTAGAATAGCTGATAGTAATGGTGTATATTTTGTTCCTGCATTTGTTGGTCTAGGTACGCCATATTGGGATAATGATGTTCGAGGCACTAGTTTTGGTATTACAAGAGCTACAAAAATTGAACATTTTATCAATGCGGTTGTTGAATCAATTGCATATCAATCAAAAGATGTTATGGAAGTAATGATTAAAGAATCAAATATGAAAATTCACAATTTAGCTGTTGATGGCGGAGCAAGTTCAAACAACTATCTTATGCAATTTCAAGCTAATATTTTAAATTGTCGTATAACAAGACCTAAAATATTAGAAACAACAGCAAAAGGAGCTGCATATTTAGCTGGTTTAAAAACAGGTGTATGGAAAAATATTGAAGAAATAAAAAGACTATATTCAGTCGAAAGAATATTTACTAATCAATTTGATGAATACACTAGAAACAAAAAATATAATGGTTGGTTAAAAGCTGTTAACGCAACACGCTATTTTAAAGTTGATGAAGAAGAATAAAAAAACAAGCGATAGAATTTCGCTTGTTTTTTATTTGCTTTTGTTTACTCCAATAATGCCTCCGATGATTGAAGAAAAGATATAAATAGCATATTTTAAGAATGATATTGATTTTATTTGATTTTTTAAACTAATATTTAATAATACTATAAATGATATTAAAATAAGAGATATTAACAGTCCGTTTAATAAACCATGTTTCTTTTTTGATAAACAGTATGATAAACTTATAAAGAAGAAAAACAACGATCCTAAGAACATAGAAACTATTTTGTTCATTTTAGTGGTTAATGTTATTATATTATTGTA
>CAJGDR010000098.1 GCA_904502205.1 uncultured Bacilli bacterium
AACTACAAATGACGTTAAGATGCATAATTACTTTAGTGGTAAAAATTGTGCTCAACTTTTAAAAAATAATTTAAAATATGAGTATGAATATAAAATAGATGAACATGATATCAAAGATACTCTTTGGAATGAATTTTTAGCACTTTGTGATGCCGAGTTACAAATGTTAAAGTTTAGTGAATTATATGATTTTGAATTTGTTTCTTCGAACACAAATTTATTATCTAATACAGGACAAGTAATTGGTCATAATGTTTATGATACAATTGTTGATTACGTCATAAGAATAAAAGATAAACAAACAGGCGAAATAAAAGAAATTAATTCAGCAATATTGGTGCCTGGCAGTATTAAAATAGATCCTTGCTATATTGGAAGATAGCGGTTTATTATTAATTATAAATTAATCAGAAATAAAAAAAGAAACTACATTTGTAGTTTCTTTTAATTTTGATTTATTTGATAAGCAGTGATAACATATTGTTCTGGATTTTCTTTTAAGAAATGGACTTGTACGGTACCTGTAACGTTAGGTTCTTTAATTAAATCTTTGTCTTTAATTTTTTGTGATTCAAAAGAATATTCTTTATTAGTAAGCGGATCAGAATATTTAGCATGAATAATAGCATACTCAACGTTATTTGAATCCTCAATAATTTCAATTTCTGAAATATCACAAATTGTTGATTGACCATTCATTATAATCTCTGTATAGATAATTGTTCGTCTTCTAATGATTAGGTGAATAGTAAGTGCACCAATAACAAAAACAAAAGACAAAATACCAAAGGCTAATCCTAATTTAATTTGATCATAAATATAACAAGATTGTGGATCGTTCGCGTTATAATAAATAATTACTTTCTTTCCTTCTAGTAATTCTGATTGATATGGTGCTTCAACTGTTATATAATCCATATCAGTAGCAGAGAAGTAAGTAACATAATCATTTTCATAAGAGCCAGTAATCTGAATACCATTGTTTACCCAACGCATGTGAATAAAACAAAGTGTGAGACAACCTATAAAAGCCATTATAGACCAGATAATTAGACCGATCAACGCAATGTTTAGGTGACGGTTCTGCTTAATTTTTTTCATTATATTTCTCCAATAGTTTTGACAATAATGTTGTTTTTAGTTACTGATTTAAAAACAAAATAACCTATAGTCATTGCTATTGCCTCACCTATCATCACCCATATTGTGTTAATTACAAGTGCTTCAAAATTGAACGAATAAATATAAGCAAGTTCTAAACCTACTAAGATATTACATACCGGAACAATAATAATAGAAAAGATAGGCTTTTTAGCCATAACTACAAATATACAAGATAGTAGTGTTGCGCATCCACCAACAACGGCATCTAGTAAACCAAATGGTCCAATTAGATTAGCAACAAAACAACCAAGGGTAACACCTAATGTATATTTTTTGTTAATCAGAACTAATAATATTAAAATTTCTGCAAGTCTAATTTGAATGGCATTATAGGACATAAACCCAAATATAAAAACCATTACAATATATAATGCACATACAATTGCATTGTATGTGACCGACTTGATCACTTTTTTTGTATTCATAAAAACTCCTTGTTTTAATATTTTAGAAGGTGGTTAAGCAAGAAACACCTTCAATATTATTATAGTACAAAAGCATAAATTTGTCAAATTTATATATTATACCATTTAAAAATAAGTTCATAATATTTGTCAATTTGGTAAAATATGTTATAATATATTCTAAAGAATAAAAAGAAATGAGATATAGATAATTATATATTGTGATATTTCGATTGATAGCGAAAAGCTGTTATACTACAATAACCATGAGAGGTGCATTATGATATTTGGTAAACACGTTAATAAATACTATTTAAGATATTGGTACTTGCTGCTTGGAGGCATTATTGCGTTACTTGCAGTAGACTATTTCCAGCTTTTAATACCTGATATTATCGGTGATATTATTGATGGTTTAAACGCAATTTTAAAGAATAAACCGATTGAAGAACACCTAAATTTAGCCAAGTTAAAAGCATATATGATCGACATTTTTGTGATTGCTTGTGTTATGTTTACTGGGCGTTTTTTATGGCGAATAACTATTTTTACAATGGGTGCAAACGTTGAATCTAACCTTCGTGATGAGATGTTTGTGCATAGCGAAAAGCTGTCTAGAGAGTATTATAATACACATAAAGTTGGTGAAGAAATGGCTCTTTACACTAACGATTTACAAACAATTCGAATGACTTTTGGTAGTGGAATTATGATGATGATCGATGCAATATTCTTAGGTTCATTTGCATTTATCAAGATGGTTAAGATAGATTTTGTTTTAACGATAATTTCCTGCATACCTTTGGTTGTAATTGTTTTATTTAGTAGCTTTGTTGGCGGAATCATGAGAAAGAAATTTGAAAAACGTCAAGAAGCTTATGCTGAACTAACTGACTTTACACAAGAAAATTTTACAGGAATGACTGTAGTAAAAGCTTTTGTTAAAGAAGAAAAAGAAATTAAGAGATTTTCTAAAATTAACAATAAAAACAAAAAACGTAACATTGAATTTGTAAAGTTTTCGATGTTACTAAATATCGGTATCTCAGTGCTTTTGAATAGTGTTTTAATCGTAATTATTTTATTTAGTGGTTACAGCGCATCACATGGTGGTGATTTTACAATTGGTGAACTAAGTAAATTTATAGCATACTTTAATACGATTACTTGGCCAATGATGGCAATAGGTCAGCTAATTAATATTCGAAGTCAAGGAAAAGCAAGTTTAAACCGAATTAATGCTTTACTTGATTATCCTGTTGAAATCAAAGATGAAGATGTTGTTGACGTAGAAATTAAAGGGAATATTAAATTCAACAATTTAGATTTTACATATCCAGGTTCTACTAATAAAGCATTAGAAAATATTACTTTAGATATTCCACAAGGAACTAGCGTTGGAATACTTGGTAAAACTGGTAGTGGTAAAACGACACTTGTTGATATGCTACTTAGAATTTACAATGTTGAAAAAGGTTCAATCTACATTGATGGTGTAGATATTATGAATATCGGTTTAAAAAATTTAAGATCAAGTATTGGTTATGTTCCGCAAGATAATTTCTTGTTCAGCAAAACAGTTCTTGATAACATTTGTTTTAGTGAAGATACTAACGATTTAGAAAAAGCTAAAATGTATGCAAAATATGCAAGTGTTGATACAAACATTGAAGACTTTCCA
>CAJGDR010000099.1 GCA_904502205.1 uncultured Bacilli bacterium
ATACATCAGATGAATTAATAATTAAATCTGATACAAATGTAGTCTCATCGTTTCTTGATTTAGTAGGTTCAATACAAGCATTGGCTCCTTTTATAATAACACTTTTATCAATTGTTGCTCCTTCATATATACCACTATCTATATATATAGTATCATTCGGCAAAGCATAATCAATAGCATCTTGTAATGTTGAAAACATTTTATCAGAACCTACTGTTATTGTTTCTTTTTCATAACATGGATATATATTAATATCTTTAGTTATAGTTAATGGCCATGTAAATAATTCACCGGTTTCACTTTTCCAACCTATAAAATTATATCTATCAATCAATTTATGAACAGGTTCTTCAATAACAGTATCATAAGGATATGACATAACGCTTGTAATATTATTATCTTCATCATATATATTAACATTATAATTATTTATTGTGCTTTGAACTATTGCATAATAAGTTACATCTGAGGAAGCTTTAGGGATATTAGTTAAAACCTCTCCACCCTGTTCTAAAGACCACCCAATAAAAGTATATGTGTATTTATCAGAATTAGTCAATATATATTCATATTGAGGAATATCATGTTGTAATACTTCATTTTGGCTTAAAGTTTCGCCAAATTCATTCTTCCAAGTGATTGTATAATACGATTGCTGATTTTCTTTTTCACCACAAACACATTCTCCATTAATAAATTTATGAATATGTTCTTCGATAAAACCACAATTGCATTTACCATCAATTATGGTATGGACATGAATAATATTACAACTAGTCAAATATAAAAATAAAAACGGCAATAATAATATTACTTTAGAATATCTTTTCATATAATCACCTCATTACATATATTATAACATATTAGTAAATTATAAATATATAAACCATTAAAAATATTACTTTATAAAATAAAAAAAATGCCCTCAAGAGAAGACACGTAATTTACTTATGGAGCAGGTAACCAGAATCGAACTGGCATCTTCGCCATGGCAAGGCGACATAATGACCGTTATACTATACCTGCATTTCTTAATTTGCAAAGTAATTATAACAAATTATATATCATAAGTCAAGTGTAATGTTTAGAAAATTTAAAAGATTAAATTAAGAATTCTTAATTTAATCTTAGTTAAACAAAATATTTGTTATTCAGCTGTTCTTTTATTTTTGGCGTGACGTGGTGTCCAGTTATCTTTAGCAAAATCTTTGTTATATGTATACATATCTTCAAAGTGAATTGTAGGATATACTAATCCCATTACTCCACTTACTGATAAAAATAAATAACCAATTCCCCCAAAAACTAACGCTGGAGCAACTTCTCTACCAATTAACATACATACAACAATATATTCAAGCACTGAGAATATCATCAATGTACCACCAGTTCTAGGTGCGAATTTAACAATTGATGCACCAACTAGTCCAAGTAGTGGTCCTAAGATTGCCATTACAGTTGTCAGAAGCCACATATTACCGAATTCAACATTTTGAATTCCTGCTACTCTTCCGCCTGTTGCGAAGAACGCGATTACAAATCCAACAACAACTGAACAAATTGATCCAATAATACCTAAAATCATCGGCCAAGTCAATCTTGTAATTTTCATTTTAACCTCCTATTTTGTTCTATATTATTTTATACATTTTATTATATTTTATAATAACCATTTTATGGTAACAAAAAAAGAAGTAGAAATTCTACTTCTTTTATTCTGCTTTCCAAAGGCTATGAAGGTTACAGTAAGCATAAACAGCTTCTACTTCGTCCCCTTCACAAATTGAGAAACAAACTTCTGGTTTTTGTCCTGGTACTAAAGCTTTTCTTTGATTACCAAATTTAGTTTGGATTGAAATCCATTCAATGAAATGTTCTGGAGCCATTGGATGTTCTACTGATCCAACAACAACATGTACTTTATTTCCTTCAACTTTATAAACAGGAATGTGTTTTTCTAAAGATGCTTCTGTAGTTCCTGCAACTAATTTATTCATTTTTTGACCACAACATACTACTGGTACACCAGCATCTTTTACCATAGCAATAATATTACCGCAATGCGCGCAAATATAAAATTTTTGTTCCATATATATCTCTCCTATTCTTCTTCTTCAAACATATCTTTTCCAACACCACATAATGGGCATTCGAAATCTTCAGGTAATTCTTCAAATTTTGTTCCTGGTGCGATACCTAATTCTGGTGCACCTAATTCTTCATTATAAGTCCAGCCACATGCTTGACATACATATTTTTTCATAATTATTTCTCCTTTATTTTATTTCTTCAAAATCACTATATCCATGTTTACATAATGGACAAATTATATCTTCAGGTAATTCTTCACCTTCATATACCCACCCACATATTTTACATACATATCCTTTTTTACCAGCAGTAACTGGTTTTGGTTTAACATGTTCATGATAGTAACTATATGTCATTGTTTCTAAATTAGTGATAACTCTTGATTCAGTAATTGAACATATAAACATACCATGAGTTCCAAGATCAACATATTGTTCAACCTTTAGTGACATAAATGAATTAATATATTTTGGTAAGAATACTAAACCATTGTCTGATCTTAAAACATTTTGATCTTTGAATTTATCAGTATTTCTTCCACTAACAAAACCGAATTGTTCAAAAATACTAAATGGAGCATCATTAGATAAACAGTTAATATTCATAATTCCTGTTTGATTTATTATATGATGTGAATAATTATCTTTATTAATTGTTACAGCGATTTTATTTGGATTGTTTGTAACTTGTGTAACAGTATTAACAATTAATCCATTATCTTTTTTGCCATCATTTGATGTAACAAGATATAAACCATATCCAATATTAAATAATGCAGTTAGATCATTTTTATTTGCTGTTGAATCTTGTTTAGCAAGATACTCTTGACATAATTCTTCTGCTAATGCTTCAATTTGATTTGTGCTTTCTTCATTTAATGCAGATAAAATTTTAACAGTATTTTCTGTGTATGTTAAATTTTTAGATCCTTCAAGCATACCTTTCATTACTTTAGTAGCAAGTGGAGCCCAACTTCCATTTTCAATAAACGCTACTGTTCTATTGCTATAGTTTCTTTCAGTTAAATGATGAATAAACTCTTTCATAAATGGGAATATATCCGCATTATATGTTGTAGTAGCAAGTACTAATTTTCCATATCTAAATG
>CAJGDR010000100.1 GCA_904502205.1 uncultured Bacilli bacterium
GAACCACTTGTTAAATCACAAAGTGAACCAATAAGGTCTGTTAATTGACGAGGAGTTGTTCCTTGTGATGCCATATTACCTACAAGGCTACCGCTCTTGGCTTTAATGCTGTTAGAGATAGCTTGTTTTAATTCTTCACCATTTAGGTTTTTGAAATCATTATCAGCTAAATATTTTAATTTAAGCTCATTTGGTGTACCAATTAAACCATCTGTATATCCTGGAGAAACTACTGGGTCAGCTAGTTCCCAGATTTTTCCTTGAGGATCTTTGAATGCTCCGTCACCATAAACCATTACTTCGATACATTTTCCAGTACGTTCTAAGAATTGTTTTTGTACTTCTAGAACAAATGGTTTACATTCTCTTGGGAATAATTTAATAGTGTCTTCAGTTGATTTGTTTGAACCAAGAAGTCCATAGTTTGCATTAAATCCACTACCATTAATAGATTGATTTAGGATGTCATCTAAACTTAATACTACTTCAGCACCTGCATTTAATAAAACTCGTTTAGTACGTACACGTGTATGAATATCACAAGTAATTACTTTTTTAGTATAATCAAGAATAGCTTTTGGTTGATTTGCAAATACAACTTCAACTTCGGCTCCACATTCTTTAATTAAATTAGAATAATATTCTACGTAGTCGACACCTGTAAATTCATGTTTGCTATATCCAAATAATTCGCGATATTTTTCAAGTGTTAATACATCAGAATAAGGATTAACACCGGCTTCATCTAATTGATCGTAAGTAAGTAATGCATTACCTACTTCGTCGCTTGGATAACTAAGCATTAAGATAATTTTCTTTGCGGCTTTAGCAATACCTTTTAAACATATTGCAAAACGGTTTCTTGATAAAATTGGAAAAATAACTCCAATAGTATCATTACCAATTTTATTTAAAACATCAGTTTTGATATCTTCGATTGATGCGTAATTACCTTGTGCTCTTGCTACGATAGATTCAGTAATACCTACAACATCACGATTT
Source organism: uncultured Bacilli bacterium (assembly GCA_904502205.1). The sequence continues at coordinate 1,003 of CAJGDR010000100.1, forward strand.
CTTAATTCGAATCCTTCGCTATTTGCGGCACTGATAACACTATCAACTACAATTTTTGCTAGGTCATCTTTTTCTCTAATTATTGGACATCTAATACCACGAGATATCGTTCCGACTCTTCTTTCCATATTAATACCTTTTCTTTCTATAAAAATACATTAGATATTATATACCTATTAATTAAATCTCGCAAGTAAAAAACAAAATTTATTTTTGTTGGAATTTATCGAAGTTTATGATAAAATATAATTGAGGTGAAGAAATGAGTAATTGTGTATTTTGTAAAATAATTAGTGGTGAGTTTAGTTCTTATAAAGTGTATGAAGATGATTTTACTTTAGCGTTTTTAGATATTGCAAAAGATGTTGATTATCATATTTTAGTAATTCCTAAAAAACATATCACAAATATATTAGATTGTGATGAAGAAACTTTATGTTTAATGATGAACACTGTAAAGAAAATATCTAATCATTTAGTCAATAAATGTGGGTTTACTGGCGTTAATATTTTGAATGCAAGTGGAGTTAGTGCTGGTCAATCTGTTCAACATTTTCATATACATTTAATTGCTAGAGCTATAGGAGATGGAGTTGATGCGTGGCCTCAATTTCCAGGTGCAAAGCTTTCTTTAGAAGAAGCACTTGATAAGATAAAAATGTAACTATATATAATAAGGAAGAGAACGAAGTAATAATTTGTTCTCTTTTTCTTATGTATAATTTAGTAAAATTTGGTTATAATAATAATTGTGTAGGAAAAACTTGTTTGGCTAATTTTATATAATTTACTTTTAATTTGTTTTGTTGATCATTGAATGGAAAATAATTTAGCATATCAGTTGCATAAAATGACCGATTAGTGTATAATATTTGCGGTTTGAAATAAAGGGCTTTGGCCTTGAGTCAAGCCTATATTTTATTACTTTTTGAAACGCCCGGAAATGTGGCTATACTAAGTAAATTTATGAAAGGAGAAACATAAATGCCTACAATTAACCAACTTGTACGTAAATCAAGAGAAGACAAAGTTCGTAAATCAAAATCACCACAATTAGGTGTTGGTTTAAATACATTAAAGAAATTACCTACGAACGTAAATTCACCACAAAAACGTGGTGTATGTACTCGTGTATCTACTGCTACTCCTAAAAAACCTAACTCAGCGATCCGTAAGATTGCCCGTGTACGTTTAACTAATGGTTTAGAAGTAACAGCATACATTCCAGGTATCGGACATCGTTTACAAGAACACAGCGTTGTATTAATTCGTGGTGGTCGTGTTAAAGACTTACCAGGGGTACGTTATCACATCATTCGTGGTACATTAGATACTACAGGTGTTGAAAAACGTAACCAAGCTCGTTCTAAATACGGTGCTAAACGTCCTAAAGCAAACGCAAAAAAATAATTATTAAATAATTAAAATTTATCTATAGAAAGGAGAATTATCATGCCTCGTAAAGGACATGTCCCAGTAAGACAAGTATTACCAGATCCAATTTACAATTCAAAACTTGTAACTAGATTAATTAACAGTATCATGTTAGATGGTAAAAAAGGTGTTGCTCAACAAATTATTTATGGAGCATTCGAAAGAGTTGCTCAAACAACAGGACGTGATGCAATTGAAGTATACGAACAAGCTTTAGAAAACATTATGCCTCAAGTTGAAGTTCGTTCTCGTCGTGTTGGTGGTGCTAACTATCAAGTACCAGTAGAAGTACGTCAAGCTAGACGTTATACATTAGGTTTAAGATGGTTAACAAATTACGCTCGTCTTCGTCATGAAAAAACAATGGAAGAAAGATTAGCAAAAGAAATCATTGATGCCGCTAATGGTGTTGGTGCTTCAGTTAAAAAACGTGAAGATACTCATAGAATGGCTGAAGCTAACAAAGCATTTGCACATTATCAATGGTAATTAATATAACTATTATTTGAAAGGAGGGAAATATATGCCTCGTGAAGTATCCTTATTAAAAACAAGAAACATTGGTGTAATGGCGCATATCGATGCTGGTAAAACAACATTTACAGAACGTTTATTATACCATACAGGTAAAATTCATAAAATTGGTGAAACACATGACGGTGCTGCTCAAATGGACTGGATGGAACAAGAACAAGAAAGAGGTATCACAATTACTTCTGCTGC
>CAJGDR010000101.1 GCA_904502205.1 uncultured Bacilli bacterium
AAACATTTCCGTTTTGATCTTTAATTTGAATTAATGCATTAGCAACTTGTTGGTTAACCCCTAAGACAACTGAACATTGTTCAGAGTTATTACTTGGAGTTTCAATCATTCCCATTGGACCAAAAGCAATTAAATTACCACTATTTACTAAAATTCCACGGTCAGCATCAAGAGCAGCATTATCGTTTCTAGTAGGACCATAAATGATAATTGAACCACCATTTATTTCAACTGTACCATTACTGTCAATTCCATCACCTTCACAATTAAGCAGGATATTACCTCCGCCAATGTAAATATTGTATGGATAATTTGTTAAGTCAGAGTTAGCTGCGTTAATTCCATCATCAGCACTTGTTAAAATAAAGTTACCACCATAAATTTCAACACTTGCACCTTCGATTGCTTCATAACATCTTTGAACGTTATATGTTCCTTTATGAATTGTTGTAATATATTCTGAATGAATTGCATCATTACCTGTTGTAATTTCAAAGCATCCATCAAAAATAACAGTATTACCTTTAGATGTAATTGCATCATCATTACTATTAACAATAAAGTTACCACCTAAAATTACTAACAAATAATTGAATTCAGATTTAGATAATAAATCTGTTTCATCTTCTGTTTCTGGATCGATATATTTAATACCACTACAACGTATGGCTTTACCATCAGCATTATCCGAAGAAGTTTCAGTAATTGTAGTTGGTGCTCCACCATTTGTAGTTACTTTAATTGTATGTTCTAATGTATTGTTAATTTTAAGAAAAGAATTAGCGTCAATTCCATTATCAGAAACATCTACTGTAATATTAGAATTTAAAATATACATAAATCCGGCATAAATATCACTAGTTATTTCATCATCAAGTGATTCAGCTTCAACATCTGTTTTAATACCATCATTTAATGATTTAACAAAAATATTAGCATTGTAGATACCCATTGTGTTTCCACATTTAATTCCATTGTCGTTTACATCAATATTAATTGTTGTATCAAAAATAAACAAATCTTTTTTAACTTTAATACCAGTAGTTTCTTCACCATATGATTTTAAGTTAAGCTCTCCGCTACCTGTAATAACAAGGTTTGATTTCTTAGCTTGAATTACCGCACAACCTTCATCAGCTAAAGTTGTATCACCAATACTATCACTTAGGTAATTAATAGAGTCAGATACGATATCTAATACACGAGTCCCGCTATGTTTTTTAAATGTAATAGCTGGATATGGTTGAGGATCTAATGTTTCAATAGTTGCATTTTTTAAACGAATGATAATTTTTTCTGCATCTCCATCAACCATTAACGCACCATTTAGTGTTCCAGTTAATTCATAGATACCATCTTTATTAATTGTAAGAATATCATTTTCGAATGTATAGTAATCTGAAGTTGTTAACTTAGTTAAGTCAATTTTATAAACTGATAAAGTTTGATCAATAAAATCATTGACTTTTAAATTTTCAACTTTTTGGTTTACTGGAATTCCTTCAAATGTAATTTCATTTTCTTCAGTTTGATCACCAGTTCCGCCACCACCTAAATCATCCCAGTTGTCAGGATTCAAATTTGGCACATGGATATTTGGATCTGTTAGACCACATTCACATTTTCCGTCAATAAATTGGTGAACGTGCTCACTATTTGGTCCATTATTAACTGTTGGTGAAAATTGACAACTTGTTAAAACAAATAGACCGATTAATAATAAAAGTATAATCTTTTTCATAAATCCCTCCATATATTATTATAATATAATATAAAAATATTTACAAGCAATAAGTTAGTTGTTTGAAAAATGACACTTAATATGCTATAATAATTATAAGATTATTGTAATATAATTAAGAGGTATGAAAATGAAAAAAATAATTAATATTTGTTTTGTTGTATTAATGCTTTTCTTATTCGTTGGTTGTACAACAACTCATACACATTCTTATGTCGATGGTATTTGTTCTTGTGGTGAAAAAGAAAAAGTTACATACACAGTTGTTTTTAAAGATATTGATGGAAACATCTTAAAAACAGAAGAAGTAGAAGAAAATAAAAGTGCTACTGCACCTGAGGTTGAAGATGATTTTGGATATACTTTTATTGGTTGGGATAAAGAGTTTTCTAATGTTACAAGTGATTTAGAAGTTAATGCTCTTTATGATTTAATGGAATTTACAGTTAAGTTTTATGGATTTTATGGTGAACTTTTAAAAGAAGAAAAAGTTTTAATGAAACAATCTGCTACGGCACCTAGTGCACCTGTTGTTCCATATCATCAGTTTAGTGGTTGGAGTGAAGAATTTTCATCTGTAGAATTTAATATGGAAATTAGAGCGGTGTATGATACATCAATGGAGAGTTATCCGATGGAAAATGTTAACTATTGGCTACAAGAATTATCAAAAAAACATAACATTTATCAAACTATTATGACAAAAGATCAAATCAATGTTTTTAATCAATTAGTATATAGTGATTATCAAAAAACAGAAGTAGTAGATGTTCAAATGTTATCAAACAAAGTTCCAGCTGATACAGTCTTAACAATGATTAATGCATATACTAATATGAATAAATACACAGTATATAATCATGAAACAAGATCAAGTATAACAACATGGGAAAAGAATGATATTCTTGCTAATCGAAATTTAGAAAACATTAATGAGATGGTTGATGTTAAATATGGTTTAATTGTTGATTTTGGTTGGCTTCGTAGTTATCCGACAAATCATTACTCAAATAATTATGATATGGATAGATTCCAAGAAACATCACTAAATGTTGGTGAAGGCGTTGCTATTTATCATGAAAGTAGTGACGGTAATTGGTATTTTGTTCAAGCAGAAAACTATAATGGTTGGATAGAAAAGAAATACGTAGGTGTTTGTTCATTTGAAGAAATGGCAGAATTTTTAAATGCCAGTGATAGACTAGTTGTTGTTAGTGACTATGTTGTTATCAAAAATGCACATGTACGTATGGGACAATCTTTTCCATTAACTTCAATTGATACAGAAAGTTATCAAATTTTATTCCCAACAAGAAAAACTGATGGTTCATTAGAATTAGT
>CAJGDR010000102.1 GCA_904502205.1 uncultured Bacilli bacterium
CTATGTTGAAAATAGTAATTTGAAAATTGATTTGAAAACTTTAATATGTGATGAGCTTTTTAAATATGATACAGATTTCTATTATGATTATTTTCGTTTTGTAGTAATATTAATTTATATTTTTAGAATAAATATAACCAATGAATTAGTAATTAATGTTCAATCATTTATTATAAACAGTGATGAAATTGAAAAATTTATGAAGACTTTTGTTGATAGAGTTAGAACGAATGATTAATTATCGGTTATTATTAAAGCTAAGCCTAATAATATCGTTGTAATCAAATTGAATTTAGTGAGATTTAAAATTGTTATAATGATTTGCCAATAAAATATGGATTTTATTATAAACTTATATTTTGTAAGAATCCTATTTAGTAGTGTATAATATTTTAAAAACAATGATTTTATATATTCTTTCATAGTTTGTCACCACTATATTATATTCAAAAAAATGTAATTGTTTCTTTTGACAAAAATTGGTGATTAGTGTATAATATATAGGTCAGGAGTTTCGTATGAAATGGTCATTACAACAACTACAAAAAATAACTAAATTTCCGTATAGTTTCAAAATTGAATCTGATTTTCACAGATTTTTAGATGAAATAAAAGATACGGGTACTGAAACCGATATCTTAGATGTTTTATCTGTAGAATGTGTTGTTTCTATTAGCAAAATTGATTTTCAAACTTATAAGTTTGATTATAGCATTGTTGCTAAATTGCTTTTAGAATGTGCTCTTACGCTAGAACCTGTAGAATATAATATGAATCTACAAATTTCTGAGACGTATAGCAAGGATCCAGAAGAAGACATGTATGCTTTTGATGGCAATTCTATAGATACCGAAGTTGCTGTATGGAGTAATATTGTTATTAATATTCCTATTCGAGTTGTTCGTGAAGACGCATATGAAATATTAAAAGAACGTAATATTACGTTAGATGAAATACCTGATGAAAATGAGTAGAGAGGTGTCAACATGGGAGCAATAGCTCAACAACGTCGTGTTTCTAAAACACGTAAAGCAAAAAGACGTACTCATTATAAATTATCTGTACCAGGAATGGTAATTTGTTCAAACTGTGGTGAATATAAATTATCTCACCGTGTTTGTCCAGTATGTGGATACTATAATGGTCGTCAAGTAAAAGAGATTAAAGCTAAAAAAGAAGCTGAATAATCTTTGAATGAAACTCTTCGAAAGAAGAGTTTTTTTATTTTAATATAGGAAAAATTTGTTTCTTTTAAAAAAATATTAATCTGAAAATATGATGTTTTACAAGGCTTATAAAAGAGCCTTTTTTTATTTTAATAGTAGGAAAATTTTATTTATTAAAATTGAGAATAAATGCTATAATCTTGAAAAAAATGATAAAAAAAGTGAAAACGTTTTTCTATTCATTTGAAAATTAATTTTTTTTGTGGTAAAATTAACGAGTAAATTAGGAGGTTAATTTATATGAAGTTTTTTAAACGTATTTTTACCTTCTCAGTTATGATGATACTAGGTGTTTTAGTTTTAGCATCTTGTACATTAACTGGTGAAGCGAAAAAAGTTAAAATTGACATGTTAGCACGTGTTTATGTTTCACAAACTTATGAATTAGTCGCAAAAGATGAAAATGGTGAAATATTAACAGATGTTAACTGGTCTGTGTCTTCTGGAAAAGAATTTGCTGTTATTGAAGACGGTAAATTAGTACCTGTTAAAGCTGGTGTATTTGAATTAACAGTTTCTAACGGTAAAGACACTGATACAAAAAAAATCTCTGCTGTTAATCCTATTTCATGGGATATTGAATATAATTTAAATGGTGGAGAAGAAAGTGAAGACCTATTCACATCTTATAACGAATTCGAAGAAGGAAAAGCATTAGTTGCTCCTGCTCGTAAAGGTTATACATTTGCTGGATGGTATGAAAATGAAGAATTCGAAGGAGAAGCTGTTACAGTTGTTAATGGTACAAGTAACGGAAGAAACATCGAATTATTCGCAAAATGGGAATTAAATGTATATTCAGTTGAATTTGATTTAGCTGGTGGTGTTGCACTAGAATTACCTGAATCATATTCTGTTGAAAATCCTGTTGCTGAATTACCTGAAGCTTCTAAAGAACATTACACATTCTTAGGTTGGTTTACTGAAGAAGGTGTGAAAGTAGAAGACTTAGGTGTTGAAGTAGTAGGCGTTACTAAATTGGTTGCTCATTTCGAAGCTATTGCTTATGAAATTTCTTATGAATTAAATGGTGGATCAGTTGAAGGTAACCCTGCAACTTACACTGTTGAAGACGAAGTTGAATTAGTTGCTCCAACTAAACTTGGTTATAAATTCGTAGGATGGGAATTAAATGGTGCTTTAGTTTCTAAAATTGAAAAAGGAACTAGTGGTGCTTTATCATTTGTTGCTAAATGGGAAGTTGTAGTTTATGCATTAGAATTCGATTTAGCAGGTGGTGCTTGTGAAAATCTTCCTGCATCATACTCAATTGAAGCTCCTATCGCATCTTTACCTGAAGCTGCTAAAGAACATTATACTTTCTTAGGTTGGTATGATGGTGAAACTAAAGTTGAAGCATTAGGTGCTGAAAACTTAGGTGTTGCTAAATTAGTTGCTAAATATGCTCCTGTTGCTTATGAAATTGCATATGTATTAAATGGTGGATCAGTTGAAGGTAACCCTGTAACTTACACTATTGAAGACGAAGTTAAATTAGTTGCTCCAACTAAACTTGGTTATGTATTCTTAGGATGGGAATTAAATGGTAAAGTAGTAGAAGTTATCGCTAAAGGAACAACTGGTAACTTAGAATTAGTTGCTACTTGGAAAGAATTAGCTTACACAGTTAAATTTGATTACAATGATGGAACTGATTATGGAACAGTATTAACTATCGATGAATTCGCTGAAGAATTAGTTAAATTATTTAATAGTACTGGCGCAAGTGATGCAAAAGTAACTACTAAAGAA
>CAJGDR010000103.1 GCA_904502205.1 uncultured Bacilli bacterium
AATATGATTTAATTATTGCTATGGGGGAAGCTAGAAAAAGAAGTGAATTAACGCTTGAAATTAGTGCTAAAAACATTGCAAGCTGTAGTTTGCCTGACAACAACAATGAAATAAAAAAAGACCAATTGATTGATCTAAATGGAGACTTTGAGTTAAAAACTAAAGTTGATGTTGATAACATCAAAGACCTTATCATATTTTCATATGATGCCGGTAAATTCGTATGTAATAACTTATATTATCATTTATTAAATAATTACCCTCATAAATCGTTATTTATACATATTCCTGAATGTTTTAATGATGAATTGCATTATTTAAAACATGCCAAAACAATTGAACTACTTATTCAAAAATTAGGAGAGAAATAATGAAATATATTGTTGGATCAGATATCCATGGTTCACTTTACTATACAAATAAACTAGTTGAAATAATTAAAAAAAGTAATCCTGATAAAATTATCTTACTTGGTGATTTATATTATCATGGACCAAGAAATCCACTACCACTTGAATATAATCCAATGGAAGTATCAAAAGTATTAAATATGTTAAAAGATAAACTTATTGTTATTCGTGGTAATTGTGATGCTGAAGTTGATGAAATGATATCAGAATTTAAATTCTTAAATAGTTTTGATTTAGTTATTAATAATAAAAAAGTGCATTTTACTCATGGTCACCTGGAAAATAAAAATAATATTCCAGATAATGTTGATGTTTTGGTTTATGGTCATTATCATACAGGTTTTATTGATAATGTTAATGGTGTTATTTGTATAAATAGTGGTTCAATAACTTTACCAAAAGAAAATACTGAACATAGTTATTTAGAAATATGTGATAATAAAATTAGTTTATTAAGTTTAGATGGCAAAATAATTGATTCGATTGAAATTTAGAGTAGAGTAATCTACTCTTTTTTTACTAATAAATGGTAACTTAATATGATACTTGCAAAAACGTATAAAATTTGATATAATAAGTTAATGATTAGGAGGTAAACATAATGAAAAAACATTGGAAGTTATTATTATTTATTTCAATTGAATTTGTTATTGTTATTACTATCGTATTATTAACACTATTTGCAGGTAGAAAATCATATACTGTAACATTTGATTTGAATGGTGGAACATACATTAGTGGAAGTTTAGTTCAAACAGTAAGACATGGTCAAGATGCTGTACCACCGGTTGCAACAAAAGATGGTGCATTCTTACTTGAGTGGGATGTTGATTATACAAAAATTACTAAAGATCAAACTATTACTGCTATTTGGGAATATGAAACATCATATGGTATAGAATTTGAATTTATTGGAAATAGTAACTATTGTTTAATTAGCGGATGTTATGCAAATACATCTGGTGATGTATACATAGGTGCAAACTACAATGGAATGAGAGTTTTAGGAATTAAAGATGGTGCCTTTCAAAATTGCGAAAGAATTACTGGTATTTATTTACTAGACGGTTTAATTTCAATTGGTAACAATGCATTTAGTGGTTGTACTAATTTAAAAGTAATTGATATTCCATCGACAGTAGAAGTAATTGGAACTAATATCTTAAAGGATTGTACAAGTCTTGAAAAACTAACTGTTCCTTTTATTGGAAGTGATTTTGGAAATGCTGATAAAGCTGATAATGAACACTTAGGTTATTTGTTTGGTGGTAATGGTTATAGTTTTAACTCTAAATATGTACCAGAAACATTAAAAGAAGTTGTTATCAATGGTAAAGGTGAAATTCCAGCCAAAGCTTTTTATAACTGTCAAAATATTCAATCAGTATCATTTTCTGATGAAATCACTAAAATTAATGATGATGCGTTTAGAAAATGTAGTGGTTTAACTGATCTTATTATTCCAGATACTATTTTAGAAATTGGTAATACTGCTTTTGTAGATTGTACTGGTTTAAAAACAGTAACTTTAGGTAACGGATTAAAAACAATTGGTAATGGATGTTTTGCTAATTGTACAAGCCTTGCAAATATTACAATAGGTAAAAACTTAAAAGATATTCCAGAAAATGCTTTCCAAAATTGTACTGCACTTACTGTTTTTAAAGTTAATGAAGAAAATCCAAATTACTCTGTCGAAAATGGTTTATTGATGATTTTATCTACGGATAATAAAACAGTTTATACTATAAGTTCAACAGAATATACAGATGACTTTGTAGATAATAGTGAATCTTCAGATGATGAAAGTGGTTTATTTCCAGGCTTTGGTCCAATTATACGTCCATGGGATGATATAATAAAAGAGGAACAAAATCAAAAAGATGATGATGAAAAAAAAGATTTTTTTGAAGACTTATTTCCTGAACTTGATATAGAAGATATTCCAGGATTAAAACAAGAAGAAAAAGAATAAAAAAATAATATAAAATATGAAAGGAGGTAAAAGTATATGCCAATGTTAACAATGTTAATTGTTTGTGTTTGTGTTTATTTTACATTGATGGTTACGATTTTGTTATTTAATAAATACATGAATCCAAAAATAACAAATTTAGTTTTTATTGTTGTTAATGTATTATTATTTGTTGGATATAACATAAATGATTTTTATCGTCATGGTGAATTTATATCATTAACATTTGATCAAATATCACCATTTACTTTTACTACTTTACCTCTTTCTTATTTATTTAGTAAAAAGATTAAAGATGCTCAATTTAGTTGTGTTGCTTTCTTATCACTTGGTATGTTTGTTGCAATGTTGATAAGTCCACAACATGCTTTCTTAGTATCTTATCGTTCGGATGCAACATTACTATTTGTACTAGACACACTATTACATTTAAATTGTAGTTTATTTGGTATTTATTTAATTGTAAGTGGACAAGTATTGTTAAATGCTAAAAGTTTGATTAAGTCATTTATTTATATTTATTCAGTAATCGCATTTGTATTATTTATGAATGTCG
>CAJGDR010000104.1 GCA_904502205.1 uncultured Bacilli bacterium
CAAGCTGGTGAAATCTTTATGTTCCAAAATACACGTTATGAAGATTTAGAAGGTAAAAAAGAATCTAAAAATGATCCAGAACTTGGTGCATATTGGGCAAGCCTTGGTGATGTATTTGTAAATGATGCATTTGGTACTGCTCACCGTGATGCTGCTTCTAATACAGGTATTGCAGCTAATATCAAAGGTGAAAGTGTTTCTGGTTTCTTATTAGAAAAAGAAATTAACTTTATTGGTGGTGCTAAAGTTTCTGATAAAATTTCTGTAATTGAAAACTTATTATCAAAAGCTGACAAAATTATGATTTGTGGAGCTATGTCTTATACATTCTTTAAAGCTTTAGGTTACGAAGTTGGTGAATCAAAATGTGAACCAGATTTCGTTGATTATGCAAAAGGATTATTAGAAAAAGCTAATGGTAAAATTGTTTTACCAGTTGATGTTAAAATTGCTGACCCTGATAAAGAAAAAATGGCTGAAGATTTCTTTGGTGCAATTGCTGTTGCTGAAACTAAATATGTTAAAGCAACTGAAATTCCTGCAACATGGCAAGCTTTAGACTGCGGTCCTGAAACAATTAAATTCTATGCTGAACAATTAAAAGGTGCTAAAACTGTTGTTTGGAATGGACCTGCTGGTGTATTCGAAGTTGAACAATTCGCAATTGGTACTAAATCAATTTGTGAAACATTAGCTAACCTTGAAGGTGCTACTACAATTATCGGTGGTGGTGACTCAGCTGCAGCTGCTATTTCAATGGGTTATGAAAAGAAATTCTCTCACATCTCTACAGGTGGTGGAGCAAGTTTAGAATACTTAGAAGGTAAGACTCTACCAGGTGTAGCTTGCCTAGATGATAAATAAGAGGTCAAGAAAATGAGAAAACCTATTATTGCTGGTAACTGGAAAATGTTTAAAGTACGTGAAGAAGTTGTTTCTTTCGTACTTGCTGTAAATAAAAATCTTCCATCAAATGAAGTAGTTGACACTGTAATTTGTGCTCCTGCTCTTTACTTAAGAGATCTTGTTAAACGTCAAGGAGAAAACTTAAGAATTGGTGCTCAAAATATGCACTTCGAAGAACAAGGTGCATTTACTGGAGAAATCGCTCCAAGCATGCTTGAAACAACTGGTGTTGAATATGTAATTATCGGACACAGTGAAAGACGTGCAATGTTCAATGAAACTGATGAATCTTGTAATAAAAAACTTCATGCTGCATTCAAACATAATTTAGTTCCTATTCTTTGTGTTGGTGAATCTTTAGAAGAAAGAGAAGGCGCTAAAACTGAAGAGGTTATTAAAAATCAAGTAGAAAAAGATTTAGCTGGATTAACACTAGAACAAGTAAAAGAATTAGTTATTGCTTATGAACCAATTTGGGCTATTGGTACTGGTCGTACTGCAACTCCTGAAATGGCTAACGAAACTTGTGGTTTCATTAGACAAACTGTTGAAGCTTTATTTGGTGCAGAAGCTGCTGAGGCTATCCGTATTCAATATGGTGGAAGTGTTAAAACTGGTAACATCAAAGAATTAATGGCTCAACCACATATCGATGGTGCATTAATTGGTGGTGCAAGTTTAATTGCTGAAGATTTTATCTATCTTGCAAAAGCTGCTGAATAATGAAATTTGAGTGCCAATTTGGCACTCTTTATTTTTTAGGTGAAATATGAGAGTAATTAAAAAACAAACAAATAGTAAAATGTGTATTATTTGTGGTATTGAAAATAAATTAGGACTTCAAGCTCCATTTTATGAAATGGAAGATGGAACTGTAATTAGTATTTTTGAATACAAAGATCACCATCAAAGTTATCCAGAAAGATGTCATGGTGGAATGATCACTTGTATGTTAGATGAAATTATTGGTCGTGCTATTTGGATAAGTGAACCAGACCAATGGGGAGTTACTACAAATATATCTGTTAAGTTTAGAAAACCAGTTCCGCTAAATCAAAAGATTAAAGCTGTCGGACGAATAATTGTTAACAAAAGTAGAATCTTTCAAGGAACAGGTGAAATTACAACTTTAGATGGTACAGTACTTGCGGAAGCTGAAGTTACATATTTAAAATTACCACTTTCGAAAATAGCAACAGGTAATCATGAGGATGTAAATGTATATATCCCTGATGATGTAACAGAAATTTAAAAAAGGAGAATATATATGTCATTATTAATTATTGGTATTGTTTTAAGTGTCGTATTGATGATTTCAATTGCTGTTGTAATTACAGTATTTAATAAACATGGAAAAATAAATAAAAAAGGATATTTGTTTACGCCACTTGGTTTAGTAGGAATGTTAGTATTACTTTGTGGAACGTTTGTTAAAATTAATGCAAATGAAGTTGGTATCATATATCATGACTTCGAAGGTTTAAAAGAAAATACATATAGTGAAGGTTTTAAAACTAAAAGTATTTTTGAACACATCACTACAATTTCAACTGCAAACAAAACTGCACAAATATCTACTGCTGCTCAAACAAGTGATTCAAGTTATGCAACTTTCCAAATCACTATAATTTACAAAATTGAAGCTGTTAATGCAGGTAAATTTTATAAGAGCACATCAGCTATAGATATATCTCAAGCACAACTCGCGTCTATTGTTAAAGAAGCATTACAATCAAGTACAATTCAATTTGATATATATAGCATTCTTGGCGAAGAGTTAGAAAAAGTAAGAGAAGTATTTACAACTAATTTTTCTAAACTAATGATGGAACGTTATAGTATAACTGTTGTTTCTACATCTTTTGATGATATTGATGCCGGTGAAAGAATTGAAGAAATAATTAAAAATAAAGCAGAA
>CAJGDR010000105.1 GCA_904502205.1 uncultured Bacilli bacterium
ATATGAAGGTAATGGTATTTACACCGTTTATGGAAGTGATGCTTACAAAAAACTTTTTGAAGATTATTTAGAAACTTCACCAGCTTACCAACAAGGTGTAGCAAAACAAGATAATTCATTAATAGAAAAAGGTTTAGTTTCAGCGAACCTTTATGCTAAAACTACTAAAGTAATTCCAACTCAACTTATTGAATCATTATTCTTAATCATTTTATTTTTAATTTTATTAAAAGTTAATAAACTCCAATTACCACTATATTTAATAAGTTATTCTATTTATCGATTCTTCGCAGAATACTTAAGATTCGACAATCGTGGATCTACTAACATTGGTATTTCGCCATCACAACTTATGAGTATAATTGGAATACTTTTTGGTATTGGTGTTCTTATTACATATATATACTTTAATAAGAAAAAACAAATTGAAATGTAAAAAACACATTGGGTAACCAATGTGTTTTTTTATCTTTTAATAGTATAGTATGAATTAATACCTTCATATTTAGCTGAACCTGAAAGTTCATCTTCGATTCTAATTAATTTATTGTATTTTGCAATACGATCAGTTCTTGAAAGTGAACCAGTTTTTATTTGTCCAGCATTAAGTCCTACTGCAATATCTGCAATTGTTGTATCTTCTGTTTCACCACTTCTGTGTGATATAACAGCTGCATATCCTGCTTTTTTAGCCATTTCAATAGCTTCAAAAGTTTCTGTTAAAGTACCAATTTGGTTTACTTTAATTAATATTGCATTAGCTGTATTGTTAGAAATACCTTTTTGTAATCTTTCAGTATTTGTTACAAATAAATCATCACCTACAAGTTGAACTCTAGATCCAAGACGAGCTGTCATATATTTCCAGCCTTCCCAGTCATCTTCAGCAAGTCCATCTTCAATTGATACAATTGGGTGTTTTGAACAAATTGATTCATAAAAACTTACAAGTTCTTTATAAGTTAATTGTTTATTTTCACTCTTTAAATGATATTTTTTAGTTTCTTGATTATAAAACTCACTAGAAGCAACATCAAGTGCTAAGAATATATCAACACCTGGTTTGTAGCCTGATTGTTTTATTGCTTTAATAACTAATTGGATTGCTTCTTCATTTGAAGAAAGTTTAGGTGCATATCCACCTTCATCACCAACTGAAGTATTTAATCCTTTTTGTTTTAATACATCTTTTAAAGTATGGAATACTTCTGCACCCATTCTAACTGCATCAGCAAATGATTTAGCTTTAGATGGAACAATCATAATTTCTTGGAAATCAATACACCAATCTGCATGAGCACCACCATTTAAAATATTCATCATTGGTGTTGGCATAAGATGAGCACTAAATCCACCGAAGTATTGATAAAGTGGCATTCCATAATAGTCAGCTGCAGCTTTCGCAACAGCCATTGATACACCTAAAATAGCATTAGCACCAAGGCGTGATTTATTTGGTGTTCCATCAAGTTTAATCATTAAGTTATCAATTAATAATTGAGCAGTTACATCATAACCTATAATTTCAGGTGCAATTTCATCGTTAACATTGTTAACAGCTTTTAATACACCTTTGCCTTTATATCTTTTAGAATCTTTATCACGAAGTTCAAGAGCTTCATGTACACCAGTAGATGCACCACTTGGAACCATAGCACGGCCTTTCGCACCACTTTCAGTTTCCACTTCAACTTCGATTGTTGGGTTTCCTCTTGAGTCTAATACTTCTCTAGCGTAAACCTCTTTAATATATGGCATATATATTCTCCTTTATTTTTTAATCATACTTTTGCCAGTCATATCTTTAGGAATTTCTACACCAAGTAATTCTAACATTGTAGGTGCAACGTCTCCTAAATTACCAGTTTTGCAAAGTTCTAATCCTTCTTTTAATACACAAAATGGTACAGGATTAGTTGTGTGAGCAGTATGAGGTAAACCTTTCTCATTAACAAGCATATCAGCATTACCATGGTCAGCTGTAATAATTAAAGTACCGCCAACTTTTTTAACTGCTTCTTCGATTTTACCAATACATTCATCTACAACTTCAACCGCTTTAATAGTAGCATCCATAATTGCTGTGTGACCTACCATATCGCAGTTTGCAAAGTTTAAAATGATTGTATCAAATTCTTCGCTTTCAATTTCTTTTAATACTCTGTCACAAATTTGATATGCACTCATTTCAGGCATCATATCAAATGTTTCAATTTTAGGTGAGTCAATTAAGATTCTTGTTGAACCTTCAATTTCTTTATCTGCTCCACCATCAAAGAAATATGTTACATGAGCATATTTTTGTGTTTCAGCAATTCTTAATTGTTTTAAACCATTTTGGCTGATTACTTCACCATATAAGTTATCTAAAGTTTGAAGACCAAAACATACATCACCTTTTACGTCTTCTGAATATAACATCATTTGTACAAAACAAATATTATTAAATTCTTTTGTATTTACTAAAGTAGTTTTAGAAGGGTTTGTAATAGCAAGAGAAATTTGAATTGCTCTATCTGGTCTAAAGTTTGCAAAAATAACACTGTCATTTTCTTTGATATATGCGTCTTTATTTGCTAAATATGGAACAACGAATTCATCTGTAATACCATTTTCATATGATTCATCAATACCTTCAAGTAATCCTTTAACAGGCGCATTACC
>CAJGDR010000106.1 GCA_904502205.1 uncultured Bacilli bacterium
AGGTTATATATCTTTATTCAGTTATACTGACGAATCATGTATTACAATTAAAAATTTAAAATATGAGTTAGATCATAAATTGATTACAAATATATTTCCACTAGGAATAGATAACGAATTTATTGGTCTTGAATCTTTAGTAACAATACATCAAGGAATGGTATTATCAATAATTAATAAAAAGAATGATTAATTTACATAATTATGATATAATAAGTATAATGTGAGGTAAAATAAAATGAAAGGTTTGTTTATAACAATAGAAGGAAATGATGGTTCTGGAAAATCAACAGTTATTACATCATTAAAAGAACAACTTGCTAAACTTAATGTTGAAGTATGCTACACTAGAGAACCAGGTGGCAGTTATGTGGCGGAAAAAATTAGAGAAGTAATTCTTGATAACGATAATATTGCTATGGATGATAAAACAGAAGCATTACTTTATGCTGCAAGTAGAAGACAACATTTAAAAGAAACAGTATTCCCTGCGCTTGAAGCTGGTAAACTTGTTATTTGTGATAGATTTATTGATTCTTCACTTACATATCAAGGTATCGCTAGAGGATTAGGTGTTGACGAAGTATATAATATGAATATGTTTGCTACTGAAGGCTTTATGCCACATCTTACTATTTACTTATTAGTTGATCCTAAAATTGGTTTAGAAAGAAAATCACATCAAAAAGAACTTGATAGATTAGAACATGAGAAATTAGAATTCCATCAAAAGGTATATAATGGATATTTAATGCTTGCTGATCGTTTTAAAGATCGCGTTAAGATTGTTAATGGCGATGTTACAATTGAAGAAGAATGTAAAGCAGTTAATGATATTATTTTAAATTTTATTAAAGAAAGAGGATTTTAATGAATATTATTGATTATCAAAGAGAAGTAATAAATTTAATTGATAATAGTTTCAAAAAAAATCAAATTAGTCATGCTTACATTTTTGAAGGTGAACGCGGAAGTGGTTTGAAAGAAGTTGCACTTTATTTTGCTAAAAAGCTATTATGCTTAGGTGAAAATAAACCATGTAATAAATGTGCTAATTGTAAAAGAATAGATAATGGTACTCATACAAATGTAATGATGATTGCGCCAGTTCAAGGTGTTGTAAGAAAAGATCAAATTAATAGCATTATTCATGAAGGTTCAATGACTTCACTAACTGAACTAAATAAGATATATATAATTGATGAAGCAGAAAAAATGAATCGTTCATCTGCTAATGCGCTTTTAAAGTTTTTAGAAGAACCATATCCAAATAACTATTTGATTTTATTAACAGAAAATAGTAATGTATTATTAGAGACTATAACATCTAGAACACAACTAGTAAGATTTAAAAGAATCAATAAATCTATTTTAGTTAATAATTTACAAAATGATGGTGTTGATAAAGATGTAGCATATGTTTTATCAGAATTATTTGGTAGTTTTGATGAATCAAAAGATGCATTAAAAAAAGGAACTATTATTAACGTTATTGATTTGTTTAAAAAATTAATAACAGCAAAGCAAAATAAAAAAGATATATATGTTGAATATTTCTTAAATAAAAAATTAATTGAGTCAAATGAATCTGCTCATTGGTTATTAGAAATATTTACACTATATAAAAGAGAAGAAATTAGATTCATTGAAAAAGAAGAATGTAATTATTTTACAAGCTTAATTGAAAATAATGATTATCAAAATATTGATACAATTGAAGTTGCTAAACAAATCGATGAAATCAATTCAAGTATTGAAAAGATTAAAGCTAAAGTTAATATTGATTTAGTTTTAGCAGGATTATTACAAAAACTATAAAAGGTGGTGAAAATATGATTGAAGTAGTTGGCGTACAGTTTAAGGGAATGGGACGCATCTATTATTTCAAACCATTAAATATAAAATTCCAACCAGGTGATTATGCTATTGTAGAAACTGTAAGAGGCGTAGAACTTGGAAAAGTAATTGTTGGAAATAAAGAAATTGATGAAAAACAATTTGAAACTGAATTAAAAGATGTATTAAGAAAAGCTAATCAAGAAGATTTAATTATTGAAGAGAAAAATAATAAAGAAGCTGAAGCTGCATTTAAGATTTTTAAACACGAAGTAGTTAAACTTGATCTTGATATGAAACCATTACAAGCAGAATATACATTTGATAGAACAAAAATAATTTTCTATTATACTGCAGATGATCGTGTTGATTTTAGAGATTTATTAAAACATCTTACTCCACAGTTTAAACTACGAGTTGAACTTCGCCAAATTGGAACACGCGAAGGTGCAAGGCTTATTGGTGGTTTAGGCGGATGTGGAAGAGAAATATGTTGTCGTAGCTTTTTAAAGAACTTTGATGTTGTTACAATGAAAATGGCTAAAGACCAATCAATGAGTCTTAATAACAATAAAATTAGTGGTATCTGCGGTAAGCTTATGTGTTGTATTGCTTATGAAAGCGGCTTATACCAAGAACTACGTGAAATTGTTCCAGCTGTTGGTACATATGTAAAAACACCTAATTGTGATTATTGTAAAGTTGTTGGTGTTGATTATGTTAAACAAATCATTAGAGCACAAGAATCTCCAGATGGTATGCCTGTTGCTTATTACGCTGAGCAAGTACAAGTAGTACCAAGA
>CAJGDR010000107.1 GCA_904502205.1 uncultured Bacilli bacterium
AATATTTTGGATAATTAAATAATTTTTATGTATAAAAAGTAAGACTTATATTAATAAAAAAACTCAAAAGTATATTTAATTACTTTTGAGTTTAATTTTATTTATTTATTTAAAATATTATTAATTCTTCTTGTAACTTCTTCTTTACCTAAGATTTTCATTACAATATATAAATTAGGTGATTGAGCTCTTAAAGATACTGTAAGTCGAAGTATTGCGGCTACATCACCAACATGTCCTAAGAATGCTTCTTTATTCTTTTTATATTCTTTAGCGTTAGCTGCAAAACCTTGACTAACTGCTACTTCTTTCATTTGATTAAACCAATCTTCTTCAGAAAGTTCTAAATCAAATACTTCTACATAAGCTTTTAATACTTTTTTAATAGTTTCTTCTGATAAATTTTCTGGGAATACTAATTCTTTTACCATTTCATCATAGTATTCATTATAGAAGAATTTAATTAGTGGTAAGATATCAGAGAATTTTTCATAGTCTTTTCTTGGATTTTCTTTTTCTCTTTCAATACCAACAATTTGTGAGAAGTATACAGGATCTTTTTCAATTAATGCAAGAAGTTCTGGTGAATATTCTTTAGCCCAAAGTGTTGCTGCTTCACTGAATTCTTTTGTATTCATGTGACCAAGTTTTTCTTTACATAAGTTTTGAACTTTAGCAAGGTCAAATAAAGCACCATCTAAAGACATTTTTTCAAATGTAAATTTGAATTCGTCTTTATCAAGCGTTTTGTTTTCATCACGCCATGCTTCATAGTTAGAGTTAGCAATTGTGTATAAGTATTCCATGAATCCTTCAATTGGATAACCTTGTTCTAAGAAGAATGATACTGCAGCTTCTAAGTCTTTTCTTTTTGAAAGTTTACGTCTGTTACCATTATCAAGTTTCATAATAACTGGTAAGTGAGCATATGTTGGAGCAGTCCATTTCATACTATTAAAAAGTTCAATATGAATTGGTAAACTTGGCATCCATTCTTCACCACGAGTAACGTGTGTTGTACGCATGAAGTGGTCATCAACTAAGTGAGCAAAGTGATATGTTGGAAGTCCATCACTTTTATAAATTACGATATGTTGATCATTTTCAGCCATTTCAATATGTCCACGAATAGCATCATCAATCGCAACTTTGTTATGGTAATCACCAAGTGATCTAAAACGAATTACAAAGCTTTCACCATTTTTAATTCTTTCGATTTGTTCTGCTGGTGTTAAAGTACTACATTTTGCATATTGAGCATAGTACCCAAAGTTTTCTTTGTTAGCATTTTGTGCTTCACGCATTTTAGAAAGTTCTTCAGTTGTACAAAAACATGGATATGCCATATTATTTTCAAGCATATATTTGATTACTACTTTATAAATATCTGCTCTTTGACTTTGAACATATGGACCATAATTTCCACTTTCTTTATTTGTTCCTAAATATCCTTCATCTGGAGTTACACCAAATGTTTGTAATTGACAAATTAAACTATCTCCACTACCTTCTACTTCTCTTTTTTGGTCAGTATCTTCTAAACGAATATAGAATACACCACCACTTTGTTTAGCAAATTTACGAGAAGTCATTGAAGCAAAAAGTGAACCTGTATGTAAGAATCCAGTTGGACTAGGTGCAAATCTTGTTACCATTGCTCCTTCTGGTAAATCACGTGCTGGATATCTTTTTTCTAAATCTTCAATTGTTTCAGTAATATCTGGAAAAATTAAATCTGCTAATTGTTTATATAATGTCATTTTTTTCACCTTCTATATTATTTTATAAACATCGCATCTCCAAATGAGAAGAAACGATAATTGTTTTTAATTGCTGCATCATATGCATTCATAATTAATTCTTTTGTTGCTAGCGAACTTACTAACATTAAAAGAGTTGATTTTGGTAAGTGGAAATTAGTAATTAAAGCATCAATTGCTTTAAATTTGTATGGTGGATAAATAAAGATATTTGTATCTTCACTACATTCAACAAACTTACCATATTTATTATAAATTGATTCTAATGTTCTAGTAGATGTTGTACCTACACTAATGATTCTTTTTCCTTTAGCTTTTGCATCGTTTAGACGTTTTGCAGTTTCTTTGTTCATCATATAAAACTCACTATGCATATGGTGATCTTCAATATTATCAACCATAACCGGTCTAAATGTTCCAAGACCAACATGTAGAGTTACATATTCCATTTGAACATTTTTTTCTTTTAATTTTTCTAGTACTTCATTTGTAAAATGAAGTCCTGCAGTTGGTGCTGCTGCACTACCATAATATTTTGCATAAACTGTTTGATAACGATCTTGTTCTTGTAGTTTTTCATGAATATATGGTGGAAGTGGCATTTCACCTACTTTTTCAAGTTTTTCTAAAAAGATTCCTTCATAATTCATTTTGAAAGTTCTTAAACCATCTTCACCAAGTCCAATACAAGTTGCAGTAAATTGATTATCACCGAAAACAATTTCTGTACCAATTTTAACTCTTTTTGCTGGTCTTGTTAAAGCTTCCCAAGTATCAGTTTCTAATTCTTTTAAAAGTAATACTTCAATCGAAGCATTAGTTTCTTTTTTAGTTCCATATATTCTTGAAGGAATTACTTTA
>CAJGDR010000108.1 GCA_904502205.1 uncultured Bacilli bacterium
AAAAACAATAATGATGTATTTGTCTTATTACCATCAGTGAACAAATGTTTTAAACTTCGAAGTGGATGGCCAATTAATTCATCATATCCTTATTTGTTACAATCATTAAGTAAAGACTATGTTAATGATGATAACAAAGTAATTACAAAAGAAGAGAAAACAACAACAATTGAAATGAAAATGAAAATGTTTGATAATGCTTCAGCATCAACAGAAAAAGTGATTTTTTCTAATGAAACGGGATATCCTCAAGAAGTCCAAGTATTTGATGATAATAAAAATCTAGTAAGTAGATTTGTATATATGAATATTGAAGAAAATCCAAAACTAGATCAAACATTGTTTTTGAAAAATGAAACAATGACTGCAAGTTTTGAAACATACAGTAGTATTGAATATCAAAGAGAAAAAACATATCCAACATATTATCCAATAAATACAAAACTTGAAGATGAAAAAACTACAGTTAATAATAATGAAAGAACATATATAATGACATATAAAGGTGATGTCAATTATACTATTATTGAACAAGAAGTAATTAAAACAGAAAAAGAAAGAACAACATATTTAGATGGTGACATATATATATTAGGTGATGCAGTAGCGGTTATAAATAAAAGTACGGTTACATTTTTCCAAAGTGGAATGGAATACTTAGTTGCATCAAATGAAGTTAATACACTTGAATTATTGAAGATGGCTTATTCGTTAATTGTATATCAAGAAAAATAAAAGGTTAAGAAATACATCTTTATTATAAAAAATAGGTTAGGAAACTCCTAACCTATTTTCTTGATATTTATAGTATTATATGTTATAATAACTAGAAGATGGTGAGTAATAATGAAATTAATCAAAGTAAGTTTATTCTTAATGATGATACCTCTTTTGCTATTAACGTGTTCTAGCTGTAAAGTTGAGGATTACGAAGACATGAAACATATTTATTATGAAGATATCTTATCACAAAAAGAAGATGATTATTATGTTTATGTTTATCGTTATAATTGTGCAGTTTGTGAACGCATTAAAGAAGATGTAATATATTATTATAAGAATTATAAAAAACACGATTTACCAAGATTATATGTTTTAAATAAAGGTGATACTGAAAAGAATCAAGGAATCAATGCACCTGTAGAAGGTCCAATTGACTTTATATGGACATATGATTATAGTGAAATTCAAACAGCTTATTCACCTTGTTTGATAAGAGTTCGTAAAGGTCAAGTTATTGCTGCTTACGATATGAAAACCCAAATATTAGAGAAATTAACAATTGTAGATAAATAAAGGAGAATCCCATGAAAACAAATCAAAACGATAAAAAAGTATCTAAACTTACATATTTTTATATTGGTAGTTTTGCTGCATTATTTTTAGCAATAGTAATATTTTTAGTATTCTATTTTGTAAAACCATTTGCTTATAAACAATTAACAGATTTACCTGAAATTGAAGCTAGCGAAGTTTTAACTAAGCATGTAAATGAAGCAGGTACACAAACATCTTATTATGTATTAATTTACAAAAAAGATAGTGCACACAATGAATTAATTGAAGAAAAAGTTTTAGAATATGCTAATCTTGTAAGAACACAAGAAAAAGATGGTAAACTTGCTAAGATTTATTTATTAGAATACACTTCAGAAAATGAAGCTGCTATTAAAGCAATTGATTCAAAAATTAAAGATGCTGACACATGCCCAGTCTTAATTAAAGTAGCAAGCAAAAAAGTTGCTTCTGGTGGATTAGATTTAACTGTATCTGATATCAATGATTGTCTTGGTGATTTAATTTACGATAACAATAATAAAGAAAAATAAACCTGCATAGCAGGTTTTTTTATTTATCAATACATTCGAATGTTTTACACATTGATTCGTGATGAGATTTGCTACCAGGTCTATTATGTGTTTCTTTGATTTCAATTTTGTCTGCATGACATTCTGAATCTTTTTGAAACACACAATTTTCAACATCACAATAAACATTAGTTTCGCTTTTTGGGTATTCTTCTAAATCACCAAATTCAAAAAAGAAATTAGAATGGTTTTTCGGAACATAACTTCGACATAAAGTTTCTGATTTAGAATATGAATGTGGGCCATCAACACTAATTGCTTTTCTTGAACATAGTGATCCACAATTATAATGACATTTAGTCACATCACAATTTAATTTTGGCATATTTTATCCTCCTGCAATTACTATATTTATTTTATCCAATATTTGTAAAGATATACAAAAATAAAAAACTATATTAGTTGACAATTTTGAAAAAATAGTGTAAACTAATAAGGCAATGGAGTAGTACTCAAGAGGCTGAAGAGGTGCCCCTGCTAAGGGTATAGGTCGGGAAACTGGCGCAAGGGTTCAAATCCCTTCTACTCCGCCATTTGGTCCGTTGGAGAAGCGGCTTAACTCACATGCCTTTCACGCATGCATTCACGGGTTCGAATCCCGTACGGATCACCATTTTTTGAAATCTATAAGTCTTCTAGTAAGGCTTATTTTTTTTACATTTTATAGGGTATTTTAGCTAGTTTTAGTTAGAATACCTTATTTTTTTATTCATTTATGAAACATTTAGCTTTAAAGATTATAGG
>CAJGDR010000109.1 GCA_904502205.1 uncultured Bacilli bacterium
GTTTGATATTCTACTTCATTATTCAAGTAAATTCCACCACAATTTTTTACATCTTTTCCGACTAGTTCGTAACTCCAACTAAATGTTTTATTAACTGAATCAAAGATTGGATTAACATCGATAACAATTTCTGCTTTACTATCAACTAATGTTTTTTCTGATTCTGTTTGAACTGCTTTAGCAAGTGCTTTTCTTAGTTTTCGATATTCATTAAGTTTTACTTCACTAATTGTTTCAAATAAATTAGCATTAGTTACTAAATCTAATAAAACATATTTTTTATTATTACTCATATCATCAAGTGATTTAATTAGTAAACTTAAATATTTATAATATTTATTTTCTACATCATCATCAAGTGATTTAAATAATAAATTAATTACTACTTTATAGTCAAGATCTTTAATTTCTTCTTCTTTTTCAAAAAAGTTAATTAGTTTTAATGCATTCTGAAGAAGAGTATATTTAGATGCTACTTCATCAAACTTTTTAACAAGTTGTTTAATATATTCTACTGGTGTTACATCTTCAACTCTTAATTCTAATATATATGTATAATCTTCATCACTAAATTTAATAACATTCGAAGTTCTTTCGATTTTAGCGAAGTTGCTTAAGATTAAAGCATTTTCAAAAGCATTAAAGATTAATTGATTATTATTAATGTTTTCTACATCAACAGCGATATATATAACATCAGGGTTATAATTAATACCGATTGCCATATAACTAGATAAGACATAATCTTTTATTTTAATTTGTTGATGTAAATTACTACTAATTTTGTTAATTACATTGTTAAATAGTTCAGCAACTTTTTGTTTATTTAAAGAAACATTATCGATATCGGTAATTATTTTTTTAAACTCTTTTTCTGTCACTAAAATTACCCCCAAATAATATCAGCTAGTTCTGGATGGTCAATGAATGGATTTCTATTTCCTTGGATTTTAGCAGTTTCATTATTTCTTTCCATTTCCCATTCATCAACTGGGTCTAGTCTATTCCATTCAAGAAGCATTTCTAAGCTTTGTGCTACAACTGTAAAGCTATAACTATCAGCTTGACTATATCTTGTGAAAAGATAGAAAAGAATTCTCGCAGTATCACCTTTAGCACAGTCTTGTGGTTCAAAGTATCCACCAGCACTGTAACAGCCAGATTTAACTCCTTTAGATGATGTAACCTCACTTCCACCATTTACTTCACCAAATTTATCGTTATTACGAACTGAATTTACACGGTTGTCTTCAGGTCTAATATGATGAAGGTCAGCACCAGCACCTTTATCAGAGTTACTAACACTTGGGAACCATGCAAGTGATTTAGGCCATACGTGTTCTCTATTCCATGTACTTCCGCCATCCCAAGTACCGCTATATTTAATTCTTGAGTATAGACATAATACCTTAGATTCATCGTCTTCTGCACCATCTGTGTCATCTAACATATATCTAAGATCACCATATGTAACTTCTTTAGTATGTGTATTTGTGATTAATTTACGAAGTTCAAGAAGTAAAGCTCTGTCATCTAATTCAAGATTTGCTGAATCATAATATGTACCAGTGTATTCAACACCACCATGACTAGGTACATAATTTGGATCAACTTCACCACAAGTACATTTACCATTAATAAACACATGTGTATGTTCTACGTAGTTAGGATCTTTTTCACCACATTCACAGTAACCATCAACATATGAATGAACATGTTTTACTCCTTCAACGATAACTTCATATTCTTTTTCAAGTGTTTCACTGTAATATGAGAATGTTGCAGTTAAACGTACAACAACATCATTTTCAGTTTCGTTAGAAACAACAGCATTATTTTTATTAATAACGATTGCTTCATGGTTACTTGACCATGTAATTTCAATACCATCATTATAAGTTACTAAACCAAAATCAGTAGTAGTTTTAGCAGGTAACGTAATTGCATCTACAACTTTTTGAATTTTAGTTAAAATATTTTCTTTACTTGGTTCATTAATAGTAATTTCAAATTCACATGTTTTACCTTTATGTGTAAAAGTTAAAGTATGTGTACCAACTAGACTAAGTTTAGCAACATCTTCAAGTGATAACATATCATATGAGAAATTAACATATTTAAATCCTGCATCAGCATAAACTTCCTTTAATTTCCATGTACGAATATTAAATTCACCAATTACTACTTCACTTTGAAATGTTTCTTCATCAATTTCTAAACCAACCATTTTATTAGTTGTATTTCCACCTGTAGTACAACCTACAAGTAACATAAATAAAAATACAAAACAAAGCATTGATATATATTTTTTCATTTTAAAATCACCTCATTGATTATTATATCATATATAGTCATTTTTAGCAACTGTTATATACAATAGAAAAACGCAAACACAAAATTAGTGTCTGCGTTATTTTTTATATAAAATTCATATAAATCTTATACAAATTATTTATTATTAATTTTTAAAGAATTCATTCTTACTTGTGCGTTAGTACAATTAAATGTGAAACTTGTTACAGCTTGATTAAACTTAATTGTTACAGTACTTCCACTTATTGAAACTGTACCATCAACATTGGTTAATGAATTTTTTAATGCTGTTGCATA
>CAJGDR010000110.1 GCA_904502205.1 uncultured Bacilli bacterium
ATAAAGGCTTTACTTGTAAGTAGACTTCCTTTTACATCACCAGTATCAGTTTTAACATATATATCATTTGCGTCAGAATGATCAAATAAAACATCACCAGTTGTTCTTTCGATAACAAATTTAATTCCAGTTACATGTATTAATTCAATTTTACCGGTATTTCCAGTTGAATTAAGTGTTTCACAAGTTATTGTATTTAAAAGTATACGGCCTGTTGAAATATTTAATAAAATATCTGTTGAGCAAAGAACATTATATAGTTCAATATCTCCAGTAGAAGTTGTTACTTTAATTGCATTTGCTTTATTGTTTTCAATAGATACATCACCTGTACTAACTAAAATCTCTAATAAATTAAGACAATTTGACGCGCAGTAAATATCAGCAGTGTTGGCATCAATCGAAATATTGTTGAAAGTAAAATCTTTAGGTATATTTATATCACCAGTATCATTTGAAATAGTTAATGAATTATATTCAGTATTTGGTAAATAGATAGTGATTATTGGACTATTAAAATTGAAACCAATGTAATCATACCATTTTTTATCTTTGTTTACTTGAATTGTAAGAGTATTATCTTTTACTATTACAGTATGTGATTCACTTGATGTTTCATAACATTCTACTTTACAAGTTGAATCTTTTGAATATACAAAATTAATTATTGCTGTATCAGTATTAATATTAATATTTTCAAATGTTTCATTTATTTCATATTGATTTGTTAGATAAGTTGTAGTATCTAATTTAGAAAAATCAAAATTATTAAAAATTAATGCAATTAATGTAAGTATAATTCCTAGTCCGATTAGAGCACCAGCAACAATAAACCAAATGTTTCTTTTTTTAGTCATTATGCTTCCTCCTTTCTAACTAAACATTTTTTAAGTCCTAATATCATTTTTTTAGTAAGTTTACATAAAAGTTTTGTTAAGTAAATTGTACTGTAGTATAAAAATATTGATAGTCCTGCACAAATTAAAGCTAAAGCAATAAATAGTATTCCAGAAATAATATTTGGTTTAAATAAGAAAACAATTCCAGTTAACAATCCGGCTGCACTTGTTACAACAAGTGATAAAACAACAGACCATAATGAAATAATAACTGACCATAAAGAAACGTATAATGATAATATAACAGAGATCCCTGCTGCTAATAATGATAACCAAATTGGTGATCCAACACATATAAGTATTAATAACCATGTATTTAGTTTATTTTTTGGTTTAAATTTTTCTTTTGCAAGTTTAAATAATGATGTATCTTGTAAGATTTCATTTACGATATTATCAACATTACCAATTTTTAATACTGCTTCATCTTCAGTTAAACCATTTTCGATATAATCGTCTATCAATTCACTATAAAAGACGATTCGATCATCAAGATCACTTTTAGGAAGTCCACTAAGTTTAGCTTCTAAAATGTCAATAAAATCTTGTTTACGCATTTTCATCATCTCCTTTTGTTATAAATTTATAAATTTCCATTACTTCACGCCATTCATTTTTAAAGTCTTCAAGACGTTTTAATCCATCACTTGTAATATGATAATATTTTCTTAGTCTTCCATTGTGTTCACTTGTATAGACTGTTAACAAATTACTTGTTTCTAAGCGTTTTAAAATTGTATACAAAGTAGACTCTGTCATTTCAATATATGGTTTAACATCTTTAATAATTTTATAACCATATGAATCTTCATTCTTAATTGCTCTTAGTACACATATATCTAATATACCTCGTTTTAATTGTATGTCCATATAATACTCCTTGTTACGCAATACATCATATCACGAAGTATTATTTTTGTAAAGTAACATACAAATTTATATTTAAATATAATAATTTTTACAAGCAAAAATTTCATACTTATTTATCTATTTAATTAAAAAAATAAAAAAAAATCTCAGCAAATGCTGAGATTATTTTCTTCCGATACCCATCTTTCTTTTCATTTTACTTAATGTCTTACTTGCAAGATAAGATGCTTTTTGTGCTCCTTCAGTTAAGATTTCATCAAGTTCTTTACTATTTAGGATTTCATTATATCTTTCTTGAATTGGTTTTAAATGTTCAACTAGCATATCAGCAAGATCTTTTTTAAATACGCCATAACCTAAACCGTTATATACTTTTTCAATACCTTCAAGTGATAAACCACTTATACAAGACATGATAGTCATAAGATTAGAAATACCTGGTTTATTTTGTACATCATATTTAATTAAACCATCACTATCAGTAACAGCGCTCGCAATTTTTTTTCTAATTACATTTTCTTCATCTAGTAAAAAGATTGAAGCTTTTTCTAAAGGATCTGATTTTGACATTTTTTTAGTTGGATCTTGAAGTGACATGATACGCGCACCAACCTTTTGAATTAATGGTTCTGGTACTTTAAATGTATCACTATATCTTGAATTAAATCTTTCTGCTAGGTTTCTAGAAAGTTCTAAGTGTTGTTTTTGGTCTTCACCAACTGGAACATAATCACTGTTATAAAGTAAGATATCTCCAGCCATTAAAACAGGATAAGTAAGAAGAGCACTAGATACACC
>CAJGDR010000111.1 GCA_904502205.1 uncultured Bacilli bacterium
TCGTTTGGTTCAAGACAATTTGGCGATAACCGACGATCAAAGTGGAATTACAAGAGACCGTTTATATGGTAAATGTGAATGGTTAGATCAAACATTTAGTGTTATTGATACAGGTGGTATTGAACTTAAAAATGTTCCTTTCATGGATGAAATTAGAGCTCAAGCTAGTCTTGCGATTGATGAAGCAGATTTAATTATCTTTGTTGTTGATGGACGAGTAGGTATTACTAATCAAGATAGAGATGTTATGAATATCTTACATCGTAGTAAAAAACCAGTAGTTGTCGCAGCTAACAAAATTGATGATGTTAAATTCATGGATAATGTTTATGAACTTTATCAATTGGGAGTTGAGTATGTTTTCCCTGTCAGTGCTTTACATGGTATTGGTATTGGGGATATGCTTGATGAAGTTGTTCGTCTATTACCAAAAAGATCATATAAAAAATATCCGGATACAATTCAGTTTTCAATTATTGGTCAACCTAACGTAGGTAAGAGTTCATTAACTAATGCCATTTTAGGAACTGAACGTGTAATTGTTAGTGATGTAGCTGGAACTACAAGAGATGCAATCGATACACCATTTGTTCGTGATGGTAAAAATTACGTTGTTATTGATACAGCTGGTATTAGAAAACAAGGTAAGATTTACGAAAATGCAGAAAAATATAGTTTATTAAGATCAATGAAAGCAATTGAAAGATGTGATATATGCTTAATTGTTTTAGATGGAACTAAAGAAATCGAAGAACAAGATAAACGTATTGCGGGGTATCCTGTAGATTCTAATAAAGCTTGTATTATTGTTGTTAATAAATGGGATGCTGTTGAAAAAGATGATAAAGCAATGAAACGATATGAAGAAAAAATTAGAGCTCATTTCTTATATTTAAGTTATGCTCCTATTTGTTTCGTATCAGCTTTAAAAAATCAAAGAATTCAAACATTATTTGAACAAATTAATATTGTATATGAAAACTATCAAAGAAAAGTTCCAACTAATATTATCAATGATGTAGTATTAGATGCAACTATTTTAAATCAAGCACCAATATTTAATGGTAATAGATTAAAAATTTCATATGTATCACAGGTAAGTGTTGCACCACCAACATTTGTAATGTTTGCCAATGACCCTAATTATTTACATTTCTCATATCAAAGATATTTAGAAAATAAGATTAGAGAAGCTTTCGCATTTGAAGGTTCTCCAATCAAAATCATTGTTAGAAAGAAGGAAGAATAATGAATATTTCAATAATTGGTGCTGGTAGTTGGGGAACTGCACTGGCCAATTTATTGGTTAAAAATCATCACAAAGTTTTGTTATTCGATGTTGATGGAAAAATTGTTGATGAAATTAATAATCTTCATACTAACGAAACAAAACTTAAAAATGCTAAATTAGAAAATGGGGTAAAAGCCACTACTAATTTAAAAGAAACATTAGATTTTTCAAATATCATTATTTTAAGTGTTCCAACTAAAGTATCAAGAATAGTTTTAAATAATATAAAATCATTATTACAAGACAAAAAGATTTTTGTAAATACTAGTAAAGGTATTGAGCCAGATACTGGTCTTAGAATTTCTGAAATTGTTTATGAAATACTAGGTGATTTAGTTGAAGATTTTGTTGTTTTAACTGGACCAAGTCATGCTGAAGAAGTAGTAATTGGACTTCCGACTGTCGTAACAGCGGCAAGTACTAATCCTGATTCAGCAAAACTTATACAAACACTTTTCAGTAATGATTTCAGTTTTAGAGTTTACACTATTAATGATTTAGTTGGTGCTGAACTTGGTGGTTCTTTAAAAAATATTTATGCGATAGCATCAGGTATGCTTACTGGATTAAAGTATGGAGATAATGCGAAAGCAGCATTAATCACTAGAGCCCTAGTAGAAATGGAACGTTTAGCAGTCGCTATGGGTGCAAAAAAACAAACGTTATCAGGTCTTGTTGGAGTAGGTGACTTAATTGTTACAACAACTTCATATCACTCAAGAAACTTTCAAGCAGGACTTTCAATAGCAACTGGTAAGAACTTACAAGATGCTGTATCTAGTATACCAATGGTAGTTGAAGGTGCAAGAACAACTCTTTCAGCTTATCAAATGGCTAGAAAATTGCATATTGAAACACCAATAATTGATGCGGTATATGATATTATTTATCTACAAAAAGATGTAAATGAAACAATTAAAAATCTAATGAAACGTTCTTTAAAAGAAGAATTTGATAACTAAATTAATTAAGATTAACAAAATAATTTGTTAATCTTTTTTTATTTTTGATTATTGGAAAGAAGCTTTTATAATATTATTAAAAAAACTTTATTTATTGGAGCCTTGTTCTAATAAAAATAAATGTATTGATATAAAATATGAATCGATTTCTAATTTGAAGTGAAATAAGTTTCATCCTTAATTATTTTTAGGGATAAGATTTTATAATTTTAAAAAAATTAAAAATTTTTCCAATAAAAATCAAAAAATATTTGTTTAATATATGAA
>CAJGDR010000112.1 GCA_904502205.1 uncultured Bacilli bacterium
GGTACATATGTAAAAACACCTAATTGTGATTATTGTAAAGTTGTTGGTGTTGATTATGTTAAACAAATCATTAGAGCACAAGAATCTCCAGATGGTATGCCTGTTGCTTATTACGCTGAGCAAGTACAAGTAGTACCAAGAAAAGATAAATAATGGTTGAAGTAATTAATGATTTATTAGGATATGATGGTCTTAAAATAATCCAATGTCCTGATATGTTTCATTTTTCGCTTGATTCTAGTTTACTTGGTGATTTTGTTACAATTAATCCTCAAGATAAAAGAATATTGGATATTGGTACAGGGAATGGACCAATACCTTTATTTTTATCTTTAAAAACTAAAGCACCAATTGATGCAATTGAAATACAAGAACAACTTGCTGATCTTGCAACAAGAAGTGTTAAACTTAACAACTTAGAAAATCAAATCACAATTATTAATGATGATGTTAGAACACTACATAAAAAAATTGGTGTTTCTAAATATGATGTTATAACATGTAATCCGCCCTATTTTAAACATAAAGAAGAAAGTCATATTAATAAAAATGACTACCTTACTTTAGCAAGACATGAAATTACTTTAAACTTAGATGAGCTTCTAGATAGTGTTAGAAAATTACTAAAAGATAATGGAACATTCGCGATGGTTCATCGAACTGAAAGATTAATTGATATTTTAGAAGTATTTAGAAAATATAGTATTGAACCAAAAAGAATAAGATTTGTTTATCCTAAGAAAAATAGTACACATAGTCTTGCTGTGTTGATTGAAGGAAAGAAAAGTAAAAAACAAGGTGGGTTAAAAATATTGCCGCCACTTTATGTTCATAATTTAAACGGAACATATACAAAAGAAATACTCAGAATATTTAATTACAAACAGGAGTATTAAATATGAAAAGACAAAAGAGTTTTGATAATAATAGTGCTAAACTATATTTAGTTGCAACTCCAATTGGCAACTTGGAAGATATGACATTTCGTGCAATTAATACTTTAAAGATGGTTGACGTTATTTATTGTGAAGATACAAGAACATCTTATAAGTTATTAAACCATTATGAAATAACAACAAAATTAAAAAGTGTTCATTTGTTTAATGAAAATGAAATTAGTCATGAAATCATTGAAACAATTAAGAAGGGACTAAATGTCGCGATTATTAGTGATGCAGGACTTCCGATTATATCTGACCCAGGATGGGTTGTCGTTAAAGAAGCAGTTGAAAATGATATTGATGTAATTTCTATTCCGGGAGCAACGGCTGGTCTTACTGCTTTAATTGCTTCGGGTATACCTGCACATTCATTTTATTTCGCAGGATTTCTAAATAGTAAAAAAGCTAAAAGAAAACAAGAACTTAAGAAACTATATAATAAAGAAGAAACAATTATTATGTATGAGTCTCCTCATAGAATTCTTGAAACATTATCAATTTTAGATGAGTTATTTACTAATCGTGATATTGTACTAGCTAGAGAACTTACAAAAAAACATGAAGAATATTTAAGGGGCAAACCTGCTGAACTTTTAGAAGTTGCTGATACATTAAAAGGAGAAATGGTTTTAATCATTGAAGGAAATGCTAATCCTGAGTCTGATGAGTTAATTGAATTAAATGATCTTACAATTGAAGAACATTACAAACATTACATCGATAAGGGATTGACAGATAAAGACGCAATGAAACAAGTTGCTTTAGATAGACATATATCTAAAAAAGAAGTTTACGAAGTAATCAAAAAATAAAAGAGGTTCGAAAGAACCTCTTTTTAAAATATATATTTGGAGAAAAATATATGAGCTGAATTGATGCTTTGATATTCATTATCATAAAGAATAAACAAAGAAATGATAATATAAATGTAATCATAGTTAGTTAAGCAAAACAGAAATTCACAAAGATTAATTTTATTTTTGTAAAGTTCACCAGTAATAATCTTGTTGTGTGTAGTTAAGTTTTTGATATTATATAAAGAGTCAGTATCAAAACTAAAAGGAATGAAATTATCTTGTAAGGACAAATCACTGAAATCATCTAAGTTTCCAATTATAATACCATTTGTACGTATTAACTTATCAACAGAAGTTAATGTCTTAGTGAAAGTAGTGTGAGATGATTTAGATAGAATTAGATAATCAAAACGTAATAAACCTTCAAAGTCTAAAATCTCAGATGAGTGAAATAAAACGAAAATATATTTTATATTTCGCCTTTGATAATTATATATTGAATTATAGATAATATCAATATCTTCAAAATCATTAATGAAACTTATTTTGTCATGTGTTGTATTGTTATATAAATCTAATATAACTTTTTCATAATTTAGAAAATCATCATTTAAAACACCAATTAATTTGGGTACATTGATATTTAAATTATACAATGTTTTCATTAATCGTATATACTCGGCTTTGATATTAGGCACCACAATTGAGTAAATGCTTTTATCTAAGATGGGTGAACTCGAAACAATTATAA
>CAJGDR010000113.1 GCA_904502205.1 uncultured Bacilli bacterium
TTCGATAAACCCATTTTCATCAAATGTATAAGCAACACCTTTATAATAAATTGTTTCATGATATTTTGCGGTTAAAGCTTTAGATTCAGTTTCGTTACTGTAATCTATTACTTTACCAAGCTTTCTAGCTCTTTCTCTTTGTACTTTATTTATTTTCTCTGCGTTACGATCAATCATAACCAAACAGTATACTAAAGAAATAATTGTTATAATTCCAGCACCTGATTGTAGGAAAATAATAAAGATACCTATTCCATCTATTTTCTTTCCTGTATAACGACCAACGACATCGTCGAATTTTGGTGAATATTTGTCATCGGCATTATTTGCGTCCCCTCTAGTAACATATCTAATTTCACCATCAATTACTTTAATTTCACGGATACGGTGAATAATGTTAATGCCTTTATCGCTTTTAAAACAAATAACATCATATTGTGATAGTTTACTTGGATCTTCAATTTTTTCTAGATAAATAATATCGTATTGATCAAACTGATCTGTTAAATTATTGTTTTTAACATATTTGTTTGAATCATGAATTTCACTCATTGATGGTGATGCAACTACCATTAAGTTTCTACCACCAATCATCAATACGTTATTAACTAATTTACTATACAAAGAAAAGATAAACAGTGGAACAACAATACTAAGCGCAGCGTAATAGAAAATTGTTTTAACAATTTTTAATATTTTTTTACGCTTAATTACTGATTTGTCCCTATTACGAATTACTTCATCAATAATTTCGATATCTCTTTTTCCAGACTTTATTTCTTCAATTTGTGAATTTGCATAAGTCTTGTAAAGAATTGTAAACAATACTGCGAAACTAACTACACCAATGAACGTAACTATAACAGGTATTATGCTTAAAAACTGCATATTTTTTATAATTAGTTGATGTTTGCAGTAATGGTTAATTTATAAAGAGGCGAAGCATGAGCTAATAATTCTTCATCTGTTGCTTCTGGATTATATTCATATCCATAAACAAGAGCACGGAATTTTTCTAGCTGTTCTTTTACATCTTGGTTGGCTGTTGCCAATCCATCTGGATGTACATCAAAGTACAATCCAGGATTCATGCCACCGAATTTTTCTCCCCAACCAAATTCAATACGGTAGTTTAGAATTAATCTTCCTGTCGGAACATCTTCACCACGAGAGTTTTTTGTTGTTTCAGCAAGTAACTCATTGTCACCTTCTTTTAATTCAACACACAATTCTCCACCCATAATTGTTGCACATTCTGGTAATGTAATGTAACCTTGTTGTGCTGCATCAATTACACCTTGTGGTACTTCAAGTTTAATTGTAACTTTACTTATGTAATCTTTTGGTGTAACAAATGCATTTATAACTAAGACTAGCGATTCAACAGCACCACCTTCGTTATATCGAACTCTTCCAGTAGTATCACTTGCAAGTGGTTCAAAATCAAATACGAATTTATTAAGTGCAACTTCTGCTAATTCTTTAACATCTTTAGAAACATTTGTTTCTTTGTCAACTACTTTCTTAATGACTTCTTTATAAATTTTTAAATCACTAATTGTAATATTAGCATCAGCTACAACGCCAATTTCAACGCCGCCTTCTGTTTCTTCTTTTGCACCTGTTGACATTACCCAAACAGTAAATCCAGTAGAGATTAAAGCAATTGATATAAATAGGATTATTCCAAATAGAATGATTTTACGTTTGTAAGAATTTCTAGTAATCTTTCTATTCTTCCTCATATCATCAACTTTCCTTTCTATAGATTTTTATTTAAATTTATTTTGTAGTTACCTCAACTTTTGCAACATAAGTTAAAGTGTGTTCAGCATCTTCAGTACCTTCGAATGTTTCTCTTAATTCTTGTAATCTTTCAATTGATTCATCACCTAATTCATCAGAGTACTCAAAACCATTGTAGTAATCAATTGGGTTTTTATCACCAAATGCTGTACCCCATTCAAAATTGATATCTAAGTAAACAGTTAATTCACCATCTACAATTTTGTTGTTATCATCAGCATCTTTATCAACTAAAGCTTGTAACTCAGCTTGAGTTAATTCGATTTTTGGTAATTCAGCTACATATCCTTTAGCTAACGCTTCAGCATAGTAAGCAGTTTGATCTTCTTCTAATGTGATAGTTAATTTATCAACATAATCGAAGTTTCCAATAACAATTTTAATAACTGAAGTTAAATTTTCATTTAATTTTAAACCATTATCATCAGTTTCTTCATATTTCATCCAATTGTTTGCAACAGTTGAAGCTTTTTCTTTAGAACCGAAAATAATAGGTTCTCCTTCAACGATCTCAGCACTAATGCTAAGACGAGCATCTTTAACAACGTCAACACGGATTGTTCCAGTATCTTGTGCATTTGCATCATTTGTAATAACCCATGCAGCAAAACCGACACTACCAAGTGCTAAACATGCAAGTAAACATACTAGTAAA
>CAJGDR010000114.1 GCA_904502205.1 uncultured Bacilli bacterium
TATCATTACAGGATCTAATTCAGCTAATTGTCGATTTGAAAAATTGTTTTTTGGATCCCCTATTAAAAATGCACTATTTGAATGTATAGTTGAAGTCCAAGTTTTACCACACCATTTTGGACCTTCAATACATATAGCACCTGCTATATTTAGATATAATTTTATAACATCATCTATAATTCTATTTTTATATACTTTAGAATTAACTGTTTTATCCATAGTTAATCACCTTTCTTAAATATATTATATCAATTATATTATGATGTGTCAATAAAAATGAGCATTTTTTTGAACATTTAGTGAGCATTTTTTTCAACATTTAGTGAGCGTTTTTTTCAAAAATTAGTGAGCATTTTTTTAAAAAAAGGTATTAAAATATCATAAAAATATTTTAATACCTTAATTTTATTCTTTACTTACTAAAAGTCTAACACCAGATACAGCAAGTCCACCTAAAGCATTACCAACAACTAATATTGTAAGTGATAAAGCAGCTTCCCAAGTATAAGTGTTATTTAAAAAGTAGAAAAACATATTTGCAACTGAATGTTCAAAACCAGCAAGTGTAAATCCACCAATACATAAGAATAACACTAAATATCTACCTAGTGGATTATCAATTCTTCGCATTCCATCTGTACCAATATGAATTAATAAACCACAGAAGAATGAAAGAATTAATGCTTCATACCAATCATGACCAATTTTTAAATTAACAATACCTTTTAATTCCGTAAATAATAATGCATTAGTATCATAAGCAGCTGTTCTTATTAAGAATCCCATCATCATACATCCTAATAAATTACCTGCTAAACCAATACATAAGTCAATTGCTTTACTTCTTCTTAATTCATCATCTTTTTCTAATAAGAAACCAATCTTACCAGTAAACAAATAGAAAAACCAATGTGCTATAAATACTGATCCAGTTGTAAATAGGAACGATGCAACAACAATACTACCTAGGTCAACTCTTGCTCTTAAGTAAAGCCAACCACCAATACTATTACATACACCACCCATTATACCTTTTACTAATGTTTTAATTCTTCTTTTCATGTTGTCCCTCTATTATTTTAGTTAAATATTATTCTGTGTATCTACTAGTCCAACTTTCTATTTTACCATTTTTTACAACAATATCAAGAATACCAGCTTCGCCTGTTGTTTTGTTTTTACAAATAATTGAACATGTTCCGTCACCATAAATTGTAACAGATGAATAACTTGATACTGTAACAACTGCTTCATTAGTTGATGACCATTCATAATCAAGTCTTGAATCTGAATCACCAGAACTAATAATGAAACATTCATAACTTGTTGACCATTCTGGAATTTCAAGTTTTAACTCAACACTTGCTTCAAGTTTTTCATCTTCATTACCTGGTAACATATTTAAAGATTTAGCACGATACCAATTCTTTAAATAAATACCCCATTCTTTTAAGTTACTATCACTTACATCATCAAGTTTTGATGTATTGTATTTAAAGATTGATGCAGAACCTTTACTATTAGAAATGTTCCATGCAACATAACTAATATTTCTTGCATCTAAAACTTTTTTCCATTTTTCACCGTTAGTAGTACTAATATTGCCATCACCAGATGATTCCATGAAACCAAATTCACTAATGAATACTGGGAAACCATTATCATAAGCTTTAACTACTTGTGATGTACTAGTGTGGTCAGCTGCATAGAAATGATATGTATACATAATGTTTGTATAACCAACTAGTGGATCTTTCATAACTGAGTTTAAGTCAGCTGTCCATTTAGGATTTCCAACAAGTACAATAGCGTCTGTATTTTTTCTAATAATTGGAATGATTTCATTTGCATATTTTTTACAATCAGCCCAAGTTGTTGAACCATTTGGTTCATTCATAATTTCATATAAAATGTTATCTTGATCTTTATAATATTCTGTAATGTAATTAAAGAATTCTTTAGCTTCTTCAAGATATGTTAATGGGTTTTTATCAAGTACATTTTCTGCACCTACCATATGCCAGTCAACAATTACATAAAGTCCAAGTTCAGTTGCAATCTCGATACCACGATGTAATGCTTCTAACATCATTTTCTTAGTTGCTTCACTTCCATCACAATATCCATTTTCATCAGTATACATTGCGAAACGAATAATATTGTTACCAAAGTTTTCTTGAATTTCACAAATTGTATCAAAGTTAACTACTCTACTAAACCATTGAATACCATGTGTACTAAGTCCATATAATTGAACTTTTTCACCATATTGATTTACTAAATCCGCACCATTAACACTTAATTTACCATTTTTATGATAAGCATTATCAACATAATTAAACTCTTTAAATACATGATCACAATGTTTACAACCAATGATTTTAGTTCCTAGTGTTGTAGGAGTTGCTTCTAAA
>CAJGDR010000115.1 GCA_904502205.1 uncultured Bacilli bacterium
AGAAAACTGAACTTATTGCAGTTACACAACTTACATCAACTTCACAAGAAGTTTTAGAAAAAGAATTATTAATTGAAAAACCACTTAATGAAGTTGTTAAACAATATGCTCTTAATGCAAAAGCTGCTGGACTTCAAGGTGTTGTATGTTCACCACTTGAAGCATCTATTATTAAAGAAATGGGATTAATTTCAGTTACACCGGGAATTAGATTTGCAGATGATTCAGCAAACGATCAAAAACGTATTGCAACACCAGCATTTGCTAAAGAAAATGGTTCTACTTACATTGTTGTAGGAAGAAGTATTACAGGTGCTGTTGATCCAGTTCAAGCATACAAAAAATGTGTAAAGGAGTTTTGTTAATATGAGTAATAATCTAGCAAAAGAAGTAGCTTCAAATTTACTTAAAATTAAAGCAGTTTTCTTAAAACCAAATGATCCATTTACTTGGGCATCTGGTATTAAATCACCAATTTATTGTGATAACCGTCTAACTTTATCTTATCCTGATACTAGAAAAGTTGTTGAAGAAGGTCTTGCACAAATCATCAAAGAACATTTCCCAACTTGTGAGGTTGTAATGGGAACTTCAACTGCGGGAATTCCTCATGCAGCATACGTATCTGAAATCTTAAATCTTCCAATGGGATATGTAAGAGGTGGTGCGAAAGACCACGGACGTGGAAACCAAATTGAAGGTGTTGTACCAGTTGGAAAAGATGTTGTTGTTATTGAAGACTTAATTTCAACAGCTGGTTCTTCAATTGAAGTTGTTGAAGTTTTAAGAGAAGCTGGATGTAATGTTTTAGGTATTGCATCAATCTTCACATACAATCTTAAAAAAGGTCTTGATAAATTAAGTCAAGCTAATGTAATCAATCATTCACTTTCTAACTTTGAAACTTTAGTAGAAGTTGCAGCTGAACTAAACTATATTAGTGAATCTGATATTAAGAAAGTACTTAAATTCCAACAAAACCCTAGCGATCCATCTTGGATGGAATAATAAAACAATAAAGTCTATGATTAATATTGAATCATAGACTTTTTTATATAATAATATTAATTCATTTGTTTAAAATATTTAATATCTTGAATATTTTGATAATAAGTGATATAATAATAACAATTATATATATGGAGGCTAACTATGAAAAAGAAAAGCTATAAAAAATTAATAATAATTATTTGTGCTATTGTTTTAGTTGTAGGTGTAGTATTAACAATTGGATTTATAAGTGAAGCAAATAGACAAGAAAGAGTATTAAGAAAAGTAGAAGAATATGTTGATGGCAAAGGGTTCTATGGAAAAGAAGCTGGAACTGAATATGTAATGACTTTAACATTTCACGAAAATACAGAAAACAAATTAACAATCAATTTCGCAAAAGAAAATAGTGGTTCTTATTATTTAACATTCAAAGGTAACTATACATTATATTTTGATGGTGAATCTTTAATGATGGAAGTTACTTATAGTGTAGAAGAACTAGATGAATTAGTATTTAAAAAAGAAAAATTTAATGTTAAGTATAATAAAAAAGGTGAAATTACTTCATTAATTAATATTGATGAAAAAGGTCAAACTTCAACATTAAAATTAGATGAATAATAATGAAAAAGATATTAGTATTTTTTACGTTTTCTTTGCTATTACTACTTACAGGTTGTAGTCATGTTGAAGATTTAAATGGTCCAGATAATTTTGAACTTGCTACATACACATTTGATGATATAAAAAATAATCGTATTAAATCAACAAATAGTTTATTTTCTGTACAGTCAGGTTTTATTAATAGCGGATCAATTAAAATAAAGAAATTTTCAGGTCATAAGTTGTTAGTTTCAAAATATGTTAATCCTCAAGATCAAGTAAAAATTACTTCAACTGTTGAATCTGGAAATTTAGCAATTTATATTAAATGTGATGATGATTATTATAAAATTCCAATTAATACAGAATATACATTCACATTTGAAAATTTTTCTGGAAAAAGCTTAATTTACTTTATTGGAGAAAGTGCTAAATTAAGAATCGAATATAAATATATAACGTAGTGAGGATCTATTATGGATTTAAAATTACTTGAAAAATTATTATGTACTCCATCAGTTACAGGTTATGAATTAAGTATTCAAAAAATGTTAATTGATGAACTAAAAGATATTGATGATAAAGTTTATACTCATCACAGTTATAATGTTGTTCATGCTGTAAATCCAGAGTCTTCAGTTAAAGTAATGTTACTTGCACATGTTGATGAAATTGGTTTAATTATTGAACAAGTATTAGAA
>CAJGDR010000116.1 GCA_904502205.1 uncultured Bacilli bacterium
AGCTTTAATAGCCATTAAAGCACCTTTAGCTGTTCCATACATATCAGCAATTGCTTTCATTTCTAAACAGTCTGTTAAGATTAAACCTTTAAAGCCTAGTTCTTCTCTTAAAACATTAGTTAAAATTTTTCTTGAAAGTGTTGCTGGAACTGTATCATATGCTGGAAACATAATATGTGCACTCATAATTGCTGGAACATCAATATTTTGAATGAATGGATACATTTCAATTTTATGAATTCTATCTAAATCATAGTTAATAGTTGGAAGCCCTAAGTGTGAGTCAACTTCGCAGTCACCATGTCCTGGGAAGTGTTTACCACATGCAAGAACACCAAACTCACTTGAACCTTTAATAAATTTACTTCCAAGTTTTGCTACTACAGTAGGATCATCTGAATAACTTCTAACATTAATTACTGGGTTATTTGGATTATTATTAACATCTAAACTTGGTGCAAGATTTAAATTCATTCCAAGTCTAATCATATCTTCAGCAAGCATTTTACCAGTATGATAAGTTGCATTTTCAATACTAGCAGATGCAGTCATTGGTCCAGGTACAAAAGTAACATCTTTCATCATTCTTGTTACTAATCCACCTTCTTGGTCAATTGCGATAAACGGAATATGACCAGTATGTTCTAACACTTTTTCATGAAGTGTAAGACAAAGTTTACGCATTTGTTCAGCATTTTCAAAGTTTCTTGTAAATAGTAAAATATTGCCGACATGATATTCTTCAATTAATGTTTTAATTTGTTCATCATAATATGTTGAATGAAATCCAGGTAAAATTAATTGTCCTAGTTTTTCTTTTAATGTCATTTCTTTTAGCGATTTTAATTTCATATTTCAATTCCTCTTTTAATTCTTTAATGCTGTAATAGGAACAACGTAAACACCATCTAATCTTCTATATGCTGCGTTAGTCAATCCACATATTACACATTTTATTATCGGTTCTTTACCACCATTTTTAACAATATCATTGCAAACTTTTATTAAATTATTTGCAGCTTCATCAATTTTATTTGCACCTAATTTAATTTCAAAACAACACCAATTACCATCTTCTAATTCTATTACAGCATCTAGCTCATTATTCTTATAATCATGATAATGGTAAAGTTTAG
This sequence comes from uncultured Bacilli bacterium, assembly GCA_904502205.1. The sequence continues at coordinate 1,137 of CAJGDR010000116.1, forward strand.
CATTAAAACTTTGAGCATATATTGCAAGATCTCTTTCTACTAAAGACTCAAACATAAAACCGAATGTATTTAAATCATTCATTAATTCATCAATTGTTATATTTAGGATTGCACAAGCCATAGCAGGATCTGAAAAATGATGTTTTTCGGTTTGTTTCACTCTTAATGAAGATCTTAAATTTGGAGAAAAGGGTTCTTGATTATTTAATAAAAACATTCTGTTAAAAATTTCTAAATATTTATCAATAGTATTTCTACTTAATGATTCTTCATCATTTTCTATAATATCATTTAAAATCAACATATTTGATGCTGTTGTAGATTCATTTCTAGCTAAAGCTTTTAATAAAAGTTTAATTTTATGTTGGTTATAAACTATATTATCACCTAACTTACTTAAATCTTCTTTTACTATACTGTCAATATAATCCTTGGGCATCAAATGAGCTACTGCGATATCTGCATCAATATTTTCAGGCCATCCGCCTCTAACAATTAAATATGCTAACTTTCTTAATTCGACATCACCTGTAAAAACATTTTCAAATTTATTTGAACACAAATCTTTTAGTGATATACATCCACTCGAATCACCAGATTCATATAAAGACATTGTATTCATCCTAATATTGACAATTCTTCCTGTACCACTATGCATTACACCTTTATATTTAGGTGTTGATGAACCAGTAAGAATTAATTGACCTTTTTTTTGACGTTTGTCAATTTCTGATCTCACAGCATCCCAAATTGATGGTACTTCTTGCCACTCATCAATTAATCTTGGTGTTTCACCTTGTAATATCATTACAGGATCTAATTCAGCTAATTGTCGATTTGAAAAATTGTTTTTTGGATCCCCTATTAAAAATGCACTATTTGAATGTATAGTTGAAGTCCAAGTTTTACCACACCATTTTGGACCTTCAATACATATAGCACC
>CAJGDR010000117.1 GCA_904502205.1 uncultured Bacilli bacterium
AATAGTTGCGAAAAGTATTAATCAAAAGAAGTATTTTGAAGCTTTACAATCATCAGACATTGTTTTTGCAGTTGGTGCAGCAGGTAGTGGTAAAACTTACTTGACTGTTGCTTATGCTATGAATTTATTAAAGAAAAACAAAATTAAAAAAATTATCATTACAAGACCAGTTGTTGAAGCTGGTGAAAAACTGGGATTTTTGCCTGGTGATTTAAAAGAAAAAATTGATCCTTATTTAATCCCTATTTATGATGCAATTAATGATATTTTAGGTAATGAACAAGCTGAAAAACTAATTGAAAAAGGTATTATAGAAATAGCACCACTTGCATACATGCGTGGAAGAACGCTAGATAATGCTTTTGTTATTTTAGATGAAGCTCAAAATACAACAGAAAATCAAATGAAAATGTTCTTAACAAGACTTGGATTTAATTCTAAAATGGTTGTTACTGGTGATATTACCCAAATTGACTTAAGTAAAAACGTTCCATCCGGACTAGTTCATGCAATAAAAATCCTAGAAGATATTAAAGAAATTAAATTTGTCAATTTCTCAACAATTGATGTAATGCGACATCCTTTAGTTTCGAAGATTATAGAAAAATATGAAGGTAATGTAAATGATTAAAGTTAACTTTTGTAATGAATTTGAATTTTCTTTTAATGCTCATAAATTAGTTAAAAAACTAGCTAAAAAAATTGCTAAAGAAGAAAAGCTTAAAGGGAAATATTTCTTAAGCATTATTTTAGTAAATAGTGATGAAATTCACAAAATGAATAAAGAGTATCGTAATATTGATTCACCAACTGATGTTATTAGTTTTGCAGCTATTGATGGTGAAACAGAGTTACCAGAAGAAATGGGCGATATTTTTATCTGTTATGAAAAAATCAAAGAACAAGCAGATAACTATGGACATTCTGAATATCGTGAATTCGCCTTTTTAGTAACACATGGTATTTATCACTTATTAGGATATGATCATATGACTAAAGAAGATGAAGTAGTTATGTTTGCAAAACAAGAAAAAATACTAGATTTATTAAAAATAGGTAGATAATATGTTAAAAAAATATGAATTAGCTTTAAAAGCAAGAAATAATGCATATGCACCATACTCTAATTATTTAGTAGGTGCATGCTTAGTATTAAAAGATGGGAATTATATTATTGGCTCTAATGTTGAAAATTCATCTTTTGGCTTAACAAATTGTGCTGAAAGAAGTGCACTTTTTGCTGCTATATCACAAGGATATAAAAAAGAAGACTTTTCAGAAATTGTAATTGCAACTATTAATGATATTCCTGGTAGCCCATGTGGCGCTTGTAGACAAGTTATATCAGAATTGATGGATAAAGATGCGATAGTAACATTAATTAATCCAAATCTAACTAATACTATTACTTTAAAAGTTAAAGATTTACTACCATATGCCTTTACAGGAGAAGAATTAAATGAAAAATAAAACGTTTAAATCAGGTTTTGTTTCAATTGTTGGTCGTCCAAATGTTGGCAAAAGTACTCTAATGAATCAAATACTTGATACTAAGGTGGCTATTGTTACACCAAAAGCTCAAACAACAAGAAACAAAATTCAAGGAATATACACAACTGATACTGAACAAATCATCTTTATTGATACACCGGGTATTCATAAATCATTTAATGAATTAGGCGAAAACATGAATCAAGCTGCATATGATAGTTTAGATGGAATTGATGCTGTATTATTAATGGTTGATTCAACAAAAGAATTTTCGGACTTAGATGAAGAAATTGTTGAACGTTTTAAAAAGATTCGTGAGCCTAAATTTCTTGTTTTAAATAAAATAGATTTAGTTAAAAATGAAGTAAAACTACAAGAATTAATAAAGCATTACGAAAACATTAACTTTGTTAAAACTTTGAAAATCAGTGCTGCTAATAATCTTGGTGTAGATGAATTACTTGCTAGTATTGTTGATTCACTTGATGAAGGTCCACAATATTATCCTAGTGATCAATTAATGGATCAACCTGAAAGATTCATGGTTAAAGAAATCATACGTGAAAAA